>JAITHB010000085.1 GCA_031280145.1 Oscillospiraceae bacterium | reverse complement strand
AATTGTTCATTCTATTACGTTTTCGCCGTGACTTTCAGCGTCATCGCGGTCTCGATGCCTGCCGCGAGCCACACGGAAATCGGATAGTCGCCGACGCTCTTGATCGCGTCGGGCAGCGTAATCTTGCGCTTATCAACCTTGATTCCGTGCTGCAAATCAAGCGCTTCCGCAACCTGCTCCGCGGTGATTGACCCGTACAGCCGTTCGCCCTTCTCGCCCGAACGCCCCGCCACGGTCACAACGCCTTTGGCGAGCTTATTCGCCAAAGCTTGCGCTTCGTCCTTAATCTTCGCGTCGCGGCGCTTGAGCGCCGCCTTGTGACGCTCGATGTTCGCAAGCTGCGCGTCGGTCGCCTCCACCGCGAGCTTTTTCGGGAAGAGATAGTTTCTGGCGTATCCGTCCGCAACATTGAGTATCGCGTCTTTTTTGCCGCTGCCGGGAATGTCTTGCAGGAGAATAACTTTCATGCTGTACCTCAAATAATCAGGTGTTGGGCTTTCGACAAAAGGTGCGTGAGACCGCTCAAAAGCTTCTGCGAATCAATCGTGAGGTCGAGTTCGATGTAATCGAGGACGGACGCGATTTTTTCCTCAACCGCGCGCTTTGACTTTGCGAGCAGCTCTTCAACATCCACTCCGAAGTCTATGCAGTTTGCGGGGCAGCATATGAGACGAATCGTACCCGCGCGTATGCTTCCAATCGCCATATACAGCCCGTCCGTTTCGCCGGAGAAGAACTTGCGAAGCGCGAGCTGAAGCCGCGCCCTGCCATACTGCCACACATCCTCAAGATAGTGGTCCGCGCCGTTCATCTTGAGCGTATACAGAACGCAGGGGCAGTCGGGCGAAATCGGAAGCTGAATCACCTGAATCCGATTGCGCAGCACCGTTTCCGAATGAATAAGCCCGTCAAGAAGCGTGTTGAAGAAGGTATCGCGTATGGAGGTCAATACGGGACCCGCCTGCGCGGGTTCGCGCTGTTTCTCAATCATAAGCGACATTCTGGAAAGAACGTCTGAGAGCGCGTGCGAATCCGCGACGGGTTCGAGGAACAGCATGTGCATTCCGTGCAGAATGTCGTGCAGCCTTGCGCTTTCCTTCGTCGGAAGCGCGACCGCGATTGCGTTTACTTTGTTGGCGGCAAGCTGTGCCGCGGCTTCGTCGCAGGATGAAACGATTATCGGGCGCGTGTAACCCAAACGTTCCCAACCCACAAAGTTCCTGAAGTTGTCCGCGACGTCCTGTTCGTTTGTGGCAAGAAGAACGGTCGCGGGCTTCCTATTGTCTTGTATGGTACAGTGGTCGGTTTGTTCGTCACACGAAGCGGCGCTCGCCGGAAGGTCTATGTTCATATACATCCCCCCTTGTGTCATTATACACGCGCATTTCAAATAACGCAACAAAATATCGGATTAGGGGGCGGGACGCGGCGAAGAATGAGGAATTGGGAATGTTCTGCGTTGTGGTGGGACGTACGTGCCCTGCGGTGTAGGCGGGACGACGACCGCCGGGCGGGCGATTGGAAATCGCCCCTACAGGGATTCCCTGTCGGCAATCATGCAGGTGTTGTATATGGCGGGCGACCGAGGCGGTCGCCCCTACAGGGTTTACAATACCTTCCGGATTGAATGAAAACAATCCCATGTAGGGGCGAGCCCCCGGCTCGCCCGCGGTTATCTATACATCGCCCGATTCAATGCAACCTCACATCTGTAGGGGCGATTTCCAATCGCCCGCCCGACGGACGTACGTCCCATCTACACCGCAGGGACGTACGTCCCACTT
Organism: Oscillospiraceae bacterium; assembly: GCA_031280145.1. Lineage (GTDB taxonomy): Bacteria > Bacillota > Clostridia > Christensenellales > Aristaeellaceae > JAITHB01. The sequence goes on along the minus strand of JAITHB010000085.1, from coordinate 3,957 downwards.
ACACCGCAGGGCACATACGTTCCACCACAACGCAGAACATTCCTAATTAACCCTGTTCCGTAAAATAAGACGTGCAGTGCGGGCAGCGCGTCGCCTCCGCGTTGACCTCCATGAGACAGGCGGGGCACAGGCGCGGCGCGGGTTTCGCTTCCGCAGGCTGCGGCGCGGGCTTTGGCTTAAGCCTTCCAAGCAGCGTTATCACAAGATAGATGACGAGCGCCATCGCGATGAAGTCGATTACGGTCGTCAGAAACCCGCCGTAGTTGAACACGTTCGCGCCCGCCGCCGTGGCTTGCTCAATCGACTCGTATGTGTTCCCGTCGAGCGCGACGAACGCGCCGCGCAGGTTTATTCTGCCCAGAATGAGACCCAGCAGCGGCATGAACAGGTCGCTCACGATTGAGGTTACGATTTTGCCGAACGCGCCGCCAATCATCACGCCGACAGCCAAATCGACGACGTTGCCCTTCATCGCGAAGTCCTTGAAGCCTTTGAGAAATTTCATCACCGCGCCCGTTCCTTTGTCATAGATTGATTTGCGCTCATTTCGTTCGCTCATAACTTCTCCTGTATTCCCTAATTTTATCCATTTAACGCCCTTAGGCGGCAGATTCTTCCATATAAATGCATATCAATAATTTGAGTATTTCTGCATGATTTGCATGTATTTCAGCAATAATAACAATACATAATTGACTGAAAACAAACAGACCAAAAAAACGGGGGATTCAAACTTGAACAATGTGGAAGGCCTTGACGCAATCATTATGGCGGGAGGTGAAGGCACGCGCCTTCGTCCGCTTACCTGCGACATGCCCAAACCGATGGTGCCTGTACTCGGCGACCCTGTCCTGAAATACTCCATTCAGCTCCTCAAGCGGAACGGACTTCGCAACATCGGCATTACTCTTATGTATCTGCCGCACAAAATCGAGCGCGCGTTCGGCGACGGCTCGCAGGACGGCGTGTCGCTGCGATACTACCACGAGAAGAAGTCGCTCGGCACGGCGGGAAGCGTTTTGCTCGCCAAAGACCTCATAAAGCAGACGTTCGTGATTCTGTCGGGCGACGGTCTCACCGACTGCGACTTGCATTCCGCGATGCAGTTCCACAAACAGCGCGGCGGAATCGCGACGCTCGTACTCAAGAAAACCAACACGCCGCTCGAATACGGCTGTGTTGTGACCGACTCCGACGGACGCATCCGCCGTTTCATCGAGAAGCCGAGCTGGGGCGAGGTTTGCTCCGACTTGGTCAACACGGGCATATATATTCTGGAGCCGCAGATACTGGACTATATCCCCGAAGACACGAACTACGACTTCGGCAAAGACCTGTTCCCCAAACTTGTGGCGGATAACCTTCAGCTTTACGGGTTTCAGATGAACGGCTACTGGTGCGATATAGGCGACCAGAGCGCGTACGTTAAGGCGCAGACGGATTTCCTGTCGGGCAAGGTCGGTCTTGATACCCGTATAAAGAAAAACAGGGACGGCAACTTCATTGCGGACAGCGCGCAGATTCGCGACGGCGCGAAGCTTGAATCGCCCTGCTTTATAGATGAAGGCGCGGTGATTGAGAGCGGCGCGTCCGTCCTCGCGGGAAGCGTTATCGGCGAGAACGTGCAAGTGAGCGAAGACGCGAACGTGAAGCGCAGCGTATTGTGGAGCGGCGCGAAGGTCGGGCGCGGCGCGACGCTTCGCGGGATGGTTATGTGCGGCGCAAGCTCGGCGGGCGAAGGCGCGAACGCTTTCGAGGACAGCGCGCTCGGCGACAGCGCGTCGCTCGGCGCGCGCGCAAGGCTTGACCCCGGCGTGAAGGTGTGGCCGTACAAGCGTATCGAGCCGGGTATGCGCGTCTCGCAGAACCTTGTGTGGGGCGACCTCAAGCGTCCGCAGGCGGACGACCGCGGGCTTGAGCCAAACTCGCCCGAATGCGCGTGCACGCTTGCGGCGGCGTACGCCAAGGCCTCGGGCGCTAAGGAGATAGCGCTTATGCGCAAAACCGACGCGACCAGTCAGGCGCTCGCAGCAGCCGCCCTATCAGGGCTTATGGGTCAAGGCGTCGCCGTGCTGGATATGGGCGAGGGTTCGCTTTCGATGCTGCGCCGTCTCATGCGGATGCTCAGCATTCCCGCGGGTCTTTATATCTGCGAGGACAGAATCGTTCCGTGCGCCAAGGACGGCATATGGCCGACGCGCACCCTTCTTCGCAGTTGGGAGACGCTCTCGTTCCGCCAAGACTTCAATCAGGCGTTCACGAACGCGCCTAAGCTTCCGCAGAAGATGAACGACGGCGGGCTGTTCTACGCGGGCGCGCTTGCCTCCGCGTGCGACGGCGAAGCGATACGCGCAACGCAGCCGCACGTCGCGGTGTTCACTAACTCGGCGGAGCAGAGCGGCCTTGTAAAGCGCGTGTTCTTAACCGTCGGCTTGGAACACGCGCGCGTCGTATGTCTGAACGGCGAAGAGTGCGGAATAAAGGACGGCGGGGAAACCGCTCCGGCGCGCGGACGGAGGTCGCGCGAATCCGGGGAACGCGAAAGCGTTCCTTCCGCATCGGTGGAATCGTGGGAGACGGGCTTCCGCCTGTCGGTAGACGGCGTAAACGCGCAGGTGTTCGACGCTGCGGGAGTGCCTGACGACGAGTCGCAGCTTCTGATAAACTGTTCCGCGCTGCTCGACCAAGGGCAGAAGCTTCTTATAGTGCCTATGCAAGCGCCGTTCACGCTTGAGACAATCGCCGCGCAGAAGGGCGCGCGCGTGAAGCGCGTTCGCGCGGCTGCGGAAAGCTGGATGGGCGCGCTTGCGGAAGCCGGCATGGAGACTCAGCTTGACGTATACTTTGACGGAATCGCCGCGATGCTTTCCGTTATATCATGGCTGTCGCGCACAAGAACGCCGCTGCGCGGCCTGCTTGAGCAGATGCCCTCGCTGCACCGCTTCTGGGAGACGATACCGTGCGCCAATCCCGATAAGGGGCGCGTGCTTAAGGCGTTATCGGAAGAGGAGCGATATCCCGACATGACGGACGGTCTGCGCATAGACCACGGCGACGGCTTCGCTATGCTCATCACAAGCACGGGGCAGCCGGAGCTGCGCGTGTTCGGCGAGTCGCGCGACGCGGAGTTCGCGCGCGAGCTGTGCGCCGATTTCACGGATAAGGTGAAGAGGATTCTGGAGGAGAGCGTCGAACCCGCAAAAAATGCGGATTAATTCAATTGGGAATTTGGGATGCATAGGGCGAGGGTTGTGAACGGAGGGCGATGTAATGATGCCGCGGGCGATGTAATGATAACCGCGGGCGATGTAATGATAACCGCGGGCGCGCGAGGCGCGCGCCCCTACACCGTTTGTTTTCTTTCAAACGGGAATATAACCAAAATCTGTAGGGGCGAGCCCCCGGCTCGCCCGTGGTTATCATTACATCGCCCGCGGTTATCATTACATCGCCCGCGGCATCATTACGTCGCCCGTGGTTATCATTACATCGCCCGCGGCATCATTACGTCGCCCGTTGCAATACAACCGCCCACCCGTTACATCCCATTAACTCCTCAACTCTTAACTCTTCTGTATGTGTCCCTGCATGTATAATCGTCCGCCCTGTCTCTGCCCGTCGGCAATTCAAACGCAGGACGTTCCGCAGCGTCCGCCGCCGAGGCTTCCGCGCCTATGGCGAATAGACTGACCCTGCCGCCGCGCGGGCATACGCATCTGATACCGCTGCAAACGTGTCCGACTGAAACCAGCGCGCCGTCCGGTAATGACCAAAGCATTATATCACCCAACCTTTATGTATTTTGTTCGCTGTTAAAGCGAACGAAGAAAAGCTTCGTCTCAGACTGTCGACAAACGATTGTTTTGTATGCGGGCGGGCGAGCCGGGGGCTCGCCCCTACAGCATATTGAGTTCCTGTATACCGATAGCATACACCCTGTAGGGGCGACCGCCTCGG
>JAITHB010000084.1 GCA_031280145.1 Oscillospiraceae bacterium | reverse complement strand
CCGAGGCGGTCGCCCCTACAGGGTGTATGCTATCGGTATACAGGAACTCAATATGCTGTAGGGGCGAGCCCCCGGCTCGCCCGCCCGCATACAAAACAATCGTTTGTCGACAGTCTGAGCGAACCGCCATAGAAAACGGCGGTCCGCTTCTTTAATCTATGCCATTTTAACGGTTATCGTTATGTAATCATATGCAAGAAATTAACAAGCCGCGTGTCATAATAGCCTGCGCGCTTATCAACCGCCCGAGTATACGAGGATAGTGTATTGAGCGAGCCGCGGATATAAGCGTTCGTATTGTCATCTTGACGGCGTGGTATGCCGAGAGCCATCTGAAATATTGTTACAGTTCAGCCCCTTACCCCAAAAGGTAGGCGAGGGGCTGAGCTGTAACGAAATTAGTGAGTTTCCATAAAAAACGTCGTGAATTTTGTTGACATTCTTTAGTTTCCATGGCAAAATATATATTATTACAACAAATGTTTCAAAGTTACCGAATACATGCGCATAAGGAGTAATTCAATCGGAGAATGGTATATCATTCTCCCGCTTGATTAGGAAAGAGAGCGATAATCGTATTGCGTAAACAAAAATCGGCAATCGTACTATATCTTCAGCGCTCTATGCAAAAGCGTTTTTCCGCCCACCTGTTTTTGGCGCTTGTTATTACGAGTGTGCTGACTATATCGCTTATGCTTTCCATATATCGCGACAGCGATTTAAATGGCACTCGATTGTTCTATGAACGCAGCTACCATGATGGTATGTACGTTGTTATTAATTGTGATTCTGATGATGTAAGTAATTTTAGTGATCTGCCGGGTTTAAGTCCCGTTTATGAAAACGGGAGTATATATCTATATCAAAATGATGATAACGAAACAATTGATCAAGAGCAAAAGAATCGTACAGTGGTGGAATTAATAACAATATCAAACAGGCTAAACAGCGTTGACGGCGGAAAACGTGGTGCGAACATAATAAATAACGCTGTAGATCCAAGTTTCTACAAAACTGCGGACGCGTTTCTTCTGCTGCTCGCACTATTTATGCTGATATCCGCGTTCATCTTGTATAAATCATATGCGGTTCATATGAGTAGATTCAGAGAAGATGTAAGCGTATTGCGGTATTACGGCGCGACGAAAAGAAAGATTCGGTTCATGTTTCTTTTTGAACTTGTACTGACGTTCTTTATCAGTTCCGCTATTTCTATTGCCGTATCCGGTATAATTATGTCAAAGTTATTCATCCGCTATATACAAACTCAAGACGTCGGAAATCTTGGATGGATCGTCTTTCGTATCGACTGGATGCATTCCGTTACCGTTTTGTCAGCATTCTTTTTATTTATGATTATATCGTTATTCATTGTCCTTAGAACGTCACGCGGCACACCAACCAAAAAATACAAGCAAACTCTCGATACAACAAACCGACATGAGACAAACGATTCACAGCGCGCGGCAATGCCGATTGTTAAGAAAATTTATCACCGCGCTTTTGGACGGCAGTTGAAAATATGTTTATGGGTTTCATTGCCAATAGCGTTGTTGCTGTTACTTGTTTTCGATTGGTTCTATCTCAGCTTTCGTGCTAATAACGTCGCTCCTGAATATGCCATTGTCGTCAGACCAATGCTCCATAAAGACGTAGTCATTAATTATACCCCCGAATTTGAACGGCCCTTCCTTGGTATAAGTGGTGTGGCATCTGTTTATGTTGAACCGATTCTGCAGGTATTCCTCTTAAATGAGGATGCGGAAAGCATGGACAATACGGACAATTCGGAAATTTCCGAACCTGACTATATAAGCCCATTCTATCTGGATTCCGCTGCAATCAAACTGCTTGAAAGTAATGATGAGATGTGGAATGAACGGACTCAAAACGATAATCAAAAGCCAATCGACCTATATATGTTTGATCTCGGCTCCGAAGCCGGATTTAAGCTAGCGGCTACCCTAAAAGACGGTTACTACGCTGCGCAATCAAAATCAAACAACAGCTTGAATGTCTATGTGAACGAAGACCGCTATGCAGAGTTATTATATAAGCTGCCTATAAACAATATTTATATAGGATTATCCGATGAGGCGAACGAGGAATATGTCGTCAGTGAATTGAGGAACCTTATGCCGCCGGATCAGTATGAAATAGTAAATAATGCCGAAATGTATCGTCACCTGCTGAATACCACAAGAGGCTACTACATTCTGTTAGCGTTCATAACAATCGTACTCCTCTTGTTTATCATCATCGTTTTATCCGCCATTGCTTATGAAATGGTGAACGCGAATAAGCAACTGCTTGCCATACTTCATCAACTGGGTACAAACCGACGGACTTTAAGCCTTGCCTACTTAAAAATGGTTGCGAAAGCCGCCATCATATCTATCGCAGTTTCTATCTTTGTAAGCTTAGGTTTGTTTGAATGGGTCGCAATCCTGTCAGGCTTCCCGTTCAGCGCCGACCCGATATTGTTCCATCTGTTGATTTCAGGCGTTGTATTGTGCGCGTATATGATTCCCGCAAAATCCTCTCTCAAACAACTTCAAGCTATATGAAAGAAGACTATAATATGTCGGTAATTCAAGCGAAAAACCTAACAAAGACCTATACCCAAGGCACCGAATCGATTATCGCCGTAAACAACGTATCAATATCGATTGAACAGGGCGAGTTCGTCTCGATATCCGGTCAGTCGGGTTCGGGCAAGACGACGCTGCTGAATCTGCTCGCGTGTATCGATAAGCCGACAGGCGGAACGATAGTGATTGACGGCAAAGAAGTTACTACCGCCAAGGACGACGAACTGGCGAAGATACGGCGCACGAAGGTTGGTTATATCTTTCAGGATTTCAAGCTGATTTCCATACTGTCAGCGTATGAGAACATAATAATGCCCGCGCTTCTTGACGGACGCAAGCCGGACAAGACATACCTTAACGAGCTTGCCGATTTGCTGGGGATTGCAGACCGCCTGAAGCATATGCCGCACGAATTATCGGGCGGGCAGAAGCAGCGCGTCGCGATCGCGCGCGCGCTCATCAATCGCCCGAGTATCATTCTCGCGGACGAGCCGACAGGTAATCTCGACAAGAAGACCGCCGACGAAATCATTCATCTTCTGCAAGAGGTGAACCGCATGGGCAATACCTTGCTGCTTGTCACTCACGAGCAAAAGTACGCGCAACTGGCGGCGCGTCGGTTGGTTATTGAGGACGGGGTGTTGAGCCAAGCAAAATAGCCGTAAATAGCGCGTTGACTATTAAACAGGAGAAAATAATTTGTTAACGCTTCCGAGCGAGCCTGTTGCAATAAATAGGCGGAGTTGTTATAATTTGCGTGAGCAACCGACATTATCCGCAAGGAGGCGACACACATGGATACGAAGAATATGAATATTGAAACGGCGTTAGATCGCTTAACCGACGCCGAGGCGTCTTTCCCATATGAAGCGATAGAGTATATACGCGGGCACAAGGACGAAGCGATACCGGAATTGTTAAGCATACTGAAATCAGCGCTTGACCAAATAAGCGCGGACGTCGACATAGAGAAGGAACCATTTTTCGCGCTGTACCTGCTGGCGGAGTTTCGCGTGAAAGAAGCGTTTCCTATACTGCTTGACGCGCTGCGCCTGCCCGAGGAAAAAAACGATATTTATCTGGGCGATATCCTAACGGAAAACTTTGCAGGTATACTCGCGTCCTGCGCAACCGCGGACGATCTACCGAAGATCAAAGATGTAGCGCTCGACCAATCGTTATTCTCTTATGCGAGAGAAGCCGCGCTCGGCGCGATAAACATCCTGTATGCTGAAGGCGTCATTGAACGCGCCGCGATGGTCGATATCTATAAGGAGGCGCTGACGCAGAAAAGCGTCGATATGTCCGATACGGAAAGTGAATCTCAATGGACGTTTATAGATATGGCGATTTCGCAATGCGGGGAACTGCACATTGAAGAGGTTTTTGAATTAATAAAACCATTTTTCGACAAAATGGGTCCGATGGAATTTTGCGGTCCATACGAATCTTGGCTGAGACGCTATAATTCAAAAACTAAGGAAAGCGCTTTGGAGTCGTATTCGTCGACAGAAAGGAATCGGTATATCGATGATACGGTTGCGCTGACCCAAAACTGGCATTGCTTCCGAGAAGAGGAGTCTGAACCGCTGTTTCAATACACAAGGTCTGATAGTTTCACACAAAGACCCGAGCCGGTATCGACGCATCGATTCTACGATGGAATTAAGATTGGGCGAAACGACCCGTGTCCCTGCGGCAGCGGCAAGAAGTTCAAGAAGTGCCACGGGCGGGACTAGGCTTAGGATACGGTTCATACAACGGCTTGTTACATCTCGGATTAGACGAGGCAAGGATTTAAATCCCGCAGAAACCGCCGGAAACGGCGGTTTCAGGCTGTCGACAAACGATTGTTTTGTATGCGGGCGGGCGATTTCATGGGTGTAACGCAAACCCTTTGCATTGCAGCCTTAAAATCGCCCCTGCAATGTTTGTTTTTATGCAATCACTGCCCCGCGCGAACCGTCGCGCCGCTGTCGTCCACCGTAACGTCTATAGCCTGCAACGCTTCGTCGATGAACGTTTCGGGGACATATATCGTTCCGTCTACATACGGAAGCTTGTCTTCCGCGGCGATATTCGCGCCCGCCTTCTTCGCAGTGACTCCCGTCGCGGTGTTCTGCCCGACGGATGGCGGCGTATATTCCAGCGTGAGCGACTCCACACCGTCACGGCTTATCGCGAGCGTCTCAAACGTTCCCGCGGTCTGCGTTTCCGCCTTGTACCCCATCGCCTCCGCAAGAGGCTTCAGCGGAAGAAATATCGTGCCGTCCTGCGATTTATACGGCACCGCGCCAACCTCCTTGCCGTCGTAGATAAGCTTCGCGTTCGCGCTTATCGGCAGATATTCCGCGCTTGTGTCGGCGGGCTGTTCGCTCGGCGACGCTGACGGCTCCGCGGACGGGCTTTCCGACGGAGCGGCGGACGGGCTTGGTGAAACCTCGGGCGCAGGCTCGTTCGATGTGCAGCCTGCCGCCGCGAGCAGCGTTGCGCACGCGAATACCGCAAGTATCGTTCTCATTGTCTTCATGTAATATTTCTCCTTATCCTGTTTAACTCAACGTTTGCCGTTAACTATATATGCGGACAAGCATGATAATATTCGATTGAATACATTCGCTTCGGCATGAAATATTGTCCGCCCGCCGTTATATCTTGTGAATCATTCTGAAAAAAGCTCTGAAGAACTTTGCAGACTGTCGACAAAGCCCGCAAGTATTGTAAAGGGCGGGCGAACGACCCACCCCGCCAAATCTGCGGATTTGTCGGGGACCCCGGGAGGCGGTCGCCCCTACATGATGTAGCTATCGGTATGCAAGAATCAAAACCCTTGTAGGGGCGAGCCCCCGGCTCGCCCGCGGGTTACGAAGCGGTTGTTTGTCGACAGCCTATCCGGAAAAGAGTTCTGCTGTAAGAGGTTCCCCATGAAACGTTTTTTATTTCTGCTGGCGGTGATTCTTCTCGTGTCGCCCGCGCTCGCGTCGGCCGCGCTGCTTTCGCCCGAAGCCCTGGACCGCTTGAGCGCGGGTTATATGCAGTTCGCGGGCGAGGTTGCGGACGAGCTTATCGAAAGCGGTCTGCTCGACGAAGCGGATAGGCAAGACTGGCTGGACTACCAGCTCGCGGACTTCATGCTGAACGGCGGATACGGCAGTATGCAGATTCTGTATAATCCCGATCTGCTTGGCATCGCCACGTGGAACGAGCTGGCGCTCACCCTCAATATAGAAAAGGACGGCGCGGCGCTTACCGTCAGCACGCTGCGCGGCTGGGACGGAATGACCGCGCTGCCGGGGCTTCCCTTCGACTTCGCGCTGTACGACGCTGCGGGCGCGCTGACCGACGCCGTGTTCACGGTCCGCGCGACGAGAGGTCGGCTGCTGCTGTGGGACGCGTCCCAAGACGAAGCCAAGCCATACGGCTTCACCGCGCAAAGCCGCGGCGAGTGGGTGTTCTGGGACTGCGCCATCGAGCTTGACGCGGAATGCACAATCGTCGTCGAGTGCAAGTCTGCGGAAACCGACGAAATAATAATGACGGCGGGACTTAAATTAATCTGCGACGGAGAGCGCTGGGCAATCACCGACGAGGAATGAATGTGAGTTAAATGAAAGACACACCAATGAAAAACGTACCAATGAAGCTTATCCCCGCGTACAGATTCGGCAAAGATACGCCTTGGGGCGGCGATAACCTGCGCCGCCTTTACGGCAAGGATACGCCGTCAGACAGGACGGGCGAATCGCTGGAAGCGTCAATTCTCGCGGGGCTTGAGTCGCGCGCGGAAGACGGAACAACCCTTGCGCAAATCATCCCCGACTTCCCACTTCTTATTAAATTGATTGACGCTCGCGAACGCCTGTCGGTGCAGGTTCATCCGAACGACAAGTTCGCGCGCGCTGCCGAAGGCAAGCTCGGCAAAACGGAGGCGTGGGTCGTGCTTCACGCGGAAGAAGGCGCGTCTATAGTGTACGGTCTCGCGGAAGGCAGGACGGCGGACGACCTCGCGCGCGCGCTGTCCCGCAATGATGAAGCGGACGTTATGTCCTGTCTCAACGTCGCGCAGGTGAAAGAGGGCGACGTGTTCTACATCGACGCGGGAACGGTTCACGCGCTCGGCGCGGGCGTTATCGTTTATGAGATTCAGCAAAACAGCGACGTGACATACAGGCTGTACGACTACGGCAGACCGCGCGAGCTTCACCTTGAGAAGGGGCTTGCGTGCGTTCGCGAAAAACAATATAATGAAAGTTCCGATAGAATACCAAACAAGCTTCCGCTGAACACGCCGTTCTTCTCGCTTGAGCGGATGAAGACGGGCGGCGATACGCGGATTGAGCCTGCGGACGGATTCCGCGTTCTGACGACGCTCGGCGAAGGCAGGCTTGTTTGCGGCGATACGGAGATTCCGTTCGGCAAGCTCGAAAGCTTCTTTGTTCCCGCGAGGTGCGCGGAGTTTCGCGTAATCACTGACGGCGACGTATTGGTAGCGGGGGAATAGACGATGCCAAAGGAACTCTACGAAGGCGTTGCCGTGGGCATGACATACGTCTTTCTCGCGCTCATCCTAATGATAAGCGTGTGCGCCGTACGCGCCTTCATGAGCGAGCGCGCAAGCGGCGGCGGAAGCGTTACCGACGCGACGGCGCGTCCCTTCTTCGGGCTTATTCTGGTGAGCGGCGGCGACGCTGCGAGCGGCACGAACGGCGCGGCAGGAACGTATTATCTCGCGGAAGACGTGACGCTCGGCAGGAGCGCAAGCTGCGACATACGCATAAAGCACCGCGACGTTCCGCAGCAGGCGGCGCGGTTTATCATGGAGGACGGGCGGCTGGGCTGCTATCCGATAAGCCCCGTGCAAATCAACGGCGAGGAGTTTAAGGAGCCTGTCTTTCTTGAAGACGGGATGGCGCTCCGTTACGGCAAGCTAAAGCTTACGGTGAAGCTGCCGGGCTCGCGCGGCGGTCAATATGAAGAAGATTAAGAACGATATAACAGAAGAATCCGCGCAGAACGCGGGCGCGGAGCGATTCCCGCGCTTCGATTGGAACGCGAGGCTGATGGCGCTTTGCATAGCGTTCATCTCGCTGTTCGGTCTGTTGATTGTCGTGCGCCTTCCGTCGCCCGACATGCGCGCGCTCATCATCACAATAGGCTGCGCGGGTTCGATATATTTCTGCGCGCGCCTGTTTCCAAGGTTCAATATCGCGGACCCGCTCACGACCGCGCTCGCCACGTTTCTAGGCTCGTTCGGCGCGCTGTACCAGTATTCGCTCACGCAGACGTTCGGCGGAATGATGCAAACGTTCTTCTACGCCGTTGGGTTGGCCGTGTTTTGCGCGACGTCGATAGTTACGCGCAAGTGGGTGCTTGTGCCGGGGAAGGTGGAGAAAAACAGGCTTCCGCTTATCGGGGTCAGCGCCGCCGCGCTTGCGCTTCCGATGGTTATGTCTTCGTCGAGGCAGTGGATATACTTGGGGTTCGGCGGTCTGTCGATTCAGCCGAGCGAGCTTGTGAAGGTAGCGTTCATCATCATTCTCGCGGATATTCTAAAGGATAAGAAGCTTCGCCACCCCGTTATGGTTTCCGCTTTCCTTATCGCCCTTTTCGTCGGAATGGTCGCGCTTCAAAACGACTTCGGCTCCGCGCTCGTGTATTACGCCGCCGCCGTGGCTTTGGTGTTCATCGCCGCGCCGTCGCTTAGGACAATCCTGCTGGAAACGGGCGTGTCAGCCGCGCTCGCTTTCGGCGCGTACAACATTAGCGACGTCATACAGAAACGCTTCAAGATATTCACCACATCCTTCACGGATTTCACGAAGATGGAAGGTCAGCTATCCTCCTCGCTCATGTCGCTCGCCAACGGCGGCGTTACTGGAACGGGTCTGGGGCTTGGCAGAAGCGGAACGATTCCCGTGTATTCCACCGACTTCGTGTTCGCGGTCGTCTGCGAGGAGTTCGGCTTCGTATTCGGCATCGTCCTCTTGTTCATGATATTTTTGCTCGTGTGGCAGATGCTCCGCGTCGCTGGCCGCGCGGGCAAGCGTTTCCACGCGATGCTGGCCGCCGGCTGCGCCGTGGTGTTCGGGGTGCAGGCGTTCCTCATCGCGGGCGGCGTAATAAAGATGATTCCGCTGACAGGCGTGACGCTGCCGTTCATCAGCGGCGGCGGTTCGTCGCTGGTGTCGCTGATGGCGATGTGCGGAATCGTGGGCGGCGTATCTATGGCGGACGCGGCGCCGCGCAGGGCGCGCATTAATGATGCGGGGTATACGATCGACGGGTGAGGGCGGGCGAGTCCCGCCCCGTCAAAGCCCTTTCGTTGCGGAGGGCGGGCGACCGAGGCGGTCGCCCCTACATGGTGTAGGCTATCGGTATGCGGGAACGCAATATGCTGTAGGGGCGAGCCCCCGGCTCGCCCGCGGTTCACCCAAACGGTATGTTATAAGGATACATAAATGAAACAAGCCAAAGTTTCGATAAAACTTATCTCCGCGGCGATGGCGGGTTTATTCTTGTGCATCGCCGTGTTTCTGCCGTACCAGATATTCCTCAACGCGGGCGTTTGGTTCGCCAACAACAGCAACCCGCTGGTGAGATATCCCGGCAACGTTATCTACGGCGACATAGTAGACGCGAACGACATTCTGCTCGCGGGTACATATAACAACAGCAGAAGCTACATTGCGGACGAAGCCTCGCGACTTTCGATGGCGCACGTAATCGGCGACGCGAACCACACGATAAGCGGCGGGGTCGAGACGACGCTTTCGGGCTATCTGCTGGGCTTCCGCACGAACGCGTTCAAGCGGCTCGTTCAGTCGTTCTCCGGCAGCCCGCGTCAGGGCGATTCAATAAAGCTGTCGCTGGATATCGCGCTGAACCGCTGCGCCGCGTCTCTTTTCCCTAAGGGAAAGAAAGGCGCGATAGTGATACTCGACTACACGACGGGCGAAATCCGCGCGATGACCGACACGCCGACGTTCGACCTCACGCACAGCGCGAGCGGCCTTAGCGTCGACGCGGTTGTAAACCGCGTGACGGAACGCCTTCTGCCGCCGGGTTCGGTTATGAAAACCGTGGTTTACGCGGCGGCGCTTCAGTATCTTCCCCATATAGAAGAAGAGACGTGGACGTGCATAGGCAACCTGCCCGTCGAATCGGGTACGATTGTCGAAGCCGGCGGAGCGGCGCACGGCGTTGTGACGCTTGAGCAGGCGTATACGGTTTCGTGCAACGTGTGCTTCGCCAACCTCGCGATGCAGTTGGGCTGGGATAAGCTTATCGCAACCGCGAAGCAGTTCGGCATAGGCGATGAATTGCTTACGACCGACATACGCATGGCGACGGGCGGTCTCATCTGGCTTAACAAAGAGGACGCGGATAAAGGCAGGGACGAAGCGTTCTACCGCACGCTTGACGGTCTCGCGCAGACGGGCATTGGTCAGGCGAAGATGCTGACCACGCCGATGGAGATGGCGCTGATAGCGGCGGCGATAGCGAACGGCGGCGTGATGATGGAGCCGCGCCTTCTTACATATGTAAAGGAAGTCGGCGGCGGCGCGGTGCCTATTGCCAGCACCGTCCTCAAGCGCGCGGTTTCCGCGGAAGTCGCGGCGAAGCTTAAAGCCGCGATGATAAGCGCCGTCGCGGACGGAACGGGCAAGAACGCGAAGGTTGCGGGCGTGACAGTCGGCGGCAAGACGGGCAGCGCGGAATGGGGCGAGAAGCCTAAGGAAAACCTGACGCACTCGTGGTTTACGGGGTTCATTGACGACGCGGCGCATCCGCTCGCAATCTGCGTCGTCGTGGAGGAAGGCGGTTCGGGCGGGGATTCCGCCGCGGTCATCGCGCGGAACGCGCTTACCGAAGCCCTGCGGCTGGGGTATTGACGGTATGAAGGTTGTAGGCTTGACCGGCGGCATTGCGAGCGGCAAGTCGAACGTATCGAACGTTCTGCGCGGTCTCGGCGCGGAAATTATAGACGCGGACGCGATATCGCGCGCGCTCACGGCGGACGGCGGACGCGCGCTCCCGATGATACGCGAGGCGTTCGGAGATTCCGTATTCGATAACGGCAGTCTGAACAGGCGCAAGCTGGGCGGAATCGTGTTCGCGGACACTGAAGCGCGCAGGCGGTTGGAGGGCATAATCCACCCGCTCGTGTGTTCCGCTATAGAGGAACGGCTTGAATTGTGTCGAACAGATGACGAATTATCAAAGAAACTGATAATAATTGACGCGCCCCTGCTGGTTGAGGGGGGGCTGGTTCGTTTTATAGATGAGCTGTGGGTGTGCTGGGCTTCCGACGAAGAGCGCGCGCGCCGCGTGATGAGGCGCGACCGCCTCGGCGAGAGCGAAGCGTGGGGACGAATCCGCGCGCAGTCCCCGTTCGCGGACAAGGCTCGGCCGGCGGATGTGATAATCCCGACCACGCTGCCAAAGAGCGAGACGGCGAAGATAGTTGAAAGATTATATAGAAGATGTATGACGAATTGGCAAGCCGCAGCAGGCGGACCCAACATAAACGGATAGCCGCGCACACGACGGAGCGCATACAGCGTCCCTATCCCGTACCCGCGTATGTCGAGGCAAAGCCCGCGCGCGTGAAGAATGTGAAAAAGAAGCGCTACGCGGCAAAGATTTTGATATTCATGGCGTTCGCGTTTACGTTGGTTTACGCTGTGGGCGTATGGCTGCCGGAGTATATGGAATATGTGAGGTTGCAGGAACGCATATCGCAGTGGCGCGCGGAGGAAAACAGGCACCCGCTGCGCTACCGTTCCATTCTGGAAAAGTACGCGGACGAGTATTCGCTCGACCCCGCGCTGGTCGCGTCCGTGATAAAGTGCGAGAGCAGCTTCGTTCCCGACGCGGTGTCATACCTCGGCGCGAAGGGGCTTATGCAGCTTATGCCGGAGACCGCGCAGTGGGTCGCGGGCAAGTTCAAGGGCGGTTATACGGACGCGGACTTGTTCGACCCCGAGACGAACATAAAGTACGGCTGCTGGCTTTTGCGCTATCTGACCGACAGGTTCGGCGGCGACACCGCGGCGATAGTCGCGGGGTATCACGCGGGCGGCGGGCGCGTGTCGGAGTGGCTCGCGGACGAACGCTACGCCGACGGCGGAACGCTCAATGCGTCCGCGATTCCGTACGGCGACACGCGCCAATATGTGTCAAAGGTGCTGGGCGCGTACGAGGTATACGCGAGGCATTATTGGTCTGAAATTCCCGCGGAGTTTGCCGGAATATGAAAAGATTGCGTGTATTGATTGTCTGCGCCATAGTTTGCGTATCTCTCTTCCTGCCCGCGCTCGCGTCGCCGCTGAACCCGACGCTGAACGTGGCGATGGTGTGTCCCCAAGACATGCGGCTTATGCCGCTGGAGCTTGACGCGCG
>JAITHB010000079.1 GCA_031280145.1 Oscillospiraceae bacterium | reverse complement strand
ACAATATATCGCCCGCCTGACGGTCGTACGTCCCGCCTTAACGCAGGAAACATCCCTCGGGCGGCTTTGCGCAACGCCGGAACGAAGGCCGCGCAGATTTGCATCCGACGCGCGACCTGTGAAGTTATTGCGGTATGAATTTATTCTTTTACCGCGACCGTAACGCCTGTGTCCTGCACCTTTTCTTCGGCGGGAATTTCGCCGCCCTGAAGCAGCGTCACAGCGGAAAGGATTCCCTTGTAGCCCATCACGTCGGGGTTCTGCACCATCGTCGCGACGAGCGCGCCGTCCGCTATCAGTTCCTGAAGCGCGCTGGAGTTGTCAAAGCCGACGCCGAGCACCTTGTTGCCGTCTTCCTTGATCGCGTTGCCAACGCCTGTGGACGAGCCTTCGTTCGCTCCGAAAAGTCCGACGACGCCCTGCATGATGAAGTTGGTCGCCGCGTCCTTGGAACGGGACACGTCGCCGTCCGCGTATTGGGTTTCGAGAATGTCAAAGCCCTTGCCTTCCAGAGCCGCGCGGAATCCCTTTTCACGCGCTTCGGTTGAAGCCGTCGCGGAGTTTACGTTCACGATTCCGATTGAGCCGCTTGTCACACCCTTTGCGGAAAGCGCGGCGAGAAGCGTTTCGCCCGCGGTGAAGCCCGCCGCTTCGTTGTTTGTGGAGAGCGTCTGTTCCGCGGGGAACGCCGCGGGGGAATCGACGTAGATGATCTTCACGCCCTGCGCGGCGGCTTCTTCCAAGGCGGATGTGACCGCGTCGGGTCCGTTTGCTGCGAGAAGGATAATGTTCGCGCCCGCAGCGACTGCGTTGTTGATGACTTCAATCTGCTTCGCATCGTCCTTCACGTCCGGCGCTTGCCAGATGTAATCGGGTTCGATGCCCTGTTCCTTGAGCTCCGCAAGCGCTTTCTTCGCGCCGGCGTCGACGTTCGCCCAGTGCTGGTCCATCTGATCCATCGTGATGAGGTAAATCTTGGAGCCTGCGGGGATGGCTTCTGCCACGGCGAAACTTGCGCCGAGCAGCATGAGAAGCGCCAGCGAGAGAGACAGTAAACGTTTCATTGAGAGTTCCATTTAGACAACGACCTCCTTATTTTTAGATACCTTGGGTTATATCGGGCGGGAGGTTTCCGTTAATATGAAACTTGTCCCGCGCACAATCGATTTATCGGGAACGGCGGACAGTTTACAGCGCCGCCGCCGTGCCGCCCTTTGGCGTAGACGCGCCGCGTCCCAGCCAGCGCGGCTTCTTGTGTCCGCCTCTGCGGATAAGCACGTCGAGCAGAACGCTGAACACTACGATTATTCCGATTATGATGTTTCGTATCGCGACGGGCGCGCCCGCGAACTGCAAACCGTTCTGCAGTACGCTCCATATCGCGCTGCCGACCACGGTGCCAAGCAGGATTCCCTGTCCGCCCAGCGTACTCACGCCGCCTATAACCGACGACGCGACCGCGTACAGCTCATACCCGTTGCCCGTATCCATCGCGCCCATCCCCGTCGTCGCGCATACGATAAGCCCCGCCACGCACGACAGAAGAGCGCTTACCATATACACATAGGTCGTCGTGCGAATTACGTTCACGCCTGAAAGCTGCGCCGCCTCGATGTTTGAGCCGACCGCGTATACGTGGCGGCCGAACCTCGTTTTGCTGAGCAGGAAGTTGAACGCGAGCCATAAGACCAGCGCGATGACGACGGAGTTAAACAATGAGAACTCGCCGACGGTTATCAATCTTCCGTAATAGAAGAAGTTCTTGAAAGCGTCGGCCGCGGGTCTTCCGATGCCTGACGTTATGGAATCCGTATTGTGGTTGTTGTTGACGACCTGCGCTATTCCGCGCGCGATAGTCATTGTGCCGAGCGTCGCGATGAACGGCGGAAGCTTGAAGCGGGCGACCAGCTCGCCGTTGATTATCCCGACCGCGATGCACGAGATAAGCGTAATCGGTATCGCGAGCAGCGGGGTTATTCCGCGGCACATCATCGTCGCCGCCATCATCGAGGACATGCCCATCACGGAACCTATCGACAAGTCGATATTTCCCGTTATCAGCACGAACGACTGCGCTATTCCGATTATCAGAATCGGAGCGATCTGGCGAAGCAGGTTGCCCAGGTTCGCGGGCGAGAAGAAATTACGGTTGAAGAACTGGAACACCACGCAAAGGATGATAAGCCCGAACGTAACCGTTATTACCTGACCCATCCCGCGCTTCGCCAACAGCCTCTTGAACGGGTTTGTCTTTGTGGTTTTGGTCTGCTGCATATGCTAATCTCCCACTGAATTAAGAATTAACAGTGATTGTTTGGTATGCCCGCGGGAGACCGGGACGGTCGCCCCGGACTGTAGACAAACGATTGTATTGTATGCGGGCGGGCGAGCCGGGGGCTCGCCCCTACAGCATATTGCGTTCCTGTATACCGATAACATACACCCTGTAGGGGCGACCGCCTCGGTCGCCCGCCCTTTACAATTCCGACGGGCTTTGTCGACAGCCCGGGGCGACCGTCCTCGGTCGCCCGCCGTTTATAACACCGACGGGCATCGTCGGCAACCTGAATTCTTAATTTTTGACTTTGAATTTCCTCACGCCGTCGCCTTTGATTCAAAACGCGTGGCGTAGTCCATTATTTTTTCCTGCGTCGCTTCCTCTATAGGCAGCTCGCCAGTTATGCGCCCGTCGCACATCACGATAATGCGGTCCGCAATGCCCAGTATTTCAGGCATTTCGGAGGAGACGAACAGCACGCCGACGCCCTGCCGCTTAAGCTGATTCATCAGGTGGTAGATTTCAACCTTCGCCGCAACGTCGATTCCGCGCGTGGGTTCGTCAAATATTACCACGCGCGAATTGCGCGCGAGCCACTTGCTCACGACGACCTTCTGCTGGTTGCCGCCCGACAAGCTGTCCACGTTCGCTTCCGCCGTGGAAAGCTTTATCCGTAAATCTTTGACAGCCTTGTCGACCATCGCGGTTTCCTTCTTGGGGTTTACATATCCGAGCGCGCCTGACAATTCATCAAGGTTAGGCAGCGCGATATTCTCGCGTATGCTGAGCTTCACGCACAAGCCGTGCCGCTTCCTGTCTTCCGGCACGAGCACCACGCCCGCGCGGATGGAATCTTCCGGCGAATTCACATTAATCTTTTTGCCGTCTACGATAAGCTCGCCGCCGTCTTTGGGGTCAGCGCCGCAGATTGCGCGCGTAACCTCCGTGCGCCCCGCGCCCATAAGCCCCGCTATACCCACAATTTCTCCCGCCGCGAGCGACAGGTTTATGCCGCGCACCATGCGCCCCGCGTTCAGGTTCGTAACTTTTAAAATCGTCTTGCCCTTTTCGCAGGCTACGCGCGGGAACTTCTCCTTTATCTCGCGCCCGACCATGTATGAAATCAATTCCTTGAGCGACGTATCGGAAAGGTTCCGGGTTATGATGTGCCGCCCGTCGCGCATCACGGTTGCGCGGTCCGCTATCTGAGAAATCTCTTCCAACCTGTGCGAAATGTATACGATGCCGCAGCCCTCGTCGCGCAGGCTGCGTATGATGCGGAACAGGTCGTCTATCTCCTTCGCGGTCAGCGCGGAGGTAGGTTCGTCCATTATAAGAATCTTCGCGCTGCACGAGAGCGCTTTCGCTATTTCGACCATCTGCTGCTTGGAAACCGCAAGGTCGCCGACTACTAAATCGGGGGCGATATCGATGTTCAGCCTGCCCAGTATCTTCTCCGCTTCCTTGTTCATCTCCGATTGCGCGAGAACGCCGGAGCGCGTAAGCTCGCGTCCGAGGAATATGTTCTCCGCAACCGTCAGGTGCTGGCACATGTTCAGTTCCTGATGGATTATCGCGACGCCCATCGCGCGGGCTTTTTTTGTGTTGTAATCGCCTTGCGGCTTGCCGAATATCGTAATATCCCCGCCGTCGCGCGGATGTATGCCGCTTAAAATTTTCATCAGCGTAGATTTGCCCGCGCCGTTTTCGCCGAGCAGCGCCATAACCTCGCCCGCGCGCAGCTCGAAGCTTACGTCGTCCAGCGCGTGTACGCCGGGGAACGATTTATCGATGTGTGAGAGCGACACTATGGTTTCGGTTGGTTTGATCATCCTCCGTCCGCTCTCCTTTCCGTTAGA
Source organism: Oscillospiraceae bacterium (assembly GCA_031280145.1). GTDB lineage: Bacteria > Bacillota > Clostridia > Christensenellales > Aristaeellaceae > JAITHB01. The sequence goes on along the minus strand of JAITHB010000079.1, from coordinate 1,060 downwards.
CTCCTCTTGATAACCCGCGCCGCGTTCATTGCGAATTTCTTTGCGAATCTGATAAGAGTGCCAATAATTATATGGCTATTATAGCATATTTGCACGATAAAAACAGATGGCATTGTTTTGAATTGTATGGGCATTCTTCTGGTTTTTGAGAGGTCTTCGCCGTGTCATGAGTAAAGCTTGCGGTAGACTGACGGGCGCAGGTCGGTATTCTTCTTGAACAGCGCGTTGAAGTGGTTTATGTCGTTGTAACCCACCGCTTGGCAGATTGAGGCGACGCTGCCGTTCGTCGTGCGCAGCAGCTCCTTCGCCTTCGTTATGCGCACGTCGGTCAGGTATTCCAGAAACGTTTGGCCGCATTCCGCGCGGAAACGGGTGCTGAAATATGTGGAGTTGAAGCCCACGAGGTCTGCGACGGTCTTAAGCGTCACCGGCTGCGCGAAATGCTCCTCTATATATTTCTTCGCGACGCGGACGACGTGCGCTTCGCTTTCCGAATGGGGCGGCTTTGCCGCGGTCTCCGCTTGCGCCTCCGTATTTGCGTATTTTGCTCGGATGCGCTGAAGCAAAACGGTAAGCTCTCTCTTGTCTATGGGTTTCAGCAGATAATCCAGAACATGATAACGCAGCGCGCGCTGCGCGTATTCAAAATCGCGATGCCCGCTTATCATAATGAAGTCCGCGCCCGAGCCTAATTTCTTCGCGCGCTCGATCATTTGGAAGCCGTCGACGCCGGGCATACGCACGTCGACCAGTACCAATTCGGGGTTAAGCTTTCGTATCATTTCAAGCGCCGCCGCGCCGTCGCGCGCCTCGCCGCATATTTCCATGCCGAAATCAGGCCAGCAAACGAGGCTTTGCAGCAGCTTGCATACGCTCGCCTCATCGTCCGCAATCAGAACCTTAAGCATTGGCGCTCTCCTTCCGACCTTCCGACCATTCGCCGTTATAGGAATTCTACAAAAAATCCGCGAAATCCTTCATTGTTTTTTCAAAACAGAAGGTTGTCGCATGAAAACAAAGAATATATAAATCAAGCTATCGACAAAAGCTCTTTGTGGTG
>JAITHB010000053.1 GCA_031280145.1 Oscillospiraceae bacterium | reverse complement strand
AACGCTTCGCTGGGAATCGACACCGTGCCGAACTGGCGCATACGCTTCTTGCCTTCCTTCTGCTTCTCCAGCAGTTTCTTCTTGCGCGTTATGTCGCCGCCGTAGCACTTCGCCAGAACGTCCTTGCGCACAGCCTTCACGGTCTCGCGCGCGATCACCTTTCCGCCGATCGCCGCCTGAACGGGAATCTCGAACTGCTGGCGCGGTATTGCGTCGCGCAGCTTCTCCGCAATGCTTCGCCCGCGTCCGTACGCCTTCTCGCGGTGAACGATAAGCGACAGCGCGTCGCAGATATCGCCGTTCAGAAGCAAGTCAAGCTTCACGAGGTCGCTCTTCACATATCCCACAAACTCATAGTCGAACGAAGCGTAGCCGCGCGAGCGCGACTTAATCGCTTCAAAGAAGTCGAACAAAATCTCGTTCAGCGGCAGGTCATACACAAGCAGAGCGCGGCCGCCTTCATATCGTATCTCTTTATATACCCCGCGCTTGTTCTGGCACAGCTCCATTATACTGCCGACATAATCCTTGGGCGTATATATTGTTGCGTTGACAATAGGCTCGCGCAGCTCCAGAATTTCGGGAATCGGCGGCAGATTCGTCGGGTTATCCACATATACGATTGTGTCGTTAGTCTTCACTATCTCATATATAACGGATGGCGCGGTGGTGACAAGGTCGAGGTCGAACTCACGTTCAAGCCGTTCCTGAATCACTTCCATATGAAGAAGCCCGAGGAAGCCGCAGCGGAAACCCGCCCCCAGCGCGGCGGAGGTTTCAGGCTCAAACAGAAGCGCGGCATCGTTAAGGCGCAGCTTCTCCAGCGCTTCGCGCAAGTCGCCGTAGCGCGCGCCGTCAGCGGGATATATTCCGCAGAACACCATCGACAGCGCGGGGCGATAACCCGGCAGCGCTTCCGCGGCGGGGTTGTTCGCGTCGGTTATCGTGTCGCCGACCTTGGTGTCGCGTATGTCTTTGATGGAAGCCGCGATGTAGCCCACTTCGCCCGGCTGAAGCGATTCCATGGGATGATATATCGGGCGGAACGCGCCGACCTCCGTCACGTCAAACTCAACTTGCCCCGCCATCATGCGTATCTTCTGACCCGCGCGGAATTCGCCGTCCATCACGCGCACGGTGCAGATTGCGCCGCGGTAGTTGTCATAATAGGAATCAAATATAAGCGCGCGCGATTGTTCAATCTTCTGATGAGAGGGCGGGGGAACGCGCTTCACCACGGCTTCCAGAACGGCGTCTATTCCTATGCCGTTCTTCGCGGAGATTAACGGCGCGTCTTCCGCGTCGATTCCGATTATCTCTTCAATCTGCTGCTTGGCTTCATCGGGCATCGCGGACGCCAGGTCAATCTTGTTTATCACGGGGATTATCTCAAGGTTGTGGTCGAGCGCGAGATACGCGTTGGCGAGCGTCTGCGCTTCCACGCCTTGAGTCGCGTCAACGACCAGCAGCGCGCCTTCGCAGGCTGCGAGCGCGCGCGACACCTCGTATGTGAAGTCTACGTGACCGGGAGTGTCGATGAGGTTGAGTATGTAGTTCTGCCCGTCCTGCGCTTTGTATTCGAGGCGCACGGGCTTGCTCTTTATCGTTATGCCGCGTTCGCGCTCAAGCTCCATGCTGTCGAGGTATTGTTCCTGCATATCGCGCAGCGCGACCGCGCCCGTCATCTCAAGAAGGCGGTCGGCGAGCGTGGACTTGCCGTGGTCGATGTGCGCAATTATGCAGAAGTTGCGTACGCGCGATAGATCGGTATAGGACATTCATACACCTCAGTTATTGTTACAGCTAAGCTAAAGCTGTTTCGTACGGATTATGCGAAGGGCGGGCGATAGGACCCACCCCGACAAATCTGCGGATTTGTCGGGGACCCCGGGGAAATCGCCCCTACAATTATTGTTTGTGGTTTGAAACGCCATCCGGAAACAATCGGTCGGGTGTTGACAAACAAACATTGTAGGGGCGATTTCCAATCGCCCGCCCCTCACCCAAACTGCCCGCTGCGGTAAAACAAACCATTCTTCATTTTTCATTCTTAATTCTTCATTGTCTCAGGCGCTTTTGGAAGTCTGCCTCTGCGCCATCACGAGCTTATAGTATATACCCTTTTGCTTGAGAAGTTCAAGGTGTGTGCCATGCTCCGCAATGCGTCCCTTATCCAGCACGATGAGACGGTTCGCCGCGCGAAGCGTGGACAGGCGGTGCGCGATAGCGATAGTCGTGCGCTTCTGCACCAGCCTGTTCAGGCTGTCTTGTATGATGGATTCCGTCTCAAGGTCGAGCGACGACGTGGCTTCATCCAGAATTAGCAAGCGCGGGTTCTTGATAATCGCGCGCGCTATCGCAAGCCTCTGCCGCTCGCCGCCCGACAGCGAGTGACCGCTCTCGCCCAGCAGCGTGTCATATCCGTCGGAGGTCTTCATTATGAAGTCGTGCGCGTTTGCCATCTTGCACGCCGCGACCACTTCCGCGGGAGTTGCGTCGGGTTTGGCGTAGAGGATGTTGTCGTAGATTGTTCCCGCGAACAGGAACGTGTCTTGGAAGACCACGCCAGTGTTTTCATGCAGACGCTTGGGCGATACGTTGCGCAAATCTTCTTCCGACAAAGTGATTCTGCCTGTGTTCGGGTCGTACAGGCGCATCATCAGGTTGATGAGCGTAGACTTGCCCGCGCCGCTCTTTCCGACGATTCCCACCATTTCGCCGGGTTCGATCGTGAAGCCCACTTCCTTAAGCACGGGTTCATAAGACTTGTAGCCGAACGACACGCCTTCGTAATGAACGCTGCCGCCGACGTCGGGTTCGCGCGAGAGTTCCGTTTCCGCAATGTCTTCCTCTTCGTCGAGTATTTCGTAGAGCTTGACAAGGCTTGTCATCGCGTCCGCCATCATGCGCGGGAACGAGACCAGCCAGCGCAGCGGGCCGTAAATATAGCTGATGTACATCGTGAACTGAACCAGCACGCCCATAGACATGCGCCCGCTGAGTATCGCCGCGCCGCCTATCAGCAGCACCAAAAACTCACCGATGCCGGAGAAGAACTGTATCGCGGGGAACAGCAGCGACCATATCACTTCGTTGTCCGACGAAACCTTCGCCAGCTCGCGGTTGTAGTGCGCGAATTTACTTATCTCGCGCTCTTCGCTGCCGAACGCCTTGACCGTGCGTATGCCGCGGATTATGTCGTGCAGGATGGATTGGCAGCGCGAATTCTTGCGCCACTGCCGTTCGTATCTTATATGTATGAAGTTCCAGAACCTTGTGAACGCGAAGCCGACGATCGGCACGGGAAGCGCGACGAACAGCGTCAGCAGCGGATCGGTGAACAGAAGGAACATAAGCGCGGCGATGAACATCGTTCCCGCTTCTATGACCCAGCGTCCGTTGTCGGAGAGGAATTCGCGAAGCGTCATCGTGTCGTCCATTACGCGGCGAATGAGGTCGCCGGGCGTGCGCTTCGCGAGCGCGGACATCGAGAGCCGCTGAATCTTAGCGTACGCCTGGTCGCGGATAGTGTTGCAGAACAGGAATGCCGCCTTCTGATATGTGTTCGCGACGACAATGTACAGCGTTTCGCCGACCGCGCGGACCGCGAATATCATCGCGGCGAAGAGCGCAATCTGTGAAGCCGTGCCTGTTCCCGACGTCAGGTAGCCGTCTATCATAATCCTTTGGAACATCGGCACCAGAATGAACAGGATGTTTGAGACGAACATGCCCGACAGCGAGGGCAGTATCTGCGGCATGAACGGACGCATCATCTCCATCGTGCGGCTCATCAGGCTCTTCTTGCTGTAGCAGAACGGGCAGACGTGCATTCCTTCGGGGAACGTGAGCCCGCACTTCTCGCAGGCGGGGCGTTCCACCGTTGTCGCGAACGCAAGCTCGCTCGTGGACGCGGCGTGGCTTACGATTTTGCACCACTCGCCCGCGGGTTTAAGCTGCGACATATCAAAGCGCGCGACGGCGACGTCCGTTTCGTCCTTGAGCGTCAGGAAGATGAGCCCCGTTCCCACGCCCGCCAGCACCGCCGCTTCCTTGATGTTCTCAAGATCAATCTTCCGCTTTGTCTCGCCGTCTTCGGTGACGGTGACGCAGCAGCTTTCGTCGAAGAGAAGGATGCCCTTGACGGGCGTCATATCATAGGATAGGTTGAACGTAAGTTCAGCGCGGTTCATATTAATCACCTTGTTTCTGTTATCATGCATAAGCTTAGAACAAATAAGGCTCCAGCCGTTTCCGACTCTTCGCGGACAGCGCCTTCAGCGAAGGAATGATATACCTGTTGCCGTCCACGTCGAACAGTATGACGGAATCGTCTGACGTCATGCGGATGTTTCGGTTTACATCCTTGATGGCGCAGGTGCGTTCGATTGCGTCGCCCGCGCCTTTTATGCGAAGCCCGAAGTAGACGTAGCCAAGCTGGTCTTTGACGGACAGAACCTCAAGCACGTTCGGGCTGTAGTAGCGGCGGTTAAGCTCGCCCATCACAACCTCGCGCTGGCTTTCCGAAAGGTCTGACAGATTGCGGATAATGCAGATTTCGTTGCCTTCGCCGTCCGCGACCGACAGATATTCTTCGGGGCTGGCGAGCGGCAAAGCGCGGCGAATCTGAACGCGCGGGTATTCCTTCTCGCCCAGCTTGAGTTTGACGAACCCGCCCGCGGTCGCGGCGAAAGTTGCTTCGCCGGGGTTGAGTATTCCTAAATCTATGGCGTCCGAAAGAAGCGCCGTCAATGATTTTTCTTGCATGTGAGTTTTCCTTTCCCCTAATACGATCATTACGCTATATCCGCGTCCATGTTTATAACCTTAAGCCCCTCCATCTGGAGCTTGTAAAGCTTGTGATACGCGCCTTGCTTCCTCATAAGCTCCGCGTGGGTTCCCTTTTCCACAACCTTGCCTTCCTCAATGACCGCAAGGCTGTCCGCGTCGCGCAATGTGGAAAGGCGGTGCGCAATCGCGATAGTGGTGCGGTTCTTCTGAAGCTCTGTCAGCGCCTTTTGGATTGCGGCTTCGGTTTCGGTGTCCATCGCCGCGGTCGCTTCGTCCAGAATAAGTATGCGCGGGTTTTGCAGTATGGTTCTCGCAATCGAGAGACGCTGCTTCTCGCCGCCCGAAACGTCCTGTCCGCCGCTGCCGATCCGCGTTTCGTAGCCGTCGGGCAGCTTCATTATGAAGTCGTGTGCCGCAGCGGCTTTGGCGGCGCGGATAACGTCGTCCATCGTCGCGTCGGGTTTCGCGTATTTTATGTTGTCGGCGATTGAGCCGATGAACAGATAGATGTCCTGCGAGACTATACCTATCTCGCTGCGCAGTTTCTTGAGCGGCCATTCCTTAACGTTTATGCCGTCAATCTTTATCTCGCCTTCGCCCACATCGTACAGACGCGCGATGAGGTTTGCGAGCGTGGATTTCCCCGCGCCAGTTTTGCCGACTACGCCCAGCATCTTTCCCGCGCCGACGCTGATGTCAAGCCCTTTGAGAACGGGCGTCGCGGGGTCGTACTCGAAGCGCACGCCGCGCACCTCTATGTCGCCGTGCATCTCATCCACGTCTGCGGGGTGCTCGGGTTCCGCGATGTCGGGCTTCGCGTCTATTACCTCGAACACGCGCTGCGCGGAGTCCACGCACCTCGCCCACCAGTTGGAAACCCACGACAGGAACTCAAGCGGACCGTAGAGCATGGATATATAAGCCTGAAACGCGAGATACGTACCTATTGTTATTTCGTGGTTCACGACCATCACGCCGCCGATGAAGCTTATCACAACCTGCCCCAGGAACATGAACAGATAGATCAGCGGGAACGCCGTGAACGCCACCTTGTTCGCGGAAATATCAACGTGCGCCTGTTTGTTGCCGACGACCGCGAATCTGTCGGCTTCCGCGCCTTCGCGCGCGTAAGCCTTGATTACGCGCTGCCCGTTTACCGAATCCGAAACCATCGAGTTAAGCTGGCTTCCGTATACGAAGTTCTTGTGGTGGAAACGCTTGAACACGTTCCACAGCATCCTGAACATAAGCAGCGCGACAGGCAGAATGATAATCACGACCAGCGCGAGCTTGACGCTGTTCAGCAGCATAACGGCCAGCACGCCGGAGAACGTGAGCACGTTCACGATGAGGTATGGCAGACCGTCCACGAAGAACCAGTAGATGTTAGTCGCGTCGCGGTTTATGCGGTTCATCAGCGCGCCTGTGCGCTTGCTGGTGTAGAAGCCGACGGAGAGGCTCTGCATCGCCTTGAATATCTTCATCTTAAGGTCGAAGACTATCCACGGCACCGTCTTTGCCAGCATGAACGAGTAGAGCATGTTCAGCAGAACCGTTATCGAGCGCACCAGCAGTATGATTCCGACCGTCTGCGCCAGCAATCCGTATAAGCCGCCGCCTTCTGTCAGCACGTCGTCATAGAGGCGCTGGCTCGTAAGATACGGCGTGAACACAGAGAACGCGGACATCGTAAGCATTATCAAAATTATGAGTAACACGCGCTTCCAATACGACTGAAAGAAGCCCATCAAGCGCAGCGAAACGGAGCGCGTGTCAATGCAGTTCGGGCAAACCTTCCTGTCGATTTCGGGATAGCGAACGCCGCACTTCGGGCAGAACTTGTCGGCGTCGACGGTCAGTTCCGCCAGCGGCTCATTCTTGTTTTGAACGTTCTTTATTACTTGCGACAACTGCTCGATGTCGGAAAGGTATCCGACGGAGAACATTATCAGCGCTTCGCGCTCGCCGTTTATCGCGGCGCTCAATATTCCCGTGGCGACAAGGCGTTCCGTTTCAAGGTCGGTTATGTCCGCGATATTGTAAACGGACAGCGACTGCGCGGCGAAGCCCGCGACGAGCCGCTTCGCGCCCTTCACGGGCGATACTAACTCTTCGCCTTGCAGAATATAGAGCTTGCCGAGGGTGACCGCGGTGTAGACGTCCGCGTGCGCGCCCTGCTTATCCATATCGGTGTGCAGAGCGTACACTATTTCGTCGGTGTTTATCTTCTGCGCTTCAAACGCGGGTTTCATGTAGTCGGGGAAATATCGCGTGAGACGAGCCATAACGGTTCTCCTATACTAAGGCGCAGAACGCCCGAATGGAATCGAATGAAACAATAAAAAGACGGTGGGAGAACTCAGCTCCCGCCGTCTTGAAAGACGTATTATGCAGGTTGTGCGCCAAATTCCGTGTCAGACACGGAACTCTTCCGCAGCCTGACTATATATTCAGTTGCACCGACGCAGAGACAGACAGACCTATCCCAAGCGTTTGCCTATCATACGCAAAGGCGGGCTTAACCCGAGGCACACCTATGCCGCTCATATCAATAGAATGGCATAGTAAAAGAAGCCCGGCGGAATGGCCTTTGCTAATATTGTTTGTCAAGATAGGATTATGCACATTGCCGACCTCCTTTCAAAAAGTTTCCCTACAGCGATAAAGTATACCATAGCGCAATTATCCTGTCAACCGAAATTTTAGGAAAATTTTGTTGGGGGGTTACAGCTCGTTACTGTTCAGCCCCCGGCAATAGTGTATAATAGCAGGGATGAGCAATTACGGAAGGCAGATACAGAAGGGCTACGAGAGTGCGGAACTCCAGACAGAGGAGTTGAGGCATGAGAA
>JAITHB010000034.1 GCA_031280145.1 Oscillospiraceae bacterium | reverse complement strand
GCGTTGCTGTATGCTTGTGCTGCTTTTCTGTCGCCCCGCAGCGCGGACATTTCTTCTCGTTTTCCATTCCCTTATTTTACCACGCTTCCTCCTCCCTCGCAACTTCGTTAGACACTCCCCAAAAAGTCGGATATTGACAATGGAGTTCACATGTGCAACGCTATTATGCCGGAACAATATGAGCTCAAATACGATGAATTGGTGCGCAAGGGCGGAGCTATGCTCGCCGATATGCCGCCGAAATCCTTTGGGTATGATGAGCTAATGCGAATGACGAATCGCCTTTCAAAATACAAAGACAACTATATGCTCTTTCTGCGCGACTATACCGCTCCATTTACCAACAATCTTGCTGAGCGCGACCTGCGCCATTGTAAAACCAAACAAAAAATCTCCGGATGTTACCGCTCTTGGCAAGGCGTTTTGGATTATTGTAAGCTCCGCTCTTTTCTGGGCACTGCGAAAAAGCGCGCTGTGAACCTCTTTGATTCTCTTTGTGTTCGGGCTGCCTTGCCTTGCCCCGCTGGACTGTAACCTTTCACGGGTTTAAGAAAAGAGCCGCGTATTAGAAACAGTTGCCCTTAAGGCAGGGTTGTGATATACTGATTTGGTAAAATTATCCGTAGCGTTCACTATAAATAAACGAATCATTATACAGAAGGGATGGGGCAAGAGCTGTTATTTCCTTATTATATAAAAGGAAGGAACAGACTTACTCCGCTGATGGAGAGCCATGAACCACAGGTTTTGGAAGCCCGGAAGAATTGCCGCGGTATCGCTCGTCGCGCTGCTCGCGCTCGGAGGTTTTGTCGTATCGACGGCTGTTCTGTCAGTTAAGGAGATAAACATAGAGGAAGTTTTCTCTGAAGAAACGGCGGAAATCGCGGCAGGCGAAAACGCGGAAGACTACGCGAATAAAGTCCGCGCCTTGTCGGGGCTTCAGCTTGGACAAGCGATGTTGCTTGTCTCTGAAGCGGGAATAAAAAAAGGCGTCGAGTCAGACCCGCAGCTTTTGTTTCGCGGCGTGACGGTAGAGTATCCTTCAACCGTCAAGGTCTTGTTCGAGCGAAGAGTGCCTGTAGCCTACATTCCGCTCAATGACGGAATTCTGCTGATAGACTGCGACGGGCTTGTGATATCGAAATCGGACAGCATTCCGCTCGACGCTCCGATGATTTCGGAGGTCGAGATACCGCAGGCGTATCAAGCGAGAAACACTGATTTAACTGCGGACAGCTCGCTTTCCGCAGTTAAACGTTCGATAGATATACTTCGGGAAATGAGGAAACAGAAACTTTCGTTAACCGTTTCTGAATTAATTTGCACAGATTTGGTTAACATGTACTTGATTACTCAAGATGGAATGACCGTGAAGCTGGGCGACCCAAACGACATGGAGCAGAAGATTACGCTGCTGGCGGCGACGCTGCCGCATCTTCCGGAGGCGAACGGCTCGTTTGGCATACTGGATGTAACGGCGCTGAACAAAGCCGACTACATCAATCCGGATGCGGTGGAGACTTTTGGTCTTGAGTAAACAGACCTGCGGTCTTGCGATGGGACAGCATGTTCCGTCACGGAACCGTCGGTCGGTCCGTTTGTGAAGAGGTTTGAAAAATGACACAAAAGTCTTCACAAATATTCCGGAAAATGGAAAATCCCGCCTTGCAAACTTGTGATAATGCATGTACAATACAAGATTGAAAGGGCTGTTAAGATTTGGAGTTTATGGTGCAGAACCTTTTACCGGGGTCCCCGACAAAACTTAGGTTTTGGCGGGGTGGTTTACAAAGCGGCGTGGGGAAGCGCCTCGCACTCTTGCGTAAGGTGCGGGCTGCGTACCTATTAACGGAAGGCGAACGGAGGAGAATACCAGCGTGAAAAGCCAGGCGTGCGCGATAGACTTTGGAACGTCTAAGGTGGTGACGCTCGTTGCGGAGTCGAGCGGTTATCATCGGTGCGACATTGTCGGCGCCGGTATAGCCTCATACGACGGATTCACGGACGGCTACTGGAACGTTCCCGAAACCGTCGACGACGCGATAATAAAATCATTGAAGCAGGCGGAGCAGCAGAGCCACAGACGTATCCGCGAGATTCACGTCGGTGTGCCGGGCGAGTTCTGCCGCGTTTATGTTACGGAAATACAATTGCAGCTGCAAGGCGCGGATCCGACCGTTACTCCCGCCGATATTGAGCGCGTGTTCCAAATGGCGGACGCCGAGATTCAGCCCGTGCGCGGCGTTATGATACACAGAAGCCCCGCGTGGTTTATCGTGGACGAAGGCAAAAAGACGATGGAGCCCGTCGGTCTTAAAGGTTCGACGCTTCGCTCGCTTGTCTCGTTTGTCGTGACGGACGAATTCTTCCTTAAAGATATAACCAAGCGCATGGAGCGCCTGAACCTTGAGGTTGTCGGGTTCTTCAGCTCCCCGATGGGCGAAGCGCTGCTCTTCCTTCCTCAGGAAGACCGCGACCGCACCTCGGTTTTGATAGACGTCGGGTACCTCAGCCTTGAGATAATGGCGGTCGAAGGCGACGCGCTCATTTTCCACAAGGTTGTGCCGATGGGCGGCGCGCACATTACCGTCGACCTTACCTATGGGCTTGAGCTTCCGATGGCGCTTGCGGAACAGGTTAAGCGCGGGTATAGTTTCGGGCACGGCGGATCGGACGTAATCGAGGCTGTCAGCGACAACGGCAGGGTTCAGTCGTTCGCCAAGGAGGACGTCGGACGCGTTCTTGAACCGCGCGTAGATGAGATTGCGGACGCAATAAAGGACGCGCTCGACAAGAGCGGCGTTCGCTTGGGCAGTTGGAGCAATGTATACTTGACGGGCGGCGGTCTTGCGCTGATGCGCGGCGGCCGCGAATATCTGGCGCGTCAGCTTGAGCGCCCGATTCGCGCGCCCGCTCCGAAAGCCGCGAAGCTCAACAGCCCGATTTATTCGAGCGCGCTCGGGCTTATCGACTTGGTGTTCGAGACGATTGAACAGCAGGAAGAAGGAAGCGGGCTGTTCGACAAGGCGCGAAGCTCCGTTAAGAATCTTTTCCGCAGATAGACACTGAAGAAATTATTATATATGTATATGCTTGGAGGACGGTATTATGGCGTTAGAATTTGATATTGAAGAGACTGGGTTTGCGTCGATTCGTGTAGTCGGATGCGGCGGCGCGGGCAATAACGCCGTAAACCGCATGGTCGAAGCAGGGCTTCGCGGCGTTGAGTTCATTGCGGTGAACACGGATAAGCAAGCGCTCAACCTTTCTCGCGCGAACACAAAGATTCAAATCGGCGAGAAGCTGACGAAGGGTCTCGGCGCGGGCGCGATTCCCGATATCGGAAGACGCGCGGCTGAAGAAAGCCGCGAAGAGATTGCGCAAGCTCTCAAGAATTCCGACCTCGTGTTTGTCACGGCGGGTATGGGCGGCGGAACGGGAACTGGCGCCGCGCCGATCGTCGCGGAAATTGCGCGCGATTTGGGCTGCCTTACGATAGGCGTCGTCACAAAGCCGTTCGCGTTTGAAGGCAAGCAGCGCATGAAGAACGCGGATTCAGGCATAGACGAGCTGAAACAGCGCGTAGACACACTCGTGGTAATCCCGAACGATCGTCTGCTTCAAGTGGTCACGAAGGGTACTACCATGCTGGAAGCGTTCCGTCTGGCGGACGATGTTCTGCGCCAAGGCATACAAGGCATATCCGACCTCATCGCGGTGCCGAGCCTCATCAACCTCGACTTTGCGGACGTCAAGACTGTCATGGAATCGGGCGGACTTGCGCACATGGGCATTGGCGTGGGACGCGGCGAGAATCGTATGGTTGAAGCCGCGAAGAACGCCATCTCAAGCCCGATGCTGGAAACCTCCATCGACGGCGCGCGCGCCGTTCTCATAAACATCACGGGCGGCGACGACATGTCGATACTCGACATCAACGAAGCCACGCAGATGATTATCCAAGCCGCGGACGACGAAGCGAACATCATATTCGGCGCGGGCGTAGACGAGACGATGCAGGAGGAAGTCCGCATAACTGTCATCGCGACGGGCTTTGAGAAGACTCCGTTCCCGCAAAAGGAGCGCAAGTCGCAGGGACGCGCGGAGCGTTCCGCCTCCAAATCCGAAGAGCCGCGCTATACGCCGTCGCCTGTTATCGGTTCGCCGTACGGCGGGTTCAGTTCGTATAACCAGCAGGCTTCGTATCCCGGCGAGCCGGAAATCCCGTCGTTCGTCAACAACAGGGCGCAGCAGCGCATGAATTCGTTCGCGGGCGCACAGGACGCGCCGCGCACGCCGACAATCGACCGCCTGCCGCAGGATGAACCAGAGACCGCGCCGCAGAGTGCGTCGAGCCAATATGCTTCGGATATACCCGCGTATCTGCGCCGCCAGCCAAAGAGACCGCAGTAGGGTTTATACACAAAGAAGCTGCAAGGTTAGTCTTGCAGCTTCAGGCTATCGACAAACGATTGTTTTGTACATGAGCGGGCGAGCCAGGGGCTCGTCCCTACACCATATTGTTTTCCTGTATACCGATAGTCAACACCATGTAGGGGCGACCGCCTCGGTCGCCCGCCCTTTACAACACCGATGGGCTTTGTCGACAGTATGAGCTGCAAGGTGATTGCCTTGCAGCTTTAGCTCATTATATACAACTAACTATTACGGTGTTCCTTCTTCTATTTCGCCCGCCTTCTCACGCTCCCAAATAAGGATTGCGCCTTCCGTTTGTTTGGCGAAGGTTGCGTCGTCGGCTGTAGCGTTTACCGAGCCGAGTTCCTTTTCGAGATAATAGATAGCACCGACATTATACGAGATATCCCACTGATTTCTATCAGCACCCCAATAATAGCTTTGCGGCATAAGAATATCTTCTCTTGTAATGGTTGGATCAATGCTCCCAACCATTATACCGTTTAGTGTTGTGGAATAATAATGCGTATTCCAAGGAAGCCGTTCATATAACTGTTCCCAATAGTGGAAGTATATCGCGTTGTATTCATTGCCGTCTTTGATAACCTTACGCTCAAACCAAGCACTACCTGTCAATGAATTTTTGTTCGGCACGATTCTAAGATAGCTATCTTCATCTACAGCTACGGTCAGCATTCCTTCCTCATATGGAATAGGCAATTGCCGACGCAGCGTATATCGAGTAAACGCAGTTACAATAACTGCTGTGCATACAACCGCTAGCACAATGGCAAAAAAGCGCCACCTGAACTGCTTGTGCTTAAGCTTTGCCAGCGCGCCCAGCATTTTCAGTTCCGAGGGTGTCGGCTGATAAACATCGGTCGCTTCATCCTTAAAGGCATCCAACGCTTTCTTACAGCCCTCGCACGCTGCAACATGTTCCGCAACCAAGTCGCGGCTCTCCTCGCCGCACACGTTATCGTGATACAGCGGCAGTAAATCGCGGACGACTCCGCATGGTATCTCCATTACAGTCCCTCCCTTATGTTAAGTTTCGCTCGATGATATGTAACTCGCGCCCAGCTTTCCGTTTTCCCGAAAAGCTCCGCGATGTCCGCGAACGGCAGCCCGCCGAATGTGCGCAGCGAGAACACCTCTTTGTACGGTTCGTTGAGCTCGTGAAGGCGGCGGTGGATTTCAAGCGTGTCAAGACGGATGTCGATCGAATCCCGCGCGGTTAACGACGGCTCAAGCGAATCGATCAAAGCAAACTTGCGGCTGCGCTTGCGCATTGCGAAGTAAGTGTTCTTCGCGATTTGGCAGAGCCACACTTTTATGTCGCACTCCCCCTTGAACTTATCGATATTCTTGAGCGCCTTTAGGAACGCTTCGGACGTCACGTCCTCCGCGACCGCTTCGTTGCGGCACAGCGCGAGCGCGTATCGATATACATAGGAGTGGTACACCGTATAGGTTTGCGCAAAATCATCCATTAGCATCATCCACGCTTTCACATATAAGACTCGCGCATAAGCGCAAACGTTACAGCGGAAGCGGTTTTTATTTACAGAGGTTAAGCGGAAATCAATTCCGCAAGTTTGCGCCGTCGATTATTCATTTCGGTATTGACAGAATATTCTATAATATGTTATAGTTCAAGCGCGTTCAATGCATATATTCGCTGCAAACAATAAATTTATCGGAGGGTATTCATGCGTAAATTTGCGCCGATACTTTGTCTCGCCCTCGCGCTTTTGATGTGCGCGTCGTTTGCTTCCGCCGAATCTGCGGACAACTCGCTTGAATTGGTCAAGGAAGCCGGAAAGCTGATACTCGGATTTGACGCTTCGTTCCCGCCGATGGGCTACACGCAGGACGACGGCTCGTTCGCGGGCTTCGACTTGGACGTCGCGGCGGAAGTCGTGAAGCTGCTCGGCGTAGAGCTTGAGCTTCAGCCGATAGATTGGTCCGCTAAGGATTTGGAGCTTAACGTATCGCGCTCAATCGACTGCATATGGAACGGCTTCACCATCACGGAGGAACGCCGCGAAACCGTCAACTATTCCATCCCGTATCTTGGAAACGCGCAGGTTCTCGTCATCCGCGCCGATGCGGGATATGAAACTCTTGCGGACCTCGCGGGCAAACCGTTGGGTCTCCAAGCAGGCTCCTCCGCGGTAGACGCGCTTGCGGACGCGCCCGAGTTTGCCGCGACGCTGTCCGACGTCGCGGAGTTCGGCGATTACATGGTCGCGCTCCTCGACCTTGAGCAGGGCGGAGTCGACGCGGTTCTGATGGACACGGTCGTCGCGAACTACTACATCACGGAAAAAGGCGCGAATCTCTCCATCCTCGGCGAAGCGCTTGTGCCCGAACAGTTCGGAATAGGATTCCGCAAGGAAGATATCGCGCTGACAGACGCGGTCAACGCCGCGCTAATCGAGCTTAAGGCGAACGGCACGCTCGGCGAAATATCGACAAAGTGGTTCGGCAGCGACATTACAATCGTTCCTGCGGAATAGCCATTACCTGTAGGGGCGATTTCCCCGGGGTCCCCGACAAAACCGCAGGTTTAGCGGGGTGGGTCCTAGCGCCCGCCTGATTGTCGTACGTCCTGCCACAACGCAGCGAACACGACAATCTGCGATGAATTGGGTCGTGCGCTTAACGGGCGGGCGACCGAGGCGGTCGCCCCTACATGGTGTAAGTTATCTGTATGCAGGAACACAATATGCTGTAGGGGCGAACCCCCGGCTCGCCCGCCCGTGTACAAAACAATCGTTTGCCGACAGCCCGGTGCGACCGTTTCAGTCGCCCGCCGCATCCTTAATTCCTCATTCCCAATTCACACAAGCATGGTGGTGAATCATTGCGCTACTTCAACGACGGCGAAGCGTTCCTCAAGCTCATTAAGCTTCTGACGGGCGGGCTTGGCAATACGCTGCTCATATTCGCGTGGACGATAGTCCTGGCGCTTCCGCTGGGTCTTATCGTTGCGTTGGGGCGCATGTCGCGCCGCCGAATCGTTCGCGAACCCGTGCGCTTCTACATACTCATCATGCGCGGCACACCGCTCATATTGCAAATCTTCGCGGTGCATTTCCTTCTTCCGATACTTATGAAGTTTCTCGGCACGAACCTGCCGTTCCTCTCGTTCCTGCTTGCGATTCGACCTAACCGCGTAAACTCAACAATAATCGCGTTCGTCATCAATTACGCGGCGTACTTCGCGGAAATATACCGCGGCGGAATAATGGCGATGGAGCGCGGACAATACGAAGCCGCGCAAGTGCTGGGCTTCTCCCGCGCGCAAACGTTCGTCAGAATCATTCTCCCGCAGGTGATAAAGCGTATTCTTCTGCCGATTAGCAACGAAGTTATCACGCTTGTGAAGGATACCGCGCTCGCAACAGTCATCGCGGTGGCGGAAATGTTCCGCTCCGCCACTAACGAAGCCTCGCGCACGGGTTCAATCGAACCGCTCATCATAGCTGGCGTTTTCTACCTTATAATGAACACGATAATCACGTGGCTGTTCGACGTATTGATTCGCAAATTCGATTATTACAAGGTGTAGATGTATGCTGAAAGCGACGAACGTAACCAAATCATTCGGCAAACTGAAAGTTCTCAAAGGCGTTTCCGCCGCGGTAAGCAGGGGAGAGGTCGTCGCGATAATCGGCAGTTCCGGTTCCGGAAAGAGTACGTTTCTGCGCTGTCTAAACTACCTTGAGAAGGTTGACGGCGGAAGCGTTACGATTGACGGCGAGAGCTTGGTCTCGACCGATGCGCAAGGAAAGGCGTGTTACGCGCAGAAGGAGCAGCTTCGCCGAATCTGCCTTAAGATGGGCATGGTGTTTCAGAACTATCACTTGTTTCCGCACATGAACGTGCTTCGCAACATAACGGAAGCGCAAGTGCATGTGCTGGGCAGAAGCAAAACGCAGGCGGCGGAATACGGAGCCGAGTTGCTTACTAAGGTTGGTCTTTCAGATAAAGCGCAACAGTATCCATATCAGCTTTCGGGCGGACAATGCCAGCGCGTGGCGATCGCCCGCGCTCTCGCGCTTGACCCCGAACTGCTCTGCTTTGACGAACCCACGTCCGCGCTCGACCCGCAGATAACGCAGGAAGTGCTTGCGGTCATACGGCAGCTTGCGGGCGAACACCGCACGATGATTGTCGTGACGC
Source organism: Oscillospiraceae bacterium (assembly GCA_031280145.1). GTDB lineage: Bacteria > Bacillota > Clostridia > Christensenellales > Aristaeellaceae > JAITHB01. Next base: position 2,823 of record JAITHB010000034.1, on the reverse strand, counting down.
ACGAGATGCGCTTCGCGCTTGAAGTCGCGGACCGCGTTATCTTCATGGAGGACGGCGTTATCGCGGAAGAAGGCACATCACAGGAGATGCTGGGCAGCGGGCGGAGTGAACGCATACGCAGGTTTATGGGGGAATAGGTAAGTAAACATCGAACAAGCCACCCCGACAAATCTGCGGATTTGTCGAGGACCCCAGTACCGCCGACTCATTTTGCGTATCCAATTCTTTATTCATTGAAAAAGGCATTGATAAAACGACGGCATTGTGGTAAAATGTGACGATTCAATACTGGTACAGTGCTTTTGTGAGTATAAAAACGGATTGAGTAAACAAGGCTGACTTTGTTTTGATGTTGCAATGCTTGTGCGTTGCATTATGGAGAATAATAAACAGAATTGGGATTATATGAGTATTGACAGACCGTCGCGCTTGCTTGAGATGCTCCGCAAAGAGAACATAAAGGCGGCAATTGTACACAAGCAGGAAAATGTCCGCTATCTTTCGGGATACAGGGGCGAAGGCGTCCTCGTTCTCACGGAAGACGGGAAGCGGGTCATCGTCACCGACTTCCGCTACACCGAGCAGGCGGAAAAGGAAGCCCCGTCTTTTTCTGTCGTGATGTCGAAGGCGACGCAGTCATATGATGAAGTGGCGCTCGATCTTTTGGGTGAAGCGGGGGAGAGCCGCCTTCTCGCGTTTGAAGACGACACGATAACCGTCGCCCAAATGAAGAAGCTGGAAGAGAAGGCGAACGGCAGAATCTTTCTTCCGATGAACAAGAAGATTGAGAAGCTGCGCGAGATAAAGGACGACGGCGAGACGGCCGCTATCGAGAAGGCTTGCGAAATAGCCTGTCAGGCGTTCGAGAGCATTCTGCCCAAAATTCAACCGGGTAAAACTGAGCGCGAGATTGCGTGGATTCTGGAATGCGCGATGCACGACTTTGGTGCGCAGAAGCCTTCGTTCTCGACGATAATCGCGTCGGGCAGCAACGGCTCGCTTCCGCATGCCATACCGAGCGATAAGAAGCTTGAGCGCGGCGAGTTCGTCACGCTGGATTTCGGTTGCGTATATGACGGTTATTGCTCCGACTGCACAAGAACCGTCGCTCTGGGCGAGGTTTCAGAAGAGCAGCTTAAGATATACAACACGGTGCTGACCGCGCAGCTTGCCTCGCTTGACGCCGTTCGCGACGGCGCGGGGGCGAAGGCTGTTGACAAGATTGCGCGCGATATAATAAACGAAGCGGGCTACGAAGGCAGATTCGGGCACGGGCTCGGTCACTCGCTGGGGCTTGAGATTCACGAGAATCCGCGCTTCAGCCAATCGATGGAGGACAGCCGAACCGTCTCCGCGGGAATGCTGATGACGGTGGAACCCGGGATCTATATTCCCGGCAAGTGGGGCGTTCGCATTGAAGATACCGTTTTGGTTACGAAAAACGGGTCAAAACGTTTGACGCACACGACGAAAGAGCTTATCGTTCTATAGGTATTATTCCGATTGCGTTTAGTGTTAAAAGACCTTCCCGGCAGGTATTTGACCCGCGCGTCTGCGTGGGCTAATACCATCCGAAGGCAAATATACTTGCAGGGCATCGCCCTGCCGGAGGAACTGCATGATTACCGCTAGTGAATTTCGCAAGGGTCTGACAGTTGAATATGACGGCGGCGTATGGATAGTCGCGGACTTCCAGCACGTAAAGCCCGGCAAAGGCGCGGCGTTCGTCCGCACGACAATCAAGAACGTAATGACAGGCGCGGTCGTCGAGCGTTCCTTCAACCCGACAGACAAGATGGCGCGCGCTATCATCGAAGGCAAGTCGATGCAGTATCTTTACAACGACGGCGAGCTGTATTACTTCATGGATACGGAAACCTTCGAGCAGGAGCCGCTAAATTATGACCAGGTGGAAGACTCCATTCCGTACATTAAGGAAAACACGGTCGTGCAGGTGCGCTATTTCAAAGGAAAGGCGTTCTCCGTAGAGCCGCCGAATTTCGTCGAGCTTCAGGTCGTGGATACCGAACCCGGCTTCAAGGGCGACACGGCTTCCAACACCACGAAGCCCGCAAAGCTTGAAACGGGCTATACGGTTAAAGTTCCGCTGTTCATCAATCAGGGCGAGATGATCCGCATAGACACGCGCTCCGGCGAATATATGGAACGCGCTTGATAAGTACCGGCAGGCGCGTAAGCGCCGCAATCCGGAGAACGCGAAGCGTTCTTTCCTATTTGGTTTAACGAGGTAAGAAAATGCAGGCACTTTCTGATAGGGTGGCATACCTCCGCGGCTTGGCGGAAGGGCTTGTTTCAAGCGCGAACTTAGATTCTAAAGAACTCCAGCTCATTGTCATGATAATTGACATAATGGGCGATATAGCGTCGGAGATTGCGGATTTGCGCGAGAAGCACGCGGAGCTTGACGAGTATGTCGAGAGCATAGACGACGATCTGGCGGAGCTTGAGGAAGTCATTCTGGACGAAGACGACGACGATGAAGAGGGCGGCGACGGGTCGGATGGACTTATCGAGTATGAGTGTCCGCATTGCAGCCACACCGTCTATTTCGATACCGATACGTTCGACTTGGAAGAGGAGAACAAGTGTCCCAATTGCGGCAAGCCTGTGTTTGACAATAGGGAATAAACTTAATGGGCGGTATTATTACCGCCCATTAGACTGTTGACAAAACCATTCGTGCTGTAAATGGCGGGCGACCGGGGACGGGCGCCCCGACATTATGTTGGCTATCGGTATACAGGAATACAATATGCTGTAGAGGCGACCGTCCCCGTCGCCCGCCCGCAAACAAAACAATCG
>JAITHB010000125.1 GCA_031280145.1 Oscillospiraceae bacterium | reverse complement strand
GACCCGACAAGCTGCTGCATGTCGGACGACGAATTCGAGCGGCGTTTCGTAAGTATGATTAAGAAATATAATTGTTCGTGCAGCGCCAAAGCGAAGGTTATTGTGCGGGGCTGCGGGCGCAGCGGCAAGAGCCGTTAATAAAACTGCGCCCTATAGAGGCGGCCGAGGCGGTCGCCTTTTTGTAGTATTATTTTATTTCGTTGCGCGGAACAAGACCAAGCCGCACCATAGCCCGGATTCCACGCTCCGCGGAATCTCTCGCTCTTTGGCGATACGACATTCCGCGCTGGCATTCATAATTCCATTCGCGGATCCTATGTATGTCTTCTATTGTAAAATCGGCACTGACTTTTGGTTCCGGAATCTCACGGTTTATCACGCTCTTCATCTCCTGATATCAGTATTGTCGGTGAATATATATACCTTGTATGTGCGCGGTCTTATGGTTATAATAATCCATAAGGTCGCGCACATTTTTCCCACAAGGAGCGAGTTAATGAACACGATAAAGCATACCCCCGCGATGGGATGGAACTCTTGGAACACGTTCAGCGAAAAGATAGATGAAGAGCTTCTGCGCAGTTCGGCTGACGCTATTGTAAGCCTCGGTCTGCGCGACGCGGGCTACGAGTACGTCGTAATCGACGACTGCTGGAGCCTCAAACGGCGCGGCAGCAAAGGCGATCTGGTTGCGGATCCCGCGAAATTCCCCTCGGGCATGAAGGCGCTCGCGGATTACATCCACGGCAAGGGCTTGAAGTTTGGCATATATTCATGCGCGGGCACCCGCACATGCGCGGACTATCCCGCAAGCTTCGAGCATGAATTTCAGGATGCGGAAACGTTCGCCTCGTGGGGCGTCGACTATCTGAAATACGATTACTGCTTCAAGCCCGCGGGCATCCCCGGCAACGTGCTGTATCGCCGCATGAACGCCGCGCTGCGCAACTGCGGTCGCCCGATTCTGTTCTCCGCCTGCAACTGGGGCGCGGACAACGTTTACGAATGGATACGCACAACAGGCGCGCACTCGTTCCGCTCAACAGGCGACATTCAGGATAACTGGACGAGCGTCGAGAAGCTGTTCAAGAGCCAAATCGGCAAAGAACCATATACGGGCGCGTACTGCCACAGCGATTTGGACATGCTCATCGTCGGCATGAAAGGGCGTTCCGAAAACAGTTGGATAGCGCTCGGCGGCTGCACGGACGAAGAATACCGCACGCACTTCTCGCTGTGGGCGATTTACGGCTCGCCTTTGATGATCGGCTGCGACATACGCAATATGAGCGACGCGACTAAAGAAACGCTGATGAACAAGGACGTTATCGCGATCAACCAAGACGCTGAGTGCCGCGGCGCATACTGCGTTCCGCAGTGGAACAATCCCGAGCAGGCGATGACGATGGTGAAACCTCTCTCGGACGGCGGCTACGCGCTGTGCATGGTGAACTTCGGCGACGCGCCGTCGCAGGTATCCGTGCAATTCTGGGACATCGGCTTGACTTCGTCGCAGCACAAGGGACTGTCGCTGTATGATTGTTGGTCGCACGAGGACATAGGCGCGTTCGCGGACGGATACGCCGATACCATCGCGCCTCACGCCTGCAGATTGTTTCGCGGCAAAGTTGTTGATATATGAGCGGAATATGCTCAAAATGCGGGTCGGCGCTCGGTCCGTATGACGCCGCGCTGACCCGCAAGCTGATATCGCGTATTTCCCGCGAATGCTTATGCCTTAAGTGTCTCGCGGAATTCTTTCATGTGTCGACCGACCTTCTGGAAGAGCGCATTCTCTTCTTCCGCGAAAGCGGCTGCACAATGTTCTGACTATGTAAGTTTAGGCGCGTTCGCAAGCAGATACTCCTCCGCCTCCGCGTTCCACAAACCGTTCGGACATAACATAGCAAGCTTGGCGAACAGCGAATCCGTTTCGCCAAGCTTCGCGAAGTCCTCTATCGCGGTCAGCGGAATGTCGATATGCGTGTAGATGAGTTTCTTTCCGCCGGGAATCTTCGGCAGGTTCAGCGTGGTCTCGCGCGCGGCGGGAAGTCCGCCTATGTGCGTCACCAATACGGCGGGGTTGATGCGCCCTTTGCCCGCAAGCTCGAGGGCTTCGCGCATGTCGTCCGTGTTTCCGCCGGACGTTCCGACGAGGTGGACCGCGTTATAATGCACATCATAGAAGTTGAACAACGCCTTGAACTCCGTGTTCGTGGGACCCGCGAAGAAGTTAAGGCAGCCGTCATACGCGAGCAGCTCGCCGGCTTGCTCCACAACCGCCGCGACAGGCGCGAACACGAACACTTCGTCGAAGGTATGAGGTAGAAGGTACGAGGTAGAAGGTATAAGGTGCGAGTTGGGATTAACATACCTTAACTCCACGCCGTTCCGTTTCGCCTCCTCGGGCGAAAGCACGGACGCGGCGCGGCTCAGTCTACCGTCGTCGATGTCAGTCACGACGAGCAGCGAGGGCTTTCTGTCGCGGTGGATGAGATAGTCCACCAGCGCGAGACCCATAGGTCCCGCGCCCGCGAGAATGGCAATCTTGCCGCCTTCCTTTATATCCATTATGTGATTGTAATCGCCTTGGCTTGTGTGATAGCACGCGTGAACCGCGCCAATCACGCACGAGACTGGTTCCGCAAGAGACGCATAGAACGCCGCGCGGCCTTCATACGGAAGGATGTTGCCCTGCTCGATGTAGACCGCGGGAATTATCCCATATGTCGCGCATCCGCCGAGGTTGGCGAAGCTGTAGCCCGCCGCGTCGTAGGTTCCCTTGAGGGCGGGTTGAATTGCTGTTCTGCCGCCTTGTTTAATACCGGTGACCATCCCGCCGACGGCGACTACTTCCGCGCAGAACTCATGACCCAGTATCGTCGGATTCTCCGCAACGTCGTCAGGTACCCGCTTATGCGCCGCGCCTTGTTCCGCCGCCTTGTAGCTGGACATGCAGACGCTGTCGGAGATAATCTTGACGAGCACCTCGTCTTCCTTAATTTGCGGAAGCTCAAACGATTCCACCCTTACATCGTGGCTGCCGTATAACCGTAGCGCCGTTGTTTTCATATGCTCACTCTTCCTTTGCGCGCGAAAAACGCAATCCTGTCTTCAAGCTTCGGATACGCCGTAACCGCTTTTCCGCTGAACATTCCCATGCCTTCCTTTGACATGCGCTCATGCCCTATCAACGCCCACGCCGCGTCAACCAGCGGCGCGAACTGCGGCAGCGCGAGCTTCTCGCAGACGAACGGCTGGAACGGCGTGTTTATGTCCTCGCCGCAAATTTGAAACAATCCGTACTTACCGCACAGCGACGTCAGCCGCTCAAGCTGCGGCAGCGTGTTTCGCGTCGGCATATACGTTACCGACAAGAACCCGATTTCCGCAAGCCATAGCACAAGCTCGTCAAGGAAGGAATCCTCGAACGTCTGCGCCTTCTTGTCGCCGGTAACGGATTCCGTTATATCGCCCAAATAGGGATACGCGGGAATCGCGCCGATATTTTTCGCGAAGCTGACGAACTCCGCAATCGGCGGGCATTCGTCAGTCGCGTCAATGTAGAACTTTTCGACCAGCGTTGCCTTGAGCCGACCCAACAGGCGGTAATCGTAGTATGGGTCTTCCGATAACGACAAGCCATCATTGTTTGTTTGGTTTCCGATTCCATGCGCATCGATTATCTTATGCGCCAGCGCAAACAGAATGTGCCGCTCCGTCACGCTGCCGCCTTCGTCCGCGCGGGATATGGGACGCACGTCCTTTTCGTAATCCAACGCAAGCGCGGGATCGTTCGTGTATTCGTTAAGCTTCAGAACCATCGCGCGGTTGCGCTTCTCGCGCGCCGCCCTGTACGGCGCGAGCCACGCGTCCGCCGCGTCAAGCGATTCTTCCGGAATGCCGTGACACGCGCAATACGCAACGCCTGCTTGGTCGGGATTGTTCACGCGCACATTCTCGTATGGTGTGCCCGCGAGCGAACAGCGGCACTCGAAGCCGACCGTCGCGCCGATACGCGCTTCGCGCCCCGCGCGAAGGAATTCCCGCGCGCCCGATACGCTGTCGTGGTCCATTATTCCAGCAGTAGTAAGCCCCGCGTTCACCGCAGCCTGTACGGCTGTGGTCGGCGTATACGGCGAGAAAGAATAAACCGTGTGAATATGATTGTTCACATATTCCGTCATGAAAGCATCACCTGTCCGCCCGTCACGGGAACCGCCTGCCCCGTTTCATACTTCTGCTCCACAATGTAGAACAGCGCGCGCGCCACGTCTTCAACTTCGCAGCCGCGCCCGAGCGGCACTTTTTCTTCATAGAAGCGGCGCACGTCCGCCACCGACGCGGCGCCCGGAACTTTTCCCGCGTCCAAGTATTGCTTGAACAAACCGCGTTCGGGGTCGCTCCACAAAGGACCGTCCAGCAGGTTGCCGGGGCATATCGCGTTCACCTTTATCCCGTATTCCGCAAGCTCCAGCGCGAAGCTCTGCGTCAGACCGATTCCGCCGAATTTGCTTCCCGAGTAAGCGAAGTTCGCCTTGCTTCCCTCAAGACCGCTCTTGCTGTTTATCTCAATTATGTCGAACATGCGAGACTGCGCGGCGCTCCGCTGAAGCTTCATTACGGCGGAAGAATACTTCGCGCACAGATAGTAGCCCGCGTAGTTCACCGCGGCGACCTTGTTGAAGCGGTCGAGCGTCATAGCTTCAAGCGAACCCGCGATTGCTATTCCCGCGCACGACACCATCACGTCAAGCCCGCCGTAGTTCGCAACCGCAGCGTCAATCATCGCCTTGACCGATTCTTCGTTGGATACGTCTGACTGACAGGCGACTGCCGCGCCTTCGCCGTATTCAGCGCGGATGGACTTCGCCGCCGCTTCCGCTCCCGCAAGGTTCATGTCCGCGATAACGCAATATCCGCCTTCGCGGCAGATTGCGCGCGCGATGCCCTCGCCGAACCCCTGCGCCGCGCCCGTCACAACGCAAACTTTCCCCGCCATCCGCTTTGCGGAACCACCCGCAATGGAAACCTTTTGACGGTAGTTCTCCACTTCCCAGTCGAGAATGAAGTCTGTGAATTCATCGGGAAGCTGAAGGAATCCGCCGAACGCGTTTGCGTACCACGCTATCTTCGCGGAGTCCTTCAATACCTCCAGCGCGGTATCCGCTTCCCGCTTCGTCTTCCCCAGCGCAACAGCGCAGCCGCACGGCAGAAGAACAATCTTCGGCGCGAAGCCGTGCGCTTTTACGTAGTCCGCAAACTTGCCCGCGACATCGTCTTCAACGGAGATGATAAGCGGTTCGGCTTTGCAGTATACAATCTGGTCAGGCGTATAGGGCTTCGCAAGCGGCGCGTAATCGGGCCTGCTTGCGTAAATATATTCATCTATTCCCAAAACGCCGACGGCGGAACCGCATTCGTTCGCGTACAGCATACGAAGCTGCGGCAGAACAGTCAGCGCCATTTCGGGCGATGGCTGCTTACCGCGATCGGTCGATATTGCCGCACATGCCACGCGTTCGCCAAGCTTGCCCATTACATTCGCCATCAGCGCGTCCAGCCCCTCCGCCGTATCCGCCGCGACTATCACGCCGTGATTCTGCATGAACAGCATATCGGCAGGCTTGCCGTTCTTCTTCTCATATGAAGCGAACAAGCCTTGGCACGCCTTCGCCAGAATATAGCCGGGTTTGGTAAGCGGAATCCATATGGCGTCGGGGAACAGTTCCCGGCAGATTCGTTCGCCGTCCCGCCCGCACGTCATTCCGTTGACGAGCGCGGGATGAAGGTGCAGAACGAACTTCTGCGGGAACAGAGCGTGAAGCAGACACTCGACGCTCGGCCGTTTCGTCTCGCCCCGCAAAAGCGCGGACATCATGTCCGCAAGCGCCGCAGCTTCGCGTTCCTTATCGCCGTCGGGATACGCCTTCACGCGAAGAATGCCGCGCAGCGCAGCCAAGTCCATCTTCGCAAAGCCGTCCGCCGCGATCGTCGCGAGCTTCGTACCCGAAGCCTTTACATAGAGCGTATCTTCCGTTTTGTATGAGGTGTTGCCGCCGCCCGCTAAAACATACCGCGGGTCCGCGCCGTACCTGTTTGAAACTTCCACAAGCTGATCAAGCATAATCAAACTCCCCGCTTCTCTCTGCGCACCTTCTCGAGCGTCTGATAGTTCTCTTGCGGAACATATCCCTTGAGCGGCAGAATCTTCTGATGAACCGCAGAAAGGATCCAGCCTGCCTGCGGGAAATAGAACTGCTCAAGCTCGGGGCATGGGCTGATTACGTTCGGCGCGCCGACCACGACAGGCGGAGCGTCGAGGTATCCGAAGCAGAACTCCGTTATGTTCCGCGCTATGTCGTTGCTGTAGCTTCCGCGCTCGCAAGCGTCGGAGACGACTACCAGTCTGCCCGTCTTCTTCACCGACTCGGTCAGCAAGTCATAGTTGAACGGAACGAGCGAGCGGGCGTCAAGGACCTCCGCGTCCACGCCAAACGCGGTCAGCTTGTCTGCGGCTTCTAGCGCGGTGTAAAGCGACGCTCCGATGGAGAGGATTGTGAGGTCGCGCCCTTCGCGCTTCACGTCAGGCTCGCCTATTGGTATCTCGTAATAACCTTCGGGAACGCCTTCCTTGCGGAACAGTTCGCCTTGATCGTACAGCTTCTGGCTCTCGAAGAACACAACGGGGTCGCTGCCCGAAAGCGCGGCGTTCATCATGCCCTTAGCGTCGTACGGCGTCACGGGGAAGCACACCTTAAGCCCCGGTATGTGGGTGCATAGGCTGGTCCAGTCCTGCGCGTGCTGCGCTCCGTACTTGCTTCCGACAGAAACCCTCAGCACGACGGGAATCTTAAGCGCGCCCGCGCTCATCGCCTGCCACTTCGCCATCTGGTTGAACACCTCGTCGCCCGCGCGTCCGAGGAAGTCGCAATACATGAGTTCGGGGATTGCGCGTCCGCCCATCATGGCGTAACCTACCGCGCTTGACACGATGGTGCTTTCGCTTATCGGTGCGTTGAAGAAACGGTGATACGGAAGCGATTCCGTCATTCCGCCGTACACCCCGAACGCGCCGCCCCAGTCGCGGTTATCCTCGCCGTACGCAATCAACGTCGGGTCTTCATAGAACTTCGCGAATATCGCTTCAAACAGAGCGTCGCGGATGTTGTACTGGCGAAGCTTGCTAACCTGTTTGCCGTCCTTGTCGAACGCGTAACGCGCCTTGTCCGCAAGCTTCTTCACGCGGCTGTTGTCCGCGTACGCCGTGAGCGTATCGGGCTTCGCGTCCGAACGCTTCGGAATCTTCTCGTTGGAGAAGATGAAGCGGCGCACGGAGTCGGGGTCATTCGCAAGGTCGAGACGCGGAGAGTTATCCAAATCGATAGCCAGCTTCATCACGCGAGTAATGCCGCCCTTGATTGACGCGTCGATGCCGTCGAATTTATCTTGTGATGAAACGCCGTTCGCGAGCAGCTCCGCGCGGAAACCCTTGATGGAATCCGCGTTCTGCCACGCTTCAATCTCTTCCTTCGTGCGATAGGTGGAAGCGTCCGTCGCGGAATGCCCCGCGTACCTGTATGTGACAACGTCCAGCAGAACGGGACCCTTGTTTTCCTCCAGCGTCCTGCGCTTGCGCGTGAACGCGTCGATAACCGCCAGCGGGTTATAGCCGTCCACGCGTTCAGCGTTCAGCGCGTCCTCGCGGATTCCCGCGCCTACTCTCGCCAGAATGCCGTACGCCATCGTTTCGCCGTTCGTCTGTCCGCCCATGCCGTAACCGTTGTTGAGGAAGTTGAAGATGAGCGGCAGTCCGCCCTTGTGCGCTTCGTCCCACAGCTTAACCAATTGATCCATAGCGGCGAAGTTCAGAGACTCCCACACGGGGCCGCAGCCGAGCGACCCGTCGCCCGCGTTGCACACCACTATCCCGCTCTGCTTCATTATCTTCTTATACAGAGCCGCGCCGACCGTTATTCCCGCGCTTCCGCCGACGATCGCGTTGTTGGGGTATATCCCGAGCGGCGTGAAGAAAACGTGCATCGAGTTGCCCAAACCCTTTGTGAAGCCGTTCTCGCGCCCGAACAGCTCAGCCATGAAGCCGTAAAGAAGGAAATCTTCTGCCAGCGCCTGAACGCTCGCGTGCGAACCGTCGTCGACGACTTGAAGCGTCTTGCCGCCGTTGAATTCTTTCATTATGGAAAGAAGGTCGGAGTCTTGCAGTTTGCGAATCAGATTATACCCGCGCGCCAGAACTTCGCCGTGGCTCCTGTGGCTGCCGAATATTGCGTCGTCCTTGCCGAGCGTGTAAGCCATGCCGACCGCCGCGGCTTCCTCGCCCGTGTAGAGGTGCGCGGGACCGGTGTAAACATAGTCCACGCCGTTATATTTCTTCGTCGTGCGCACGGAGTAAAGCATAGACTCAAACTCGCGGATAACCTGCATATCGTTGTAGATGTTAAGCAAGTCCGCGTCGGAGAAATTCTTGCGTTCGTCCGCAACGGTTCTGTCGTATTGGTTCAGCGGAATCTCGGGGAAAGTGAGTACGCCCTTCGCGCGAATGTCACCCGGGCTGATGAATTGTGATTGCGGCATATCTATGTATCTCCTTATTATTACTCCATAAAGCAAGGCGCAAACATCGCATCGTCTTTTACTGGAATATCGTCTCGCGGAAGATTTCGCTGACCGTCGGGTGCGGGAACACGATTTTGCGCAGGTCGGCGGAACGAAGCTCACGCCCCAGCATAAGCGACGCGCCGAAGATTATTTCGCTCGCGGGGTTGCCGATTATCGACACGCCGAGTATCTTCCCCGCGCCGTCCAGAACCATCTTGAACGTGCCGTCGCCGCCCTCGTTCTCCGCCATGAAGCGTCCCGAGTGGTTCATAGAAACTTTTTTTACTATTTTACCCGAAGGCAAAGAAGGGTCCAGGGCATTGCCCTGGTCTCCGCAGACCGCGACTTCGGGATTCGTGTAAATGACTGCGGGAATCGCGCTGTAATCCATCGTATCCGCCGCGCCTGCCATGTCGTTCACGGCGACTTCCGCTTCCCTGTAGGCGGTGTGCGCGAGCATCGACTTGCCGTTCACGTCGCCCGCCGCCCAAACGTTGAGCGCGCTCGTGCGCATATACTCGTCCGTCACGATCGCGCCGCGCTCAAGCGCGACGCCAAGCTTCTCGATTCCTTCGGGAAGCGCCGCGCGCCTTCCGATAGAGACGAGCGCGTTATCGCACTTAATAACCTGCGCTTCCCCGCCGTCCGCACTCTTCACCGTGACTTCGCCCTGCGCGAACTTGACGGCGGAAGTCTTAAGAAGGAACTTCACGCCTTTCTTCTCGTACGCCTTTTGCAGAAGCGACGCAATCTCGCGGTCAATCGGTCCGCCGACGGAGTCCAGCATTTCCACGACCGTGACCTCCGCGCCCGCGGAGCGGAAATAGCTCGCCATCTCAAGCCCGATTACGCCGCCGCCGACAATCACGAATTTCTGCGGAACAACCTTTGTGTCCAGTACCTCGCGATTCGTCCACGCAAAGCCGCTCGCGAGCGATTCTTTCAATCCTTCAATCGGCGGAAGAGCAGGCGCGGAACCAGTGGCGATAAGAAGCCGCGCCGCCTCGTATTCCGTCCCGTCGGCTGAAACCTTATATCCGCCGTCAACTCTGCCGACAATCGCCGCGTCCGCGCTTACGACAGTGACGCCGCCCGCCTTAAGCTGAGCCGCAATTCCGAGCGTAAGCTTCTTCACGACCTTGTTCTTACGGGCGACGACCACGGCGTGGTCAAGCTTCGCGTTATCGCAGGTCACGCCGTATTTCGCGCTTCCGCCCTTGGCATAGTCGAACAGCTTCGCGGAATAGAGCAGTGTCTTGCTTGGCACACAGCCTTCGTTCAAACACACGCCGCCGAGCGCGCGTTTCTCAAACAACAGCGTGGAAAGCCCCGACGCGGAGGAACGCTCCGCCGCCCTGTATCCGGCGGGACCGCCGCCGATAATTATCAAATCATACATATCGCTTCGCTCTTGGGAAGGGAATTGCGATTCCCCTCCCAACCTCCTCTTTTAGATTGGAACGATGGAACGATTTATTTCCCCAATAAAAGCGTAAATGAAGAGAGGTTCTCGCACAGGCACTTGAGGAAGCGGCTCGCGGGCGCTCCGTCAACCGCGCGGTGGTCGTATGTCAGCGACAGACCGATCGCCTCATAGAACTCAACGCCGCCGTCGTCCTTCTTGCGCGGGCGAAGCGTCGAACAGTTTACGCCCAGTATGCCGACTTGCGGCGGGTTGATGATCGGCGTGAAGTGTTCTATGCACAGACTGCCGAGGTTGCTGACCGTGAACGTTCCGCCCGTCAAACGGTCGGGCGCGATCGTTCCCTCTCGCGCTTGCTTTGCAAGAGCCTTGCACTCGCCCGAGATTTCGAGCAGCGACTTCCTGTTCGCGTCGCGTATGACGGGCACGACAAGCCCGTTTGGTATATCAACCGCGACCGCCAGATGAACGTTCTTGTAGCGGTGAATGCCGTCGTCCATATAGAGCGAATTCATTTCGGGGAATTGCGGAAGTGTGCGCGTGACAGCAAACAGAACCATGTCTCCGATGGTGACGCCCTTCATCGTATCGCTCGCCTTGCACTTCTTCCTGTATTCCAAAATTTCGGTCGCGTCAAAGCTCGACGAGTGCGTAAGCTGCGCCGCCGTCGAGAGCGAGAGAGACATGTTCTTCGCGATGGTGCGGCGTATGACGGAGAGGGGGATCGCCTCATATTCCGACGTCTCTTCGGATGGGCGGCTGACGACGGTTTCCGTTGCAGTGGCGATCCCACGGGCCGCTCGTGGTTCTCCGATAACGGACGATTGCTGTAAATCACGGGCGACCGAGGCGGTCGCCCCTACAGGGTTTGTCCCGCGGTTTAACAATTCCGCAACGTCGCGTTCAATTATAAACCCTTCCGCGCCTGTCGGCGCGGCTTGCGATATGTCCGCCCCCGATTTCTCCGCCAGCGCCTTCGCGCGCGGCGACGCGAATACGCGGGAATCCCTGTCCCCTTTAGGGGCGATCTCCGATCGCCCGCCTGTATCACGCACGTCACTCTGCGGTGTAACAATCGTATGCGTATCAAGGGGACGATCGGGAATCGCCCCCGCCGGCGCGTCTGCGTACCCTTCCCCCGCCGCCCCGATAACCATAACAGGTTCCTGTATCTTCAGCTCGTCGCCAATTTTGCATAAGAACTTCAGAACAACGCCGTCATGCTCGCTCGCGACGTCGAACACGCTCTTGCCCGTCTCAAGCGCGAAGATGTTTTGCCCGGCGGAAACGCCGTCGCCTTCCTTCACATAGAACGACGAGACTACCGCGCTTTCGTCCGAAACGCCAAGCTGCGGCAACGTTACAATATGCGCCATTTTTCTCTCTTCTTTCTAAATCTTCTCACAGAAGGATGACACCTTC
>JAITHB010000011.1 GCA_031280145.1 Oscillospiraceae bacterium | reverse complement strand
GGAAGGTTCAGTGAATTATCTCCCGTCGGTCTGCTTGCGGCGGCGGTCGGCGGAATCAATATCCGCGAGCTGCTCAAGGGCGCGGCGCGTATGGACGAACGCTGCAAAGAGAATGATATGATGAAGAACCCCGCGCTTCTCTACAGCGCGATGGAATATATCGCGATGACGGAGCTCGGGCGGAACATACAGGTTATCATGCCTTACGCGGACAGCTTGCGGCTTCTCTCCGACTGGTTCTGCCAGCTTTGGGCGGAAAGCCTCGGCAAGAATGTCACGAGAAGCGGCAAGCCGATTAACGCGGGGCAGACGCCCGTCAAGGCTCTGGGCGTGACGGACCAGCACAGCCAGCTTCAGCTTTATACGGAAGGTCCCCTCGACAAGGTGATAACCTTGTTCCAAGTGGAAGCCTACCGCATGGAGACCGCGATTCCCGAAGCTCCGGAGAGCTATCCCGACGAGATACGATTCCTCGGCGGCAAGACGCACAGTCAGCTTATTCAGGCGGAATATAAGGGAACGGAGTACGCGCTGACGGCCGCGGGGCGCATGAACCAAACCATCGTCGTTCCGTTCGTGGACGCGGACGCAATCGGTCAGCTTCTGTATTTCTTCGAGATGGCGACTGCGTTCGCGGGGGAAATGCTGGACATAGACGCGTTCAACCAACCCGGCGTGGAAGGCAGCAAGATTGCGACATACGCGACGCTGAACCACCCCGCGGAAAAATATATGAAGGCGCGCGAGCGGATGAGCGGCGCGGCGGAAAAGGAGAGCGGCTACATAATATGAAATCGTTTAAGTATTACACGCCGACGAGAGTTATATTCGGCGTCGGCACTGAAGAACAGACCGGTGAACAGCTTGCGCGGCTCGGCGCGAAAAAGGTTATCATCGTATACGGAACGGGAAGCGTGGAGCGCAGCGGACTGCTCAATAGGGTTGTGAATTCCGTTGAATCCGCGGGGATAGCGTATGTTCTGTTTGGCGGAGCGCGCCCGAACCCCACCGTCGCCCACGCGGAGGAAGGCGTGCGCGCCGCGGTTGAGAACGGAGTGGATTCCGTGCTTGCGGTCGGCGGCGGAAGCGCAATCGATACCGCGAAAGCCGTTGCACACGGCGCGGCGAACCCCCACCTCGCGCTGTGGGACATATGGATTAGCAAAGCGAAGATAAGCAAAACACTGCCTATTGCCACGATTCTGACAATCCCCGCGGCGGGCAGCGAGATGAGCGACTCCGCCGTTCTGACCAACACGGAGCTTGGCATAAAGCGCGGCCTCAGCACAGACTTAAACCGCCCCGCGTTCGCGATTGTGAACCCGGCTCTTGCGTCCACGCTTCCGCTCAAGCAGATTGCTTGCGGCGTTTCCGACATTCTTATGCACACGCTCGACCGCTACTTCACGCACACGAAGGGCAACCCGCTGACGGACGAGATTGCGGAAGCGCTGCTGCGCGTGACGATAGATTGCGGCGCGAAGGTATACGCGGACCCGAACGACTTGGACGCGACGGGCGACCTGCTGTGGTGCTCCAGCGTGTCGCATAACGGGCTTACGGGGCTTGGCGCGGCAACCGATTTCGTTCCGCACAAGATGGGTCACGAGGTATCCGCGAAGTACGACGTTGCGCACGGCGAAAGCCTGACGTGCTTGTGGGGCGCGTGGGCGGAATATTCCTACGCGGAAGAGCCTGAACGCTTTCAGAGATTCGCAAACAAAGTGTTCGGCATAGACGAGCCTGACGCAAAGAAGGCCGCGCTGACGGGCATACGCAAGATGGTCGCGTATTTTAAGTCGCTGGGCATGCCGACCAATTTGAAGGAATTGAACATCGGCGAGATTTCACAAACGGATATCGACGGCATGGCGGAGGCGAGCCAACGCAACAACGGAGCGGGCTTCGGCGAATTTAAAAAGATTTATCTTGACGACGCGAAGGCGATATACGCGAACGCGCGGAATTACTCTGTTTGATTAAGCATATCGACACCGCGCCCGTAATAGAGGCGTTCGCGAAGAATTGCGAGTGTCCCGTCTGCGAGCTTTACGGCAAAACCGAGGAAGGCTATTTGGAGTCCTTCCTCGGCGGTTCCGTTATGGAACCCGACGTGCGCGTCGAAGTGAACCGCAAAGGGTTCTGCGCAAAGCACTTCTTAATGCTCTACGGTATGGGAAACAGGCTCGGAGTCGCGCTGATGGCGCACACTCACCTCAAGGAAACGATTGAGGACATACGCAAGCCAACCCCGAAGCCGAAGCGATGGGGGCGCGGAGCGGGCGATTTACATGCACCTTCGTGCGCCTGCTGCGATAAATTGAATAATACGATGGAAAGATACTTGGACACCGTTATATATCTGTATGAAACGGATTCCTCGTTCAAAAGTCTGCTCAAGAACGGCAAGGGTTTATGCGTTCCGCATTACCGCGAACTTATGTCGCGCGCCGTATCAAACGGAAAGAACGCGTTCGCGGAGGATTTGCGCGGGATAGAGCTTGCGAATCTGGAGAAACTAGAGAAAGACTTGGAATGGTTCACGCTGAAGTTCGATTACCGAAACGCCGACAAACCATGGGGCGAAAGCCGCGACGCGCTGATACGCGCGCTGGCGAAGGTTTCGGGCGCGAAGGAGGTATAATGCGCACTGTTCCCGTATTGCTGCTACTCCTGTTTATGTGCTGCTCGTGCGCCGTTGCGGAGGCTCCGACGGAAAATGCGGAAGGAACGCTTACGCGTTCCCCGGATACGCGCGACCTCCGTCCGCGCGCCGGAATTGACGCGGAGCAGTCGGAATCTCCGCCCGCGTGGACATTTCCGCTTTCCGAAGAAATTATTATGGATGAAGCGGATTATCTTGTTTTGGCGAACGTTGACAGCAAGCTCGCTTCCGATTACGCGCCGAAGGACCTTATAAACATCAAGGTGCGCAAGAGCGTGAGCGAGACGATGAAGATGCGCAAGGCAGCTTCGGACGCGCTCGACATGATGTTCAAGGACGCGCTCGACGAAGATAACGTGAAGCTTTACGCGCACTCGTGCTACCGCTCGTACGACACGCAGAAGATAATGTACGCGAACAGGCTCGCGCGCGTAGGCTACGATGATAAATTGGTGCAGCAAGCAGGCGCGTCCGACCATCAGACGGGGCTTGGCATAGACGTGATAGGCGCGTCGTGGCTCGGCAAGGAACGCCTGAACGATGGGATAGCGGACACCAAGGAAGGCAAGTGGGTGCTTGAGCATTGCGCGGAATACGGGTTCATCATCCGCTATCCCAAAGACATGGAACACATCACGGGCATTAAGTATGAGCCGTGGCATCTGCGCTACGTTGGCGTTGAGGCCGCCGCGTATATCACAGACAACGGTCTCACGCTTGAGGAGTTCAGCATAATCCGCGAGAATCTGCTGAATGGCACATACGTAGAAAACGAAAGCGAAACAACGGTAATACAGATTGACCCCAGCGTTGTGTTGGACGACGACGGGTTTGAGGATTTGGGGTAGAGGCGCGGATAAAATAAAGAATGAAAAATTAATGGTTAAGAACGAAACTTTACAGCACCAAACCTAAACCATTAATTCTTCATTCTTAATTTTTAATTTTTCATTCGCATTGGCTCATCCCCAATTTATATCACTGAATGAGACCGTCTCCCCCCGCAGGAATTCCGCGTCGCCTTCTTCAATTGCCGCGATATCGTCCGGCGTCGCAATATCGTCGGGCAATAGTTCATATATTAACGCTGCGATTATTTGGCGTTGCGAAGCGTTAAGAAGTCCGAATAATTCAAACAAGCGCTGTGATTCAAGTAACACAATCAATCCCACCCTTCTTTATAAACCTGCCCGCGCGGAGCGATATTTTCAATGAGTATAGTATCTTCGTCCGGCTGCTTAAATATTATGCGCCAATTACCGATTCGCAACCGATAAACTCCCGAAGTACCTTGCAAGCTTTTTATATCACCCTTAGGTATGAGCCTTATCGCTTCTCCGATTCGTTTTTTCGTCACTGCGTCCACACGGTCTATTACTTTCATCGAACGTTTTGACAGTTGAACATTCACGTGAGAAAACAACCTCGCTCTCGTTTTGTATGTGTTCTGCGCTTTCGTTACCGGGGTGGTTTACCGCGAAACGCTCTCGCTCTTCACATACCCCATTTTGCCGTTGATTGAGACATGCTTCCACACGGTATACTCGCCAAGCACGATTACGGCCGTTCCCGCGCCGTACGAACCCACCGTGTCCGCAAGGTCGGACGGACCCGCGTACGCCGTACTGTATTGCGTGAGATACGCGCGCGGAACATTGTCGGGATATGTATAATATGATTCCGCGCCGCCCGCGTTGAGATTCAGATACTCAAGCGCCATATAGCCCGACGCCGTGCCGATTGAAACCAGCACCCACGTTTCGTCGTAGCGCGCGTCTATCGCGACGCGCACTCCCGCGTTGTACAGCCCGAGCGACAGCGATTCCGTGCCGGGTTCGCGGCGCAGGTTCAGCTTGCCGCCGCTCTTGCTTCCTATTACGGCGTACGGCGGAAGCTGCGGATACGCGGCGGCAGAAAAGGGCGGCGAGACTTGCGCGGTCGCGGTCGGCGACGCGCCCTGTTCGGACGGCAAGTCCGCGTCCTGACCCTCGCCTTTGGTCTGTTCCGTATAGTCCACAACCTCCGCGGTTTCGAGAACTCCGTTGAACGCGGGATTCTCAGGGATAGCGCTCAGCTCCACAAACCTCATTGAAAGCCGCCCGACAAACTCGTCGTACACATAGCCTACGTATATCGTCTGCGACGTATCCGCGGTTCTTATGTGAAGCCACGGCCCCATCCTGCCAAGCACCTCAAGCTCCGTGCCGGGGTCGAGCTTTGTTATTTCGTCATATCTGGTGCTCGCGTCCTGACGCAGGTTCAGCCTGCTGTTGACGTTTACCGTCGTGGAAGGAAGCGCGGAGGGAACGGACCCCGCGGGCGCGTCCACCCATACGCTTGCGGCGGGGAAGTATCCGCGCGTCATGCCGACACGCACCTCGACCCATCCCTCGACATACGACAGGTATTCCCCCACCGCGCCGTTGTAGTATTCGCCCGCGCTCACGCCGTACGCGTCGGGCGTGCGCCTGAGCGTCGTTGTGACGGAAGGGTCGGAAGCGTTAAGCGTGACGGTGTGCGCGGCGTTATTGGACGTAGTTCTGTCCGACGGCGACATGGTTGCTGCGGGCGCGGCCGGGACAGCCGCGTTCTGCGGTTCCTCCGTCACGCCGAGCACCGCGAGCGGCATCGGCGTCGCGGCAAGCGGGGCGAACTCGGGAACGACATACGGACGCTTCACCCAGCCCAGCTCCGATATTCCGTCATGCCGATACACTATCTGCACCCAATCGGAAGTGGACGAAACCACGTCAAGCTGCTGCGAAGCCGACAGCCGACCGAGGCTGTACCCTTGGGCTTCGGGTGTGCGCAGAACGAACGCGCCGTCGTGCAGATTGATGTAATTCGGCCCCGGTACGAGGTGCGAGCGCAGGTTGAAGAGATTCGCCGCCTGAACCCAGCCTGACATGCGAACGAGCGTCTTGGGCGAATAGTACGCTATCTGAGCCCACTCGCCGCCGCCCGTCAGCACCGCGACTTCGGTGTTGATGGCGATGAGGTATGGCGTCGCTTCTTCTATCGGGTCGTCGTCCGTCAAGGGCTTCGTGAAGACCGGCGTATCGTCGACGGAAATAATCGCCGCGCCGACCGACACAATATCCGCGCCCGCGGAGAGAACGCCGAGCGGAATCGCTGAGATGATAACGCAAAGCGCTGCCAGAATAACCCTTCGGGTATAGCTTATGTTCATTAATTACGGCTCCGGCTGTTACTATGTTACATGGCAAAGCAGCCTAAACTATCCATGTTTTTCCGTCACCGTATTGTAACACAAAATTATCGGGATTGCGAAGCTATTACCGTTAATTGGCAATATGTTTGATGAATGAAAAATTAAAAATGAACAATGAAAAATTATTACTGTGGTTTGGTGTTGCGGGGTTCCGTCTCCGACTATCAATTTTTCATTATTCATTTTTAATTTTTCATTCGCAAATCGCCTGCCGACCTCTTAACCGTATAAATCAGCGCGCTGCCAAGCACCAGCACCGCGCCCGCCTGTCCCGCGCCGACCGACAGCATATTCAGTATGAACGGCGTGCCGTATTCCACATGCAGCAGCATTCCCACGACCAACGCGTTGACCGCGATCGGCGGAACGCACGCAAGCCATGTATTGCGGCGCAGCTTGAACGTCATATACGCCGCGATAAGCGTCGCCAGCGAACCGAACACGATATCGGGCAGACCGACAGGGCTGAACAGGTTCGTCAGGAAACAGCCGACGAACAGACCTGGTATCGCTTCGGGAAACAATATCGGCAGAAGCGTCATCGCTTCCGCAACGCGAAACTGTACCGTTCCGAATGTAAGCGGCGCGAGAAGAAGCGACAGCGCGGCGTATATCGACGCGATAAGCCCCGCAACCGCCATGCGCCTCGTTGTGAACCATCCGTGCATTTACATACCTCCTAAAGGTTTATATTAATGAAGAATGAGGAGTGAGATAATGTTGCGGGCGTGTTATATTGTTGCGGGCGATGTATTGCAAACCGCGGGCGAGCCGGGGGCTCGCCCCTACAGGGGTTTGTCTACGTTCAATCAGGAAGGTTCCGTGAAATTTGTAGGGGCGAGCCCTCGGCTCGCCCGCCCTTTACAACATTCGCCCGCCGTATCCCCTAATTCCTCATTAAACTTGACCTTCCGCGTCAAATGCTATATCATCTCATCAGAAATACGTTTAAGGAGTGAAAACCATGGAATCGATTATAAACGTGGGCAACGTGCCTGTCAAGGGAATCGCGCTCGGTTCAGGCAATATGGGAGAAGAAGGAAGCGACAAGGCGCGCTTTGAAATCATGGACAAGTTCGCGGAACTCGGCGGCGTATGCTTCGACACGGCGCGTCTGTACGCGGGCGGCAAGGCGGACACGTCTCTCGGCAAATGGCTGCGCGGCTTCGGCAACCGCGAAGCCGTCGTAATCGTCGCGAAAGGCTGTCACCCGAACAGGGACACAATGCACGAACACAGGCTCACCCGCGAAGACGTCATCGGCGACCTCGAAACCTCTTTGAAGGAACTCCAAACCGATTACGCGGACATGTACCTTCTGCACCGCGACTTCCCCAAGCTGCCCGTTTGCGGCATAATCGACGCGCTCGACGAGCTTGTGAAATCCGGCAAGACAAAGGAAGTGGGCGTTTCAAACTGGACGGTGGGAAGAATCGCGGAAGCGAACGAATACGCGCAGAAAGCCGGCAAAGCGAAGCTTTCTGTGTGCCAGCTTCATTTCTCGCTGGGCGTAACCTCGCCCGCGCAGACTCTGGACGTTACGCACATTCCGATGAACCCATACGAATTCGCGTGGTATAAGGAAACGGGCTTCCCCGTCATGTCGTTCGGAACGCAAGGGCGCGGCTTCTTCAACAGATACGCGCTGGGGCTGGAACAGAAGCCCGGCAGCCTCCAATATTACGGACACTATCCCGAAAACTTCAGAAGGGCGGAGCGCGTGAAGAAGCTCTCCGAGGAACTCGGGCTGCCGATTGCGGCTCTTCTTACGGCGTATGTCCGCGACTGCGGGCTTAACACAATTCCGCTCGTCGCGGTGTCGTCAATCGCGCAGTTGGAAGAAGTGTGGAGGGCGAACGACGTTAAGCTTTCGCGCGAACAGATCGGGTTCCTTGAGACAGGTACGAGGTATTAGGTACGAGGTAACAGACGGAAGGGATTAGGCAGTTGATTGTATTGCAGCGGGCGGTGCATTGATAACCGCGGGCGACCCAGGGGGTCGCCCCTACATGGGTTTGTTTTTTTACAATCGGAAATATAACCAAAACCTGTAGGGGCGAGCCCTCCGGGGTCCCCGACAAATCCGCAGATTTGGCGGGGTGGGTTGGCTCGCCCGCCATACACAACATCCGCCCGCCACATCCCCGCCTAACACCTGTTACCTAACACCTCGTACCTGTTACCTAATACCTCGCACCTAACCCCCGATTAACATCACGGAGGACCGCAAATGAAACCCGCGAGGATTCCCGTCGTCATGCTGTGCACGCTCGGTCTGCTGACAGCAGTCAGCGTCGTGCTGGGTACGGCGCTGTCAATCAAGGCGTTCGCGATAGGCGGCGGGTATACGCTGGAAATTTCGCTGAACGTGCTGCCCGTAATCCTCGCGGGATATCTGTACGGACCTGCCGCAGGGCTTATCGTCGGATTCGTCGCAAACCTCATCAAATGGGCAATGACGGGCGCAGGCGCGTTCAATCCGTTCATCGCGCTCTCGATGGGCTTCATGGGCGCGACTCCCGCGTTTGTCGCGCGGATAATCCATAAACGCACGGACGACGCGAAGCGGAATACCGTCCCTGCAATGAGAACAATCTTCATCGGCGTGTTCGTCGGGCAGACAGTGTTCTCGCTCGTCGTGAATACGGTTCTGCTTCACGTGATGTACGGAACGCCGTATATGGGGCTGATTCCCCAGCGCGCGATAAACGCCGCCGTGATGATTCCCGTGTATGCGTGGCTTACGAGGGAGTGCTTGCGGATGCTTGCGCGAATTAAGAATTAAGGCAGTGACGGGGTGACGGCAGTGACAGGTAAAACGGGTATACCCCCTATACCCAAATAGCCCGTCACAGCCGTCACCCCGTCACTCATTGGGAGACGCCTTGGTTAAAGACAAACAGTTCTATAAATCGCTCGCGCGCATTGCCGCGCCCGCCGCGTTTCAGGGGTTTATATCGATCCTGAACGTGCAGATAGATAACATCATGGTGTCGTCGCTGGGCGACACCGTCTTCTCCGCGGTCGGTCAGGTTAACAGCGCGACGGCGTTCTTCATCGCGGTTATCGGCGGGCTTGTCGGCGGTTCGTCCGTTCTTGTGTCGCAGTATTGGGGCAGGAAGAACACGAAGGCGATATGCAGCGTGTTCGCCATCGTGTCGCAGCTCTGCCTCGCGCTTGCGGCAGTGATGGTCTCCCTTGTGTGGGTATTCCCGCGCGGCGTACTTTCCGCGCTTACCGACAAGGCTGATATAATCGAAGCCGCCATGCCGTACCTCAAGCTTGTCAGCCTGTCATACCTTCCGCTCGCAATCTCAACGGCGTTCATCGGAATGCTCCGCTGTGTGGAGGTCGTCGCGGTTTCGCTCTACACAAGCGTCGCCGCGCTGTTCATCAACATAGGTCTTAACTACCTGTTGATATTCGGCAAATTCGGCTTCCCCGCGATGGGCGTTCAAGGCGCGGCAATCGCAACGATATGCTCGCGCGCAGCGGAACTGTTGGTAATCTATTGGTACGCTTTCCATAAACAGAAGAACCTTCCGATAAAGCCGCGCGATTTGCTTGCGGCGGACGGCGTTCTTTGGAGGGATTACGGCAGATACGGACTGCCCGTAGGCATAACGGATACGCTGTGGGCGCTGGTCGGATTGTGCAAGACGATGATTATCGGGCGGCTTTCCGCCTCGTTCATTTCCGCCATGATGATAACCACGGGTCTTATGGAGCTGGGGCGGGTGTTCAGTTCCAGCCTGACAGTGGGGGCTTGTGTGTTAATCGGAAAGAGCGTGGGCGAAGGCGATTTAAGGAAGACGCGCCGGTATTCCGACACTATTCAGATTCTGTTTGTAGGCGTCGGACTGCTCATTGCGTCGTCGGTGTTTCTTCTTCGGAATATCTACCCGACGGTTCTGTTCCCCGACGTATCGCAGGAAGCGCGCGCGTTGTCGCGGCAATTCCTTGCCATCGGCGCGGCTACGCTCATCGGCACGACATACCACGCCTCGTGCTTCGTAGGCATTAACCGCGGCGCGGGCGACAGCCGGTTCGTCATGTTTGTGGATTTCATCGCGGGCTGGTTAATCGTTCTTCCGCTTTCTTACCTGTCGGTGTTCGTGTGGCATTCGCCGCTCCCCATAACGTTCCTTATGCTGTACATCGACCAGTGTTTCAAATGGATAATCGCGTTCCTGCGCCTTCGCGGCGACAAGTGGATTCGCAACGTTACGAGGAGTTGATACCTATGTTTGAATGGATAAAGGTCAACGCGTGGAATATCATAATCATATTGGTTCTTGCGGCTGTCGTTTGCGGCATAACAGCGAGCCGAATCAAGCGCAAGAAGAGCGGCAAGGGCGGTTGTTCGGGGTGCTGCGAGGGCTGCGCGATGGGGTGCAAGGAAATGAAGAATGAACAATGAACAATGAAAAATTAATGGTGTGTGGTTAATCTGCGGTGAAACGGGACGTACGTGCAACGAGCGGGCGGCGACCTGCGGTGCGGGTGGGACGTACGACCATCAGGCGGGCGATTGGAAATCGCCCCTAAAAATTAATGGGATATCAAACGGGCGGTTGAGGTGAAGGGCGGGCGACCGAGGCGGTCGCCCCTACAGGTTTTACAATACCTTCCGGATTGAATGTAAACAATCATTTGTAGGGGCGACCCCCCGGGTCGCCCGCGGTTTACAATACAACGCCCGATTGAATGTAAACAAAACCATAATATATGATTACATACATTTCGGAAATGGAATATAACGCCTGTAGGGGCGATTTCCCCTGGGTCCCCGACAAATCCGTCGAACCACCCCGGTGATTTGGCGGGGTGGGTCCAATCGCCCGCCTGTGTCGCGTACGTCCCACCCACACCGCAGGGTTCGTACGTCCCACCCGCACCGCAGGTAATTCCTTATTCACCCCTTCGCCGCGTCGCAATACACGCACCTGTAAAGCCCGCGCGTCCCGGGGTCCCCGACAAAACCGCAGTTTTGTCGGGGTGGGTCGTCCGCCAGAACGAACACTTGGTCGAGGGCGGTCTCCGTCGTCGTGATACAGCGCGGATTGTTACAACGCACGACGTTTACTATTCTGCGCGGAAGCGACAGCTTCTTCTTCTGTGCGGTAACGCCGTCCTTTATTATGGAAACGGTCGCGCCGGGGTCTACGTAGCCCAGCACGTCCAGGTTCACGTCGAATTCACCGTCTATCTTAATGATATCCTTGCGCCCCATCTTGCGGCTCTTGCAATTCTTTATGATTGCGACGCTCGATTGAAGCTTGTCCAGCCCGAGCAACCCATAGATGTTCATGCTGTTGCCCGCCTGAATGTGGTCGATGACAATGCCGGAATTAATGCTGTCGATGTTCATTATTACACCCCTTTACGAATGAGGAATGTCTTGCGCTGCGGGTGGGCAGTGACGGGGTGACGGCAGTGACGGCTGTTTCGGGGATACTCCCCTATCCCCAAATAACCCGTCATTGCCGTCACCCCGTCACTTGAGACATTCATAATTCCTCATTAAACTAATCAGCAGCGCCTTGCGGATAATCTTCCCGTAAAACATCTGCCTGAAATACAGCGCGCGCGGGTCGTCGTCCACGTCCGCCGCAATCTCGTTCACGCGCGGCAGAGGGTGCAGTATCGCAAGGTCGGGCTTCGCGTGTTCCAGCATCGCGCGGTTCAATATGTAGCTGTCCTTCAGGCGCACATAGTCGGCTTCATTGAAGAAGCGTTCGCGCTGAACGCGCGTCATATACAGCACGTCCAATTCGCCGAGCGTTGACACGAGAGAGTTTGTCGCCGCGACGCGCACATTGTCTCGCTTGAGCGGACCTTCCGTCAGATAATCCGGCAAGGTCAGCTCTTCCGGCGAAATCAGCACGAACGTTATTCCGTCATAGCGAGACATCGCGTGAACCAGCGAGTGAACGGTTCTTCCGAACTTTAGGTCGCCGCACAAACCAACCACGAGGTTGGTGAGCCGTCCCTTCTCGCGCTTTATCGTGAACAGGTCGGTGAGCGTCTGCGTGGGGTGGTGGTGCCCGCCGTCGCCCGCGTTGATTATCGGAACGCGCGACTTCATCGAAGCCGCGAGCGGCGCGCCTTCCTTGGGATGGCGCATGGCGATTATGTCGGCGTAGCATTCGACCGTGCGAATCGTATCCGCAACGCTCTCGCCCTTCGTCGCGGACGAGGAATTGGGATCCGCGAACCCGAGCACATTCCCGCCAAGCTCAAGCATAGCGGATTCAAACGAGAGGCGCGTTCGCGTGGACGGCTCGAAGAACAGCGTGGCGAGCGTCTTGTGCCGTAACGCCTCGCGATACCTTGCGCTGTCTTGCAGAATATCGTCGGCAAGGCTTATCAGCTCGTCAATCTCTTGTTCCGACAGGTCGGATATCTGTATTAGGTGCTTCATTTTTGATTATTCACTTTCCGGGTTAGTTAGGTACCCGATACCTAACTAACTATCCATGACGTATCCTCGGGGTTGTCGCGGAAGGCGCGAAGCCTCGGCAAATCACCCGCGTCTATCGCGCCGATTCGCGCCGCCGATTCAATCAGCGTGTCGAAGTCCGTCA
The DNA here is from genome assembly GCA_031280145.1 of Oscillospiraceae bacterium. Classification (GTDB taxonomy): domain Bacteria; phylum Bacillota; class Clostridia; order Christensenellales; family Aristaeellaceae; genus JAITHB01. The sequence continues at coordinate 13,366 of JAITHB010000011.1, read as the reverse complement.
CCGATTCGAGCCGCACATGAGCTTCCGCAAACCTCCGCTTCGCCTTCTTCATTCCGTAGGTGAAGATTGAGATTACACCAAGCACGTTCGCGCCCGCGTCCTGCAAAACCTTCACCGTATCAAGAACGCTGCCGCCCGTCGAGATGAGGTCTTCCACCACCACAACCTTCATCCCCGCGGTGAGCGCGCCTTCTGTCACGCCCTCTATCTGATTGCCGCGCCCGTGGTCTTTCGCAGAGCTTCTGACATACCCCATCGGCAAACCCAGTATGTGCGCCGCGATTGCGGCGTGCGCGATACCCGCCGTCGCCGTGCCGAACAGTGCTTCGCAATCGGGATACGCTTCGCTGACCTTCTGCGCTATCGCGGTTTCAATTCGCGCGCGCGCTTCGGGGAAGCCGAGCGTCAGACGGTTGTCGCAGTAGATTGGGCTGCGTATCCCCGACGCCCATGTGAACGGCTCCCTCGGGCGAAGGAACACCGCGCCCATTGAAAGCAGGTCGATTGCCGTTTGTTCCGCGTTATTCATCTTGTGAACGCCTCCGCTTCATTATGCTAATGAACAATGGTGAACGAATGAACAATTAACAATGAAAAATGAATAATTGATGATGGAGAAGTAAACTCACAATACCTAACCTCAACCATTAATTTTTCATTGTTCATTTTTCATTGTTCATTCGTAAAGCCTCCGTGTACTTCTTGAATGCCTGAACAGGGTCTTGGGCGCGCGTTATCGGCCGCCCGACCACGATGTAATCGCTGCCCATCTCGCGGGCCGCCTGCGGCGTGACGACGCGCTTCTGGTCGCCCGCGTCCGCATCCGCAAACCGAACGCCGGGCGTGACCGTGAGGAAGTCCGCGCCGCATTCCGCGTGAACGCGCGCGGCTTCGGTCGGCGCGCATACGACGCCGTCAAGCCCCGCCTTCTTCGCGAGAACCGCCAGACGCGCCGCCGCGTCTTCCGCGGCGCCTTGCATACCGAGTTCCGCGTTCATCTGATTCGTATCGATTGACGTGAGAATCGTCACGGCGATAACGAGCGGGCGTTTGCCGCCACCGCAACCTTGCCGTATGCCTTCCGCCGCAGCAGCCATCATCGCGAGACCGCCGCTCGCGTGGACGTTCACAAGGTCAACGGGCAGACGCGTAAGCTGCGCCATCGCCCCGCGCACGGTGTTGGGTATATCGTGCGCCTTTAGGTCGAGGAAGATACGGAATCCCTGCGAAGCGACGTCGCGCACAATCTTGGGACCCTCCGCGAAGAACAATTCCATGCCTATCTTCACATACGGCTTCGCGGCTTGATTGCGGAATAAATCGAGGAAGCTCTGCGTCGTGTTACGGTCGGGGAAATCCAGCGCGATTATAACTTCCGACATTATATCTCCTTTCTGACCACAAATCTCGATATTACCGGGGTCCCCGCCAAAACCGCAGTTTTGGCGGGGTGGTTTATAAAACGGTTGCCGGGCGGTTGGCTCGCCCCAATCAATTCCCACAGCGAACCCGCGCGAATCGCTTCAAGCTCCGCGGGAAGCGCGTCGAGAATGTCCGTGACGGCGGCGGGGTTGACCAGCGCGGCGGAACCTATCTGCACGGCGGACGCGCCCGCTATCATCATCTCGATTACGTCGCGCGCGGAAGAAATTCCGCCGACGCCGACTATCGGAATCTTCACGGCTTGATAAACCTGGTAGACCATCCGCAAGGCTATCGGGAAGATTGCGGGACCCGATAATCCTCCCGTCGTGTTTGCGAGTATCGGACGCCTCTTTTGCAAGTCGAACCGCATTCCCAAAAGCGTGTTGATGAGCGTCAGCGCGTCCGCGCCCTCGGCTTCGCAGGCGCGCGCTATTTCCGTTATATCCGTGACGTTCGGCGAAAGCTTGAGGAAGATTGGCTTTTGCGTCGCCTTGCGCACCGCGCGCGTGATTTCCGCCGCGATATGCGCGTCTGTGCCGAACGACATTCCCCCGCCCTCGACGTTCGGGCAGCTTATGTTTATCTCAAGCGCGGCGACATGCGGGCTTTGGGAAAGGCGCTCCGCGACATACGCGTACTCGTCGACGGAGAATCCGCAGACGTTCGCGATGATGGGTCCGCCGTAAAGCGTGCCAAGGAACGGCAGTTCCGTCGAGAGGACATGCTCCGCGCCGGGGTTCTCAAGCCCCACCGCGTTCAGCATTCCCGCGGGGCAATCCGTTACGCGCGGAAGCTGATTTCCCGCGCGCGCGCGCCGCGTCGTTCCCTTTGTGACGACCGCGCCTAAACGGTTGATATCGTACAGCTTGGACGCTTCCCAGCCGAACCCGAACGTGCCGCTCGCGGGCATGACGGGGTTCTGAAGCACGAGCGAGCCTATATGTGTGGATAAATCTACCATGCGAGCTCCTCCTTTGGGAAGACAGGCCCGTTCACGCATATGCGCTGTCCGCGAACGTCGCTTGAACTGCACCCTTGACACAGACCAAGCCCGCAAGCCATGCGCGCCTCAAGCGAAAGCTGTCCCGGAAGCGGACACGCATAGAACACCGCTTTGAGCATCGGAATAGGTCCGCAGGCGAAATACTCGTCGCACTCCCCCATCACCTCGGGCAGCGCGTCGGTCACGCGCTTTCCGTTCGCGTCGAGAGTGACCACCGTCTCGCAGCCCAGAGCGCGCAGCTCGCTTGCGAGAATCACGTCCTCTTCCGCCTGAAACCCCAGTATCGCCTTGGGTTTGATACCCGCCTTCACAAACCGTTTCGCAAGCCCGAACAGCGGCGGAACGCCGACGCCGCCTCCGATAAGAAGCGGACGCTTCGACGTTTTAGAATCGTACCCACTGCCCAGCCCGACGAGCGCGTCGAGCGTGTCTCCCGTCTTCATGCGTGAAAGCCGCGTTGTGCCCTCCCCTACCGTCTTGTAGATTATGTCCAGACCGAATCCGTCTGAGTCCGCAATCGAGATTGGTCTGCGCAGGAACAGCCCGTCAATATTTACGTTCGCGAACTGCCCCGGCGTTTCTATGTAAGAAGTGTCGCCGATAAGCCGCATTCGGTAAACCTGCCGCGCAATCTGCACGTTGTACGCTATGGTGTAGATTGATTGTGCCGTATTATTCACCTCTTTTCGTATATAATGCTTCCGCCGAGCATTGTCATAATCGGCCGCCCAAAAACCCGCCAGCCGTCAAACGGTGTGGCGCGTCCCATGGAGAGGAATTCTGACGAATCGATTGTGTACTGTGTGTTCAGTTCGAGTGCCGTAATGTCCGCGCGAGAGCCTTCCGCGATTGCGAGCGGCTTGCGGATGAGCTTGCGCGGTTCGTCCGTAAGCATGGTAAGAAGACGTTCGAGCGAGATGAATCCGCGCAGAACGAGTTTGGTATACAGAACGGGGAACGCGGTCTCAAGCCCTACCACGCCTTTAACGCTTCCCTTGAAGCCGCGCGACTTTTCTTCTGCGGAATGCGGCGCGTGGTCGGTTGCGATAATGTCAATCACGCCGTCCGCCAGCGCTTCGATAAGCGCCGTTTGGTCGCGCTTGCTTCTTATCGGCGGATTCATAACGAACCTGCCGTCGTCTTCTATGCCATCATCCGACAAGCACAGATAATGCGGCGCGGTCTCGCATGTGACCCGCAAGCCCTCAAGCTTGGCGGCGCGGATAAGTTCGACGGACTTCGCGCAGGAGACATGCTGAACGTGATATTGGCAGCCGGTCTCGCGCACAAGGCGGATGTCGCGTTCAATCTGCCGCCATTCGCTTTGCGAGAAATCCGCGGTATCGTCTTCCGTGTGCGCCATGACGGGGCGGTCAATTCTTCGCGCAAGCTCCATCGCTTTTCGCATAAGCTCTTCCGACTGCACACCCTTTCCGTCGTCGGAAAAGCCTACGACATGAGGGGCGAGCGCTTCCATGTCGGACAGCCTCTCCCCCGCTTCGCTCACGGTTATTGAACCGACGGCGTGAACGCGAACGCTTCCTCGGCGGAACGCGTCGAGCGAAACCCGAAGGTGTTCCCGCGAATCGGGAACGGGGTTCACATTGGGCATGGCGCATACGTCCGCGTATCCGCCGCGCGCCGCGGCCTCCGTTCCCGTTTCTATTGTCTCCTTATAAGAAAAGCCGGGTTCCCGAAGATGCACATGCACATCGCAGAAGCCCGGCGAAATAACGCAGCCCTGAAGACGAACAACCCTGTCAATCGAGTTGGGCGGTTTGACATTACCTACAGACACAATCGTCCCGTTGTCAATCAGGATATCCTCGCGCTTGAGCTTTCCATTGCGAAAGACTTGCGCATCGGCAAGCAGAACCAATATTGCCGCCTCCTTCCGCCGTTTTTGCTATTATAGACGCGATACCGAGAAGTGTCAACCCGAGCGCATTGAATTGTTTATCGTTTACTGGTAAAATAAGCGTATCTCAGCATAGATTAGGAGAACGGCTTAATGAATAGGCTTCTCATAAACCCGATAGCGGGACACGGCTTCGCGAAGCGCAACGTCGATACCGTCAAGGAAATACTCAAGAGCCATGGGGTTGAGTTTGACGTCGTCACTTCCGAGTACGCGGGACACGCGGTGGAGCTGGCGCGCGAATCCGCGCGGCGCGGCGACGAAACGCTGTTCCTGCTGGGCGGCGACGGTTCCATTATCGAAGTTAGCCGCGGGCTGTACGGAAGCGATACCGCGCTTGCGACTATTCCCTGCGGGACGGGAAACGATTTCAGAAAGACGCTGAACGTCCCGACGGACGTTACGGAAGCCGTAAAGTACGTGCTTTCGCGCGAACCGCGGAAGGTCGATTGCGCGTTCATAAAGGATTGCTCCGACGCGGAGAACGCAGAAACGCTGTTCATGAACGAATCGGGAACGGGGTTTGACGTCGCGGCTTTGGAGTATTCGGTCCTCAGCAAGAAGTTCCTGCGCGGATTATCCGCGTATATGTACGGCGTTCTTCGCGCGATAATAAGCTACAAGGCGAAGCCCGTCACTATTACGCTTGACGACGGCAAATCGTTCACGCGCAAGATTACGATGCTTGCGATAGCGAACGGTCAGTGGATGGGCGGCGGCTTCAAAATTGCGCCAGAAGCCGATTTGTATGACGGATTGTTCGACATCATCATTATCGGCGAGTTGTCGCGCATGGGAATTCTCAAAGCGCTTCCTAAAATTATGGACGGGCGCGTTATGCAGCTTCCGATTGCGGAGCATTTCCGCTGCCGCGAGATACACATAAAGGGCGAGAACATCAGCTTCAACATAGACGGCGAGCTGAAACGAATCAGCGAGGCGCATTATCGGCTTGAAAAGGACGGGGTTTGGGTTAGGGCGTAGGTAATATTTCGTCTGCGTTGCGGCAGGGACGTACGACCGACGGGCGGGCGATTGGAAATCGCCCCTACAAACGAATGGTTGAATACAAACGGGCGATGTATTGCGAACAGCAGTATTCAATACATCGCCCGCCGCATCCCTTGATTCCTCATTCCTAATTAATCAATCGCGATTCTTCATCGGGAACTGCAACACGTTATTTGCATATTTGACGGCCAGCCCGGAAAGGCGCGGCAGTTGCGCGACCGCCGATTTGTATCCCATCTCGTACGCCACGTCCATACACTCAAAATTGAGAGACGTAAATGTAGACGGCAAACGAACGCGCAGCGTGTCGTCGTCGTCGAAGTCGCGCGGCAGATACGGCGCTTGCGCCAGCGTTATCGCGTCCTGCCCCGCCTCTTTCGTCGTCAGAACGCGAATCTTAAGAACGCGTGTCGCGCCCAGGTCGGTAAGGCTGTCGGGCAGCGTCATATAGCGGGCCGCGCCGCCGACCAGCCAGCGCCCGCGCCAATTGAGCGGCGGCATAATGCCGGGTGCGCACGCGCCCGCGGCTATCGCCTGCGCAAGGCTCGCGTTGCGGTTCCACAAGAGCGAGGAGGGTTTGCCGGGATGGCGCGAGCAGAGCATAAGCTCGTCTGCGGCTTCGATATCGTAGGCGGGAATGGCGAGCGGCGTCACAACGTCCAGCAGGCTTGCGTCCATCGTCTGCCAGCGAAGCGTGCGCAGCAGGCGGGAATTATCGCCGCAGCACAGCACGCCGCTCTTCATGCCGCCCGAAGCGCCGATGCTGAAGCCCGACTTGCGTATCTGAAGCGCCCACGGCGCGGCTTTCATCATATCGAGCACAAGGCGTTTAAGCTCGCCGCCGCGCACACCCAAGGCGTATAATCCCGCGACCCACGCGCCGCCGCCGCACCCCGCCAGCGCGTCGGGCTCGTGACCATGCTCCGCGAGAGCCGCCAATGCTCCCGCTTGCGCGGCACAGCGCGCGCCGCCGCCTTCGAGCGCGATTCCCAGCATGAAAACTCCTCCATGTTCTTGATGGAGGAGTGTATGCGGCAACAACCGCAAAGATGATTATGCGATATAACCTAATAGGACGGCAGAACCTCGTCGGGCGTGGTTAATGTTTCCGCTTCGATAAGCCAATCAGGTTTTGGCGCTTTGTACTCGCCGACGAACCAGCTTATCATGCGCGCCGCATCCTCGGGATTGGTTGAATACGCGGTTATGCCGAAGACAAAGTTTCGATTGTCAAAGCCTAAGTCCAGCATACCGTAAAGCTCTTCCGCGGAAATACCGTAAACGCCGGTCACGCTCTCGCCCAAGGGCGTGGCTTCCGCGCCGAGAGTAAGTATCTGCCGCGAACCCGCCATGCCTTCTATGTCGATGATTCCCGAAGAAATATAGTCGTCCAGCGGAATGAACAGCCCCTGGTCCGCAAACTCGCGGAATCGGTCGCGCGGCATAAGGAACAAGTCGCCCTCGCGCGCGCCTATGTATGTCGATAATTGCATCTGCGCATAATAGTCGTCCGCGGAGCCGATGCTGATATGCTGGAACGCTATCTCTTCCATTTCGGGAAACAGCGGGACGGTCTGCTCGCGAAGATTATAGTCCGTATCCATAACGAGCGTCGGCACGCAAAGATATGTCAGGATAACCTTATCTTCGGGCGGTCTGTACGCGGTTACGCTGAAGATGAGCTCAAGCCCCAGAACCATCGCTATGATCACGACGACGTACTGCCACTTCGCGTACGCGAAATGGTTCTGCATCCGCTTCTTTGTAATTTTGGAGTCTATTCGCAGATTAGCCATTTTATACTCCGTTTGGCAGCGCGCAAGCATCGCAGCGTCATTATACTCCATTAGGCAGCGCGCAGGAGTCGCAGCGTCATAACGCCTTCGGTTTCATAGTCGGGAACAGCAGCACGTCGCGTATTGACGGCGAATCGGTCAGCAGCATAACGAGCCTGTCCACGCCGAAGCCCAGCCCGCCCGTCGGCGGCAAGCCGTACTCGAGCGCGCCGACATAGTCTTCGTCGACCTGCGCCGTCGTGTTGCCCTCGCTTTTGCGGATTGCGACCTGCGCGGTGAAGCGCTCGCGCTGGTCTATCGGGTCGTTAAGCTCCGAAAACGCGTTGCCGTATTCACCACCCATTATGAAAAACTCAAAGCGCTCGGTAAGGCGCGGGTCGTTCCGCTTGCGCTTCGCCAGCGGAGAGATTTCTATCGGATAATCCAGCAGGAACGTCGGCTGAATCAGCTTCGCTTCGACAAACTCCTCCACCAGCGCGCTTAAGCAGTCGCCGCGCGTCCAGTTTGGTTCCGTGTGAAGCTTCATTGACTTTAACTGTTCACGGGCTTCACCGTCGCTTTCCCACTTCGCGGTATCGACGCCCGCGTATTCGCGAACAGCGTCAATCATCGTAACGCGGCGCCACGGCGCTTTCAGGTGAATCGTCTCGCCTTGGTAGACGACGTCGGTCGTGCCGAGAGTTTTCAGAGCGACGTATTCGTACAGTTCCTCGACCAGCTTCATTATATCGTTATAGTCGGCATACGCCTGATACAGCTCTACAGTGGTGAACTCGGGATTATGGCGCGTATCCATGCCTTCGTTGCGGAAGATTCTTCCGACTTCATAAACCTTCTCAAACCCGCCGACGACGAGACGTTTAAGATGAAGCTCCGTCTCTATGCGCAGATACATAGGAATATCCAGCGTGTTGTGGTGCGTGACGAACGATTTTGAGGACGCGCCCGTCTCGATAGGCGAAAGTATCGGCGTGTCAACTTCCAGGAAGCCGCGCTCGTCCAAGAATTCACGTATGGCGCGCAGCGTGTTTGCGCGAACCTTGAACGCCTGACGCACCTCGGGGTTCACTATCATATCTACGTAACGTTGGCGGTATCGCAAGTCCCTGTCTTGAAGACCGTGGAATTTTTCGGGCAGCGGGTTAAGCGACTTGCAAAGAAGCGTTATCTCCTTGGCGTGAATCGAAACCTCGCCCATGCGCGTCTTGAAGACGAAACCGCGAACGCCTATGATATCGCCGGTGTGAAGCTCCTTGAACTTCGCGTACTCGCCTTCCTGCAAGTCGTCCGTCTTCACGTAAATCTGGATGGCGCCGAACTCGTCCAGAATGTGCGCGAACGAAGCCTTGCCCATGATTCTGCGCGAAGTCATGCGTCCCGCAATCGAAACGTCCGTGTTTTCAAGGGCTTCAAAGCCGCTCTTTATCTGCTCGCTCGAATGCGTCTTCTCATACTTGGTTATAAGGAAAGGATCGGCGCCGTCCGCGCGAAGCTGTTTGAGCTTATCGCGGCGAACCTGCTGTTCCTCGCTTAGATTTTGCAGAGCTTCCATCATCAAGACCCAACCTTTTTTATACTCCGAAAAGCAAAACGCAAGTTCAGCATCGTCAGCTCTTCTTTATATCGGAAATCTGAAGCGTGCGCAGGCCGTCGGGAACGGGCATCGTCACGGTTTCGCCGCGGCGCTGTCCGATGAGCGCGCGTCCGACGGGCGATTCGTTGGAGATTTTGCCGTCCAGCGGGTCAGCTTCCGTCTCGCCTACAATCTTGTATTCAAACGTATCGCCGCTCTTTACGTCGCGAATTACGACTATACTGCCGACGCTGACTATTTCCGTGGAAATGTCCGCGGTGTCGATGATGACTGCCATGCGGATTGTATTCTCGACATAGTTGATGTGTTCCTCGATACGCGCCTGTTCGTTCTTCGCCTCGTCATACTCCGCGTTTTCCGAAAGGTCGCCGAAGCTTATAGCTTGTTTTATCTGCTCCGCTATCTCGCGGCGGCGAACGGTTTTGTAGAAATTAAGCTCCTCTTCGAGCTTCTTCATTCCTTCCGATGAGATAACAGGCCTCGCGCGATTTTCGTCTGCCATGTCTGCATATTCTCCTTTGAATATATTCAGTAAAACTCCCGCAGTATATCTTCTATGTCAATAAGCGTCTGTACTTGCTGAACGCGAAAACGATAGCGCTTCGCGTTCTGCGCGTCCGCAAAATAATGAACCAGCTTCCCCCGAAGCTCGGGGATTGCTCGCCGTTCACCCTTCCACTTGACATGCTCGCGCGCCTGCGTCAATACAGCATCCAGCTTCGCTTCTTTGGAAACCGCAAAACCTGCAAGCTGTGCGAATATCCAAGGCGCGTGAAGCGCGGCTCTGCCAATCATCACGCCGTCGCAGCCCGTTCCGGCAAACATCTCCAGCGCGTCCGCCGCTCCGCGAATATCGCCGTTGCCGTAAACCGTATGACCGAAGATGCGCTTGACGCGTTCGATCGCGGAATAATCGACCGGCGGCTTGAACATCTGCGCCCTTGTTCTGCCATGCACGGTGATGTATGACACGCCTTCGCCCGCGGCGATTCTCGCAAGCTCGTCGGACGCGTCGGGCTTATCCCAACCTGTGCGAATCTTTGTTCCGATTGGCAGAACGGACGCGTTCGCGGCCGCCTTGATTATCGCGGCGGCTCTCGGCAAATCGGACAGCAACGCGCTTCCCCCGCCTGTCTTCGTCACCTTGAGCGCAGGACAGCCCATGTTTATCTCGATTGCGTCAAACGCGTCAGGGTATAAATCCGCAAGTATCAAAACGGCTTCGCGGAAATCCGACGGGTCGAATCCGAACAACTGCACCGCGAGCTTCTTCTCGTTCGCGCCGCGCAACAGAAGGTCCGTTACGGCGGGGAGTTTGGCTCCGTAGATCAGCGAGCGGCAGCTAACCATTTCCGTTACCGAGAAGCCGCATCCGAACGAAGCGCACACAGAGCGCATGGTGAAATCAGTGTAGCCCGCCATCGGAGCCAGCGCGAAGCGGCAGTTCATTCTTTCATTATGCCCGAGATAATCCACCGTCCGTCAATCCTTGTGAGCGTAACCTTGTATGTCACGTTCTGCCACTCAGGCAGATTCACCGCGCCTTCGCCGTACTGCGCGATGACCGCGTCGCGCTTGCCCGCGTTTATGCTGCCGTCTATCGACTCCATGCTTTCCGAAACGGTCGCGCTCGCGGAGGAATCCCACGGCCACGTCCACACCCATTGAATGTCCTCGCGGACATCTATCGCGCTTACGTCGTAATTGCCGTATATTCCGCTGTCGGTCAGCGCGAGCGACAAGTCCAAATCGGACGCTATCGAGTCGTCCGTGAAGAACTTGCGAAGCAGCGTGTCGTCCGTTTCTATTCTCGTTATAACCCTTGCGCGTTCAGTCATTCCGTCGCTGAGCAGAATCATTATGTTCGTGATGTTCATCGCCAAGTAGAACACGGCGACGAGCAGCGCGCCGACAAGAACCACGCCAAAGAGCCGAACGGTTACAAACCAAAGGAATCTACGCAAATAGCGCAAGGCGAAAACCTCGTTATCTTTTCTAATTGATTCACGGGTACAATCAAATAACGCGCCGCGCCTGCGATTTCTTTCATTCCGCGGAAATGAAATACGCCCATGAACCATACAAGGGCGCATTCCTTTTTTATTCTCTGTAAAGCAATGCACTGATATTGCATCGTCTTTATATGGCGACGCCCGTCTTATCAGCTTATCGCGGCGACGATAAGCGACATCACGATGAACACGCACGTGCTGACCTTGGTTGCCAGCGCGAGTGTGCTTTCGTATTTCTTCGCCTTGGTTTTGCCGAGGAAGCTTTCGGCTCCGCCCGCAATCGCGCCGAGACCGCTCGATTCGCCCGACTGCATCAGAACCGACACGATGGTTATGACGGAAGATATAACGAGAATGATTGTGCAAATAATCTTAATGGCGTTCATAAAGACCTCCGATGTATACTAATCAACGGTGCTATTCTAACAGACAATCGTGTGGATTGCAAGCGCTTGAGACCTTAAACCTAATATTTTGTGCCGACGGTAAGTTCCCAAAGCCGATTCCGCATACGGAGAAGCTCAAATCTGCAACTGCTGTTTAGAATCAGAAGGACGTTGACGAAAAGCGGTCTGCATGACATAATATTTTGTTGTCGCATACGCAGCGACGCCCCAAGCGGGAAAGGATTACTCAGAATGAAACAGTACATTGCGCTGATTTTGAAATCGCTCGCGTTGTTTTGCGCCGCCATATTTATCACTATGGCGGTTTCTAACGCAATCGACCTTTATCGCACCGACAAGACATTAGGGGCTATCGAACCTAAAACAGACGGTTACGTTCAACTTCCGTTCAGCGCGTCAATAGTTGATGTCTCCGTCATAAACGTCAACGAGTTGTATACCGGCGCGCTTGAGTTTTATAAACTTACGGTCGACGAATATAGCGGCGTTCTCATTGACGTAATGAACTATGAGAACGCGGGTTACAAAAAAACTCTGTTTGAAGAATACGGGCAAAATTGGATTACCGTAAATCACAACTATTTGGAATTCAATCCTGTTTATCTGAGCGACGGAGTTCAGATTACCGTAGATATGCTGAATAATCGGCAGGACATTTTCAATTTACTGATTCCCAAGAGTTTGGAATACGATATTTACAATATAAAATCGAATTACCAAGACATGTACGGCGCTATGGGATTAACGACGGAACAGATAAACGCCGTCGTTTACGACGACGCAATCAGCGATATTTATACATATACCGTTTGGGTTGTGAATTCGGAAAACGGTAAAATAGAAAGTCCCGTAATCGAAATATGGAACGAAAAGTATTTAGGAAACCAAACAGGGAATTATTTCGGAGACAGATATTTTCTGAAAATCGAAAATCCAAATCCGCTTGAGACGCTGCGGCCGTTATTGACGGCTTGCGGCTTGGAGAACATAATAATAAATACGCCTGCGGTGGCAGATGCGTTCAACGCAAAAATGCGCGCGATATCACAAAGACTGACGATCGTTTCCGTCGCTTCGTTTGTCAGCCTGGCGGCTTTTCTCATATCGCTGCTCTGGTGGACAAGAATTTTTTGCAAAGCCAACAGAGAAAAAATAAGCGAAGTAAAAAGAAGAGGCGCGCGCTTTGCGACAGCCTTTAGATTCGGCATAGCGTTCCAAGCGCTTGTATACCTTGTGATGGCTGCGCTTGCTTTGTTCCAAAACGTCAACATGGTTGTGCTGCTTCTTTTGCTGATAACCGATACTTTGTTGACGATTACGCTTTCTAAACGCAGAATCGGGCGGCGGAGCGAAAGCTGACGTACGGTTACAGTTCAGCCCCTCACCCCAAAAGGGAGGCGAGGGGCTGAACTTGTAACCACGGAACACTCCGCACCGCAGATACCGTGAAACCTCGCTTGATTATCAGGCGTGGATGTGATAAGATTGCAACGGATGGATAGGCAGCGAAGACGCGGAGGGTATAGCGTGGCAGGGGATAGTATAGAAGACATACTCATATACGATGGCAAAACGCTGCCATTGTTAGCCGACCCTGTCATTGCAGAGATATTTAAGAATGCTGACTTAGCCGGACAGGCGATGTTCGAGCTGATAAACGCGACGCTGGAAGACAGCGGCGACGAGCTTATCAGCGAGATAATCGATCTCGTACCTCAGCGTGTTGCGCCTTCCGCACAGGACAGAGGTTATCGCATTGACGTGCTGTCAAGGACGGTACGCAACGAATTTATTATATTTGAAGTGCAATTGTCGCATTTGCTTATAACAAACGAACGCGCCTTAGTCTATTCTGACCAAGCGTTGAGCAACAATACGAAACAAGGTCAGACATGGCGTGAAATAGCAAAAGTTATGCCTCGTGTTTTAGTTGTAAATATTCTTAACTTTGATTTGCGAAAACAGGGCGTGAATTTTCATCAGATAGGCGAGTTTACATATCGGGAAGAACCGCGCGAACTTGCGTCGAACATGATTACGTTACATAACATTCAGTTGCCGAGATATAGAAACATTGTACCGAACTTGAGTAAGCCGCTGCATTGCTGGCTGACGGCGATTTGCAGGGCGCAGGATAACAACTTATCTTTGAAGGAGGTAGTTGGAATGGACGCACAGTTAAGCGGCTATGCGCAGAAAA
>JAITHB010000172.1 GCA_031280145.1 Oscillospiraceae bacterium | reverse complement strand
CGCGCGCTGTTTTAATTATCTGGAGAAGCCGACGGACGGCGACGTTCTGTTTGAAGGTGTCGCTTTGGGTTCGCTCAAGCCGCGCAAGCTTTACGAGACGCGCCGCTGTATGGGCATGATATTCCAGCAGTTCAATCTGCTTATGCAGCGCAGCGTACTTCGCAACGTTCTGTTTCCGATGGAGATTGCGGGATTTAAGAAAGCGGACTCCGTAAAACGCGCAAAGGAGCTGCTCGAGCTGGTCAATCTGTCGGACAAGTTGAACGCGTATCCCGCCACGCTCTCAGGCGGGCAGAAGCAGCGCGTCGCGATTGCGCGCGCGATGGCGCTGTCGCCGCGCGTACTAATCTGCGACGAGGCGACAAGCGCGCTCGACCCCGAGACGACGCGCGGCATACTCGCGCTCCTTCGCGAGATAAACCAAGCGACGGGCGTTACGGTGATAATCATCACGCACGAGATGCCCGTGATAGAATCCGTCTGCCGGCGCGTCGCCGTTCTGGACGGAAGCCGCGTCGCGGAAACGGGCCTTGTCAGCGAAGTGTTCCGCAACCCCAAGACCGACGCGGCAAAGGCGCTGGTATACGGCGACGGGCGCGGCGAGAGCTTCATCCGCAAGATAGAGGACGCGGGGCTTACGGTTGAGGAAGTGTTCAAGCGCGCAGGTATCGAGGTATAAGGTACGAGGTAAAAGGTATAAGGTATGGAAGAGTTGTTCGCCGCGGTCGCGGCATTCTTCGTAAAGATAGATTGGCAGCTGGTCGCGAAGGGGTTCCGTGAATCCTTGTATATGACGCTCGTGTCCTCCGCGTTCGCCTACGCCATCGGTCTGCCGCTCGGCGTTGTTTTGGCGGTGACGGATTCAAACGGGCTTCGCCCCGTTCGCTGGATTTCAACGGTGCTAGGCGTGATAATCAACGTGCTGCGCTCGATACCGTTCCTCATCCTGCTTATCCTTGTGATTCCCGTAACGCGCGCGATTGTGGGGACGATGGTCGGCAGCACCGCGACGATCGTGCCGCTCACGATATCCGCAGCGCCGTTCATCGCGCGCGTCGTGGAGTCGTCGCTGAAGGAAGTGGACGCGGGCGTGATTCAGGCGTCGCGCTCGATGGGCGCGTCTCCGATGCAGATTATATGGAAGGTGTTGCTGGCGGAGGCGCGGCCGTCATTGCTGGTCGGCGCGTCGATAACCGTTACGACTATCCTCGCGTATTCCGCGATGGCGGGCGCGGTCGGCGGCGGCGGATTGGGCGACGTCGCTATTCGCTACGGCTATTACCGCTACCAGAAAGAGATGATGTTCACCACGGTCGCCTTGTTGGTTGTCATCGTGCAGGTGTTCCAGGAGGTTGCGATGCGCTTGGTGCGCAGGGTGGACAGGCGGTTGTGATGCTTATTAAACACCGGTGTAGGTTATCTATTCATAATCCATTGCTTCAAGATACTGTGGATTTTGAAGATAGAAATCTTCCAGCGTCGTGGGAAACGGGGACTTATACGGAGTACCCGGAGAGAACTTTTCGTACAGCTCTTCTACATTTAGTGGCAGATTAGCCAGATCCGCAGAGTGGATCTCAAAATCAGCCTCACTGTAGAAGCTTGCCAGATCCAGCAATTTTGTTCCGTCTATGGATAGGGTGGCGGAGAATTTGTGTTGGTTTTCTATTTTTTCCAAATTATATGTACCGTCGGACTGAAGCACCGCTTCTAAAGGGGAGTTACCTTCCAAATCACCCGGAGAGGAAAATATATCATATGCTTTAACAATAAATCTGTAAGCGAATGAATAATCGGTATTATAAATAGCATAACCATGCAGATACCATTCGTTCATTGCTCGTTGATAAAATGTTATCACTTCTTTAAATCCATCTTCTCCGGGGTACGACAACCACATATGCGCGGAGCTGTCCGAATCTTGGAATACAGGCCGAAGGTTGCCCTGAAAAACCACTTTGTCGTTAACCGCTTCCAACACCCACTCATCAACCGAGATTCTTCTCAGGATGACAAGAACGTTATGCTCATCTTTTTGCATTACAAGAAACGCATGACTGGTATGCTTTTCGAAAAATTTTTCGGGAAGATCCCGACTTCCCGAGTTAGGTACATGACCGGTTACTACTTCATAGTCGCTTAGTTCACTTTCCCGAAAAATATCATTATAACATTTTGCTATTCCAACAGGGATGTTATCTGAAGTAAAGACGTCGGCGTGAGCCGAAGAAAGAGCTGATAATACCAGTACTATTATGAATAAGCAAACAATGCGTTTCATAAACTTACCTCTTATAATGCAATTCCTTTAAAAGAGTTACCAACCAAAGACTAATGATATTTATTAAACAGATAACGATCCAATACTCTTCAATATTGCATAATTGAGCAGTGCGGAGAAAGGCTCTGATTATCATCTGTACGTAATGCGTGTCCGTTGTTTATTAACAGTGAATGCGCATTGCGTACAGATGATATACCAAGATAAGGGCGACCGTCTCGGTCGCCCCAAGGCTGTCGACAAAAGCCCATAGGCGTTGTAAAGGGCGGGCGAACGACCCACCCCGCCAAATCTGCGGATTTGTCGGGGACCCCGGGAGGCGGTCGCCCCTACAGGGTGTATGCTATCGGTATACAGTCCAAACTCAATAGGCGGTAGGGGCGAGCCCCCGGCTCGCCCGCCCGCACACAAAACAATCGTTTGTCGACAGACTGGGGCGACCATCCTCGGTCGCCCGCCGTTTATTAAGGAATCAGCGCGAACAATTTCTCCCGCAAATCATCCCTCAACGGAACAAGCGGCAGCCTGAATTCCTCCTTGCACAACCCGATATGCGCCATCGCCGCCTTCAGCGGAATGGGGCTGGTCTCAACGAACAAGCCTTTGGCGAGCGCGTTCAGCTTGAACGAAACCTCGCGGCTCTTGCGAACGTCGCCGTTGTTGTACAAATCGATCATACGCGCGACGGGCTCGGGCGCAAGGTTCGTCAGAACCGATATAACGCCTTCGCCGCCCAGCGCAAGGTAGATGTAGTTTTGGTCGTCGCTTCCGCAATAGATTGACAGTTTGTCGGAAAGCTTCGCGAACAGATCTACAATCTGCTCGATGTTTGAAGAAGCTTCCTTGATACCCGCGATGCGCGGATGCTCCGCCAACTCCTCCGCCACGTCGACGGGCAGATTGATTCCCGTGCGTCCCGGCACGTTGTACATTATGACAGGCAGGTCGGAAGCGTCCGCAATCGCCGCGAAGTGCGCGACCAAACCATTGCGGCTGGTTTTGTTGTAGTACGGCGTTGAAGCGAGAACGGCGTCCGCGCCAAGCTCTTGCGCAATCTTGCATTGTGACGCGGAATACGCAGTATGGTTTCCGCCGACGCCTACGATTATCGCGGCTTTGCCTTCCGCGAGCTTAACCGCAGTCGTTATTATGCCGCGCTTCTCCGCGTCGGAGAGCGTGGGCGGTTCGCCCGTCGTGCCAAGCACGACAAGCCCCTTCACGCCGGCGTCAAGCTGGCGAGCGATGAGTTTTTCCAACGTGGGGTAATCCACGGCGCCATCCTTGAACGGCGTTATGAGCGCCGTTCCCGCGCCTGTGAACGGTACAATCTTTTGTTTCATACAATCTCCAATCAATATAATGAAAAAATAAAAATTAATAATGAAGAATTAATGGTTTCAGGCTGTCGACAAAGGTCGTAGGTATTGAAAACCGCGGGCGAGCCGGGGGCTCGCCCCTACAGCATATTGCATTCCTGCATACCGATAGCCAACACCATGTAGGGGCGACCGCCTCGGTCGCCCGCGGGCATACAAAACGGTTGTTTGCCGACAGTCTGTAATGGTTTGCCGCCTAAAGTTCCAACCATTAATTTTTCATTTTTCATTCTTAATTCTTCATTTTGATATACCCTTCCGCCGTCAGCAGTTCCGCCATCAGAACCGCGCCGCCCGCCGCGCCGCGAAGCGTGTTGTGCGACAGCGCGACGAACCGCCAATCCAGCACGGGGTCGGGACGCAGCCTGCCAATCGTAATTCCCATACCGTTTGCGAAATCGCGGTCAAGGCGCGTCTGCGGACGGTCCGCCTCTTCCATATACTTAATGAACGGTTTCGGCGCGGACGGCAGATTCCACCGCTGCGGTATCGGCTCGTAGTTCTGCCAGCGTTTCATTATATCATCATATGACGGCGCCTTTACAAACTTTACGGAAACGCTCGCCATGTGTCCGTCGGAAGCCGCGACGCGAACGCATGTCGCGCTTATAACGGGCTTCGCTGCGGAAACAATCTTTCCGTCGTCAATTACGCCCCATATTTTCAGCGGTTCCTGCTCGCTCTTCTCTTCTTCGCCGCCGATATACGGAATTACGTTATCCGCCATTTCAGGCCATGTTTCAAAGGTTCTGCCCGCGCCTGATATTGCTTGATATGTTGAAACAATCACGGTTTCGGGCAGGAATCCGAGAAGCGGCGCGAGCGCGGGAACGTAGCTTTGTATGGAACAGTTCGGCTTTACGGCGATAAACCCACTCTTTGTGCCAAGCCGTTTCTTTTGAAACTCTATTATCGGCGCGTGCTGCGGATTGATTTCGGGAATGAGCATAGGCACGTCCGCAAGCGTTCTGGCCGCGGAGTTGTTGCTTATGACGGGTGTTTCCGCTTTCGCGTAGGATTCCTCAAGCGCGAGCGTTTCCGCCTTCGGCAAGCTTACCGCGCAGAACACGAAGTCGCACAGCGCGGCGACTTTGTCAACCTCCGAGGCGTTCTGTACTATGATTGAGCGCGCATTATCGGGAATCGGAGTGTCCATCATCCAACGGCCCGCCACCGCTTCCTCGTATGTTTTACCCGAGGAGGACTTGCTTGCTGCGAGCGCGGCGATCTCGTACCACGGGTGTTTTGACAGCAGCGTAATGAAACGCTGCCCGACCATTCCGGTAGCGCCGATTATTCCGACGCGAAGTTTATTCTTTGTTTCCATCGACAATTTACCACAATACCTTTCCACAAAAAGTTCCCCTCACGAATATAGTATGCGGATTTCTGAAGGTTATCAAACATTATTAATATTGTCAACAGGGTTAATATTAATGTTAAAAAACCGCCGCTTTGTTTTATCGTGTAAAAAATGTCTATATTTTTGACAGACATCGTCATATATAATATAATATACAAAACTGATTTGGCAACGGCAAAGGTAAAGAGGTCAACAATGACAGTCGAAGAATCCGCAAAACTGGCGAAAAAAGCGTCCCGCGATATGGCGGCGGTTCCGCTTGCCGCAAGGAACGCCGCGCTTCTCGCGGTCGCGGACGCGCTTCTTATACATAAGGAAGAGATACTGAACGCGAACGCGCAGGACTTGGCGGCTTCAACCGAGCTTACGGAGCCGTTTCGCAAGCGTCTTCTATATGATGAAGCGAAGCTTCGCGAATCGATAGAAGAGCTTCGCGCGATAGCGAACCTTCCCGACCCGCTGGGCAAGGTTACGCTTGCGACGGAACTTGCCGAAGGGCTGAACCTGCGCCGCGTCACCTGCCCTCTCGGCGTGGTGTGTATGATATTCGAGTCGCGCCCCGACGCGCTGGTGCAGATTGCCGCGCTGTGCTTAAAGAGCGGCAACGCGGTTCTGCTTAAGGGCGGAAGCGAAGCCGCGAACACGAATCAGGTTCTGTATGATATAATATATGAAGCCGCGGCAAACGCGTGTATTCCCGAAGGCTTCGCCGCGCTTCTTCACACAAGGGAAGACGTTGCGCGGATACTCACGCTCGACGAATACATTGACGTAATTATCCCGCGCGGAAGCTACGCCTTCGTTCGCTACATAAAGCGGAACAGCAGTATTCCCGTGCTGGGACACGCGGACGGTCTGTGCCACATCTATGTGGACGCGAACTATCCCGCGTATGCGTTGGACGTGGTGCGCGACAGCAAAATGCAATACCCCGCTGTGTGCAACGCGGTCGAAACCCTTCTTGTGCATAAGGACGCGGCGCAAACGTTCCTGCCTGAACTCGTCCGCGCGCTGCCGGACTGCGAACTGCGCGGCGACGAACGCGCGCGCGCGATTGCGCGGATGAATCCCGCGACCGAAGAAGACTGGGACACGGAATACCTTGCGCCAATTCTTTCCGTAAAGATCGTGGATTCTACGGAAGAAGCCATACTGCACATTAATACGCACGGCTCGGGACACACAGACGCGATACTCACGCAAAGCGAAGCTAACGCAAACGCGTTCACAAGTTTGGTCGACAGCGCGGACGTATTCGTGAATTGCAGTACGCGCTTTGCGGACGGCTATCGCTTCGGCTTCGGCGCGGAGCTTGGCATTGCCACGGGTAAGCTTCACGCGCGCGGTCCAATGGGGTTGGAGGGATTGACCACGTATAAATACAGGCTGGTCGGGGATGGTCACACCGTCGCTGATACGCTGAACGGAAAGATTGTATACACACATAGGGCTTTGCTATGACAGGTAATATTGTAGGGGCGATTTCCAATCGCCCGAACGTATGTTAACCTGCGTGCCGTTTTGTTACGGTCGGTTTCGGAAAGGGCGGGCGACCCTGCAGATTTTGTTTGGTAGGTAAATACATGCGCCTATGGCTGTTCCTCAAACTGAAAAGAACCATGGATATACTGCTGTCGGTCGTGATGCTGATAGTCTTCGCGCCGCTGTTCGCACTGGTTGCGGTGTTAATCAAGATGGATTCGCCGGGGTCAATATTGTTCGCGCAGAACAGGGTCGGGCGCGGCGGCAAGCTGTTCCGCATATATAAGTTCCGCTCGATGTACACGCATGTGCCGTCGTCCGTCGCGACGAAGAACCTTCTGGACAGCAAGCTATGCATAACAAAGATTGGGCGCGTTCTGCGCAAATCCAGCATTGACGAACTGCCGCAGTTGATAAACGTTCTTAAGGGCGAGATGAGCCTCATCGGTCCGCGCCCGCTCGTTCCCGAGGAGCGTGAAATACACGAGCTGCGCCGCGAACTCGGCGCGTACACCGTACGCCCCGGCATAACGGGGCTTTCGCAGGTGAACGGACGCGACATAGTGGACGCGAAAAGCAAGGCGGAAACGGACGCGTGGTACGCGAGCAACATCTCGCTGTGGCTTGACGTGAAGATTGTCTTCTATTCGGTATTATGCGTGGTCACCGCGCGCGGCGTGCAGGAGGGCGGCGAAACCCCGTCCGACGCGCCCGAGGAAGAAACCGACACGCGGGTTCGTTCGGAACGCAGGCGCGCATGAAGATAGTCATAATCAACCAGCAATATCCGCCCGAGACCGCCGCGACAGGACAAGTGTTCGGGGTCGTCGCGACAGGGCTTGCGGAACGCGGCGCGGAAGTGACGGTGGTCTGCGGCACGCCGTTCTATTCCAAGCACGAGAAGCTTCCGCGGGAAGAGACGCGCGAAGGTGTGAAGATAGTCCGTCTGTGGAACACCGCGTATCCGAAGTCTTCGTTCTTCGGAAAGATTATAAATCAGGCGACGTTCATGCTGTCTCTGCTCGAATACGTTCTGTTCCGCATTCCAAACGACGCGCGAGTGCTCGTTACGACCGCGCCGCCGTTGGGGCTTTGCGTCGCCGCGCTTGGGCGCGTGGATACAAAGTACAAGCTGTACGCGTCGATACAGGATTTATACCCCGACGTGCTTCAGGCGGCGGGCAAGATGGGTTCCGCGAATCTCTTCTATAAGATACTGCACAATATGATGCAATGGGCGCTGAACAAGTGCGCGAAGGTTATAACCATATCGCAGGACATGTCGTCCAGACTGCGCCTCGTTTACGGCGCGACAAGCGTTCACGTCATACCGAACCCTTCGACGGGCGGCGTCGTCCCTCTGCCGCACGGCGCGGAACGTATGCGGCGCGGACTTGACACATGGGAGGGCAAGCTTGTTGTGCAATACAGCGGAAACTTCGGCTTGGCGCACGAGTATGAGACGCTGCTTGACACGATGCGCATACTGCGGGACGATGAACGCGTTCTGTTCCACATAACGGGCGGCGGCGAAAACTACAAGAAACTGAGAACTGAAGCGGAGACGCTTCCGAACGTCGTGTTCGAGGGATACGCGCCGCTTGAAACATTGTCGGAGCATCTGTCGCTTGCGGACGTCGCTCTCGTGATATTCGACGCCGCGTTCCGCGACGTTCTTCTGCCGAGCAAATATGTGGGAATCCTTGCGAGCGGGCGCGCCGTGCTGCTTATATCGGGCGCGGAGAGCGACATATCGCGCGACATAGCAAAGCACGAGGCGGGCGAGGTGTTCGCGCACGGCGCGTCGAACGAGCTTGCGGCTCAGCTTGTTCGCATGTCTTCGCATATGGCGCAGGCGCGGCGCATGGGCAGGAACGCAAGAGAGCTTTATGAAGAGAAGTATTCCGGCGAACGCATTGTGGAGGAGTATTATAAGGCGTTGACGCAGTAGGAGCGTAAGTCTGCCGCCCTACAGTTTTTTAGTACACGCACAATTGAATGAAACAGTCACCCTTGTGGAGAGCGCTATGTTCATTTTCCAAATTATCTCATACGGCTTGTTAAAACACCCTGAATCTTGTATAATGAGAGAAGTGAAATTGCGCGATTAACGCGGCGTTTGTCCGCTTAACGCTATTTTTGTTGAACGGATTGCGACAGTCAATCTTGAACGCAAACTGAAACGAGGACACTTTTTATGGATAACGAAGAAACGAAGGTGTACGCGCCTGTGGAATCGACCCGCAGAAGGCGCCAGCAGGCGGCGCGCCTTATGGAATCGGAGCAGGGCGGCGTTGTGCCGCGCGCTTCGGATACCGCGGCGTATCAACCTGTACGGCGTTCCGCGCTTAAGTCTGCGGAAGGAACGCTGCCGCGCGCCGAAACGGAAGAAACCGCCGATGAAACGGAATTTGACGATATAGTAAGCGGCGGCGCCGCGCCGCGCAGAAGCGCCCGCGCCGGGCTTTCGGGTTTGTCTTCCGAACGCGCAAGCGACACAAGCATATATGAACCGCTGCGCACAAGAAGGCGCGAGCCGCAGAAATACGAGCCGTCGGACGCGTACAACGTTATATATAAGAAGGATAAGTCGCAGGGCCTCGCGAACGCGAGCAAGCGCGGCGGCAGAGAGCTTACGGAAATGCCGGAATACTTCGACGAGAAGTACCGCCCCGCAAAGAAGAAGGGCGACGGCGGGAACCGCGGCGGAAGCGGCGCGCTCATCTCGTTCGCCGTTCTTCTGGTCGTCCTGCTGGGGCTTGCGTCGCTGCTCGGCGGCGTATACGGTTACGCGGAGATAAACAGGCGCGACGCGATAAACGAAGCGGTTGACCTTGCGGCGGCTGCGCAGTCCGCGTCGGAAGCCGTATATCTGTGGGTTCTGTCAAACTGGATGGTGCTTGCAATCGGCGGCGCGGCCGCTGTCGCGCTGGGCTTCGCGTTGATTTCCATAAGCAGACACGCGGTGCGGAATCATCTGCGCCATCGCACGGCTTCCTTTATATTAACCGCGCTTATCGTCGTGTCGGTGCTCGGCGTAGGCGGAGCATACGCGGTCGATACGTTCATAATGAAGAACGATATGTTCGCGAACGGAATGATATGGACAAAGGGCAAGGCGGATTCCGCTATAGAGTGGATTGCGGGCAAGCTTGGCGGAAACGGAACGCCCGTCGACTTCACCGCAACGCCGACGCCCAAAGCCTCGAACACACCCGCGGTTTCAGGCTTCTACGTCGATTCTCCCGATCTTCGTGATTTAACCGCGCCGATTCAATTCACAATCCGCACCAACACCGCAGCGACGAGCATTCGCATAATCGATTCCGACGGAGTGGTCCGCGCGGAGCTTATGGGCGAGGACAGCTTCCTTGAGCAGAACGGCGTCCGCGCGTGGAAAGCCAACGTGCAATTCGCGGAACGCTACGGCGGAACGCTTCAGGCGCAGGCGGGCAGCGCCGCGGGCTGGAACACCGACGGAAGCGTGATCGACGTGTTCATCGGAGAGCCGGATCCGACGCCGACGCCCGTACCGACGCCATCGCCGACACCTTCGCCGTCTCCCGTTCCTACTGCGGAACCAACGGCGGAGCCTACGCCCATACCGACTCCGACGCCGAATCCGTTCGTTCTGCAAGATCCGACGGGTTCCGAAAACACGCTTCCGGATAATCTTCTCACCAAAACAGCGATACTCAAGGGTGACGGTACGGAGATTTTGGATTACCTCGCGAGCAAGGACGTAGTGTTCGGCGCGCCCGAAGACTACAATAAAGTGAAGGGCGTTCCGATTCTTCGCGGCGTATCTACGTTCCGCGGCGGACCGTTCCGCCAGAACGCGGCGTACGGCACCGCGGAGCTTACGGAGTTCAAGCCCGAGATTATTTGGACGCGCAACATCGGCGCGATTGAGGGATATACGGGCGTAGGCTGGACGGGTCAGCCCGCCATCGTCGTTTGGCCGAAGGAAGTCCGCGAGATGATGAACATCGAGCCGGCCAAACAGGCGAAGGAAGCGCTGCGCGAAGTTATCTACGCCACGATGGACGGCAAGATTTACTTCTGGGACTTGGAAGACGGCGAACCGACGCGCGAACCGATAAACATCAAGTATCCCATGAAGGGTTCTGTCACTATTCACCCGTGGGGCTATCCGCTTATGCTGATCGGGCAGAGCGTCTCCATTCTGAACGACGGGCGCGGCGCGATCGGAATGCACGCGTTCAACCTCATCGACCAATCGAAGCTGTTCCTGCTCCTGGGGACAAACAAAGCCGCGAACGAGAGCAGCGGCGCGTTCGACGCGTCCGCGCTCATCGACCCGAAGACGGGCGTGATGGTGCAGACGGGCGAGAACGGTTTGTTCTATCTGTCCGACTTGGATATAAACTTCAGCGCTGCGGATAAGACGCTGACGGCCGCGTCCGCGCCTGAAACCGTGACATACAGATATTCCGCGGGAACAGGCAAGACGGGCATCGAGGCTTCCCCCGCGGTGTACGGGCAGTACGTTTACTTCGCGGACGCGTCGGGCGTACTCCAGTGCGTGGACATGAAGACAATGGAAGCGGTATGGGCTGCTGACATGGGCGACAATACCGACGCGACGATCGCGCTGGAGGTTGAGGCGGACGCTTCCGTCGCGCTCTACACGGGCAACACCATATTCAACCGCAAGCAGAACTCCGACGCTACTATCCGCAGGCTCGACGCCTTGACGGGCGAAGAGGTCTGGCAGTTCAACATTCGCTGCGATTACAACAGCCAGGCGATGGGCGGCGTGGTCGCGTCTCCCGTGGTCGGCAAGAATAAACTGGATAATCTGGTGTATTTCATGGTGTCGCGCACGAGCGACGGCGGAACGCTTATCGCGCTCGACAAGAAGACGGGCGAGGTCGCGTGGCGCACATCGACTGAGAAGTACAGCTGGAGTTCGCCTGTCGCGGTCTATAACGAAGCCGGCGACGGATGGATAATACAGGCCAACTCCGAGGGCAAGCTCGCCATATATGACGGACTCACAGGCAAGGAGCTTGGCAGCGTGAAGCTGGAGGGCAACGTGGAAGGTTCGCCCGCGGTGTTCGGCGACATATTGGTCGTCGGCACGCGCGACAAGAAGGTTTACGGCGTAAGGCTGAAGTAGGTACGAGGTATAAGGTATCAGGGATTACCTGCGTTGCGGGAGGGTCGTGCGACTATCAGACGGGCGATTATATTGTACGTTCGGTTTGACAATCGGGCGGGCGAGCCGGGGGCTCGCCCCTACAATCCTACAATGATTGTTTTCTTTCAATCGGAAATGTAATCAAAACCTGTAGGGGCGACCGCCTCGGTCGCCCGCCCTATGCAACACCCGCACGATTGCCGACAGGGAATCCCTGTAGGGGCGACCGCCTCGGTCGCCCGCCCTATGCAACACCCGCACGATTGCCGACAGGGAATCCCTGCAGGGGCGACCGCCTCGGTCGCCCGCCCTACACAACACCCGCATGATTGCCGACAGGGAATCCCTGTAGGGGCGATCTCCGATCGCCCGCCTGATTGTCGTACGACCCGCTTGCGCTGTAACAATCATACGCGCAGGCGGGCGACCCCCGAAGGGTTTCCCCCTGCAAGGATTTACAAAAGAGGAGGACCAATACGACCCAACCATACCAATGATGATGAGTTGATGCGAGTGTTTCCGAAAAATAGTGGGAACAAAAGTCAATAAAATGACTCCGTATTAGTAAAATCGTCATGGGGGTGGTGTGCTTGGACGAAACCGAAAAGCTGATCAAGCGCGCCCAAACCGGGGATTCGGAGGCGTTTGAAACGCTGATGGCGCCGCTTGAGAAGCGTGTGTACGGCTTGGCGCTGCGAATTACAAACAATCGCGAGGATGCCTTCGACTGCACCCAGGAGACGATGCTTCGGGCGTTCCGTTCTATAACAGACTATAGGTTCCAGGGAGCGTTCACGACCTGGGTGTTTCGGATAACCACCAACGTGTGTTTGGATATGATTCGCAGACGCAGGATTAAGCCGTATATATCACTGGAGTTGATGCAGGACAGCGGATTTACATTTTCTGACAAGTCATCAAACCCGCTGGACGAGATTATCCGCGACGACTTAAACCAGGACTTGAAGGTGTGCATATCGAAGCTGCCGCTGGATCAAAGGGTTATAGTGATTCTGCGCGACATACAGGGCTTGGCTTACGAGGACATCGCGGCGATTCTCAAGATTAGTTTGGGAACGGTGAAGTCGCGGCTTTCCAGGGCGAGGGAGCGCATACGCAAGATGATGTACAGACGCCACGGAACGAATCTGGAGGAACTTAACAGTTCCCGCGGCGTCAATTATGTGCGTAAGGAGAATCACACCGATGACTTGTGAGAAGTACAGAGAGCAATTGCATGATTTCCTCGACGGCAAGCTTCCGCTTCGCGCGGTTCGAGCGATGACGGAACATGAGCTCAGTTGCCCGATGTGCTACGCCTTGCGCGAAGAGATGCAGGAGATTCTGTATTCCTTGCATAATTTGGATACGGAATTGGATATGCCACAGGAGCTGTCGGTGTCTTGGCGGCAAAGGCTGCGCACGGAACGTTATAGGGCACGAAGGCGGCGTCTTCCGATACGCGTCTGGGCTGCAATGGTTTCGGTTATTCTCATATTGATCGGCGGAACATCATTGGTGCGCATGGGTTTGATAGAAGGCGGCGCGCCGAAAAAGGGCGTTATAGAGTTTGGTCCGACGGTGCAGCTTCCGGATTCGCCGGGCAATACAATAGCGGGGCTTAAGATAATTCAGAACGCGAAGTTCGAGGCGGAGAGCGGCGATTTCGAGGACGACGTTCAGTCGATTCTTGGGCTTGCGAAGTCCGCGGGAGGTTGGACGTCAAAGCAGATTATAAGCGGCGAGGAGCGGGCGGACAGCGCGTCGCTGCTTCGCGTGGCGGAAGTGACGGTGCGCGTTCCGCAGAATCAGTTGGATTATTTCGCGGCTAAGCTTGGCGACTTCACAACGGTGAAACGCAGCGAGACGACCAGCGAGGAGCGTTCCGAAGAATACAACCGAACCGCCGCGCTGCTTGAGGGATACGAAGCGACGCTTGAGCGTCTCCAGCAGAGGATGGCGGAAGCCGCAAGCCTCGATGAGGTTCTGATGATAGAAACGGAGATAACAAGCGTTCAGGCGATGATAACTGTTACCGCGGGCAAGCTGTCCGAATGGGATATGTATGAGGCGTTCGCGCAGATAGACATAAGGCTTACCGAGTCCGCCGCTCAACAGGCCGCCGCGGCTTCAATCGGCGCGCGTATGGCGGCGCAGTTCCGCATGTCGGTCAGCGCAGTGAAGACGTATTTTACTGACATGATGATTTTCTTGGTGACAGCCGCGCCGTGGCTGCTTATCTTGGGGCTTATGGCGGGCGCGGCGCTGCTGATTGAGCGGGTGCATTGGCGCAGCAGACAGATGTAAATATAATTTAGATATTGCGTATCAATGTGTGTTTACATGTTGGCGCAACCTTCCGAAGCATTGCAGGGCCGATCTCCGATCGCTCCTACAATGTTTTTGTTTGGGATTGTTTTCATCTTCTTCCGCGTTCTATTTATGAACGTCACTAAAACGGAAAATTCGGAAGATTAAGGAGATGAAACATAATGACACAACGCGCGAGGCTTGCGGTATTTGATAAGATGATTATCGCGGTGCTATTGGTGCTCATGGCGATGCTGTTCCTGCCGGGGTTCGTCAGGGCTGAATCGGTCGCGCCGACGATTTCTTCCTATGGAACAGCCACAATTTCGGTTCAGCCAGATTACGCGGTAATTGTCGCCGGATATTCCGCGGACAACGCGGACGTGCTGGTCGCGCAGCAAGAGAACGCCGAAAAGATGACCGCGATTATCGAAGCTGTGAAGGCGCTGGGCGTGGACGAGAAGGACATCGCGACGTCGAACTTTTCTGTGGAATCCATCTACGACTACAGAGAGAGCGTACCCAAGCTTGTCGGATACCGCGTGAACAACAACATCACCATCTATGTGCGCGATATTCTCAACGTTCCGACGGTGCTCAACGCGTGTTTCGCGGCGGGCGCAAACCAGAGCTACGGTCTCACGTTCAAGAGCACCAAGGAAGGCGAAGCGTATCAGCAGGCGCTGTCTGAAGCCGTGAAGATTGCGATGCTCAAGGCCGACGTTATGGCGAAGGCGTCGGGCAGCGCGCTTGGCAAGGTGAGTTCCATCAAGGAAATACAGAGCGGCTATGTAACCTACGCTTCCTATGCAAACACGCGCGGCGTCATGGAAGACGCGAAGGCGATGGGAATCGGCGACACGATAATGTCCGGTACGCTGGACATACAGGCGCAGGTTGAAATGGTGTTCGAGATCGCGGAATAGTTCCGCGAACGTATATGTGTTGTAAAATGCGGGCGAGCCGAGGGCTCGCCCCTACAGGATGTATGCTATCGGTACGCAAGAATACAATACGGTGTAGGGGCGACCGCCTCGGTCGCCCGCACTTTACAACGCCTGTGGGCTTTGTCGACAGCCTGCCGCGCGCTGCGGCACAACGCGCGGTTTTATGATAAATATGGTTACAAAATTACCCCGCGGCGTCGTTATTATACATAGCTTCGCCGCCCATAAAATCCGGCAGATGAATTAACAGATGCGACAACATATCGTCGCGGGCTTCATATGGAATGGCGCGCGCCGAATAATGGCTGCCCGCTCTGTTACAGATGGATTCTGTCACCATGTCTTCTTCATATTCGTAATCCATACGCCACCCCCGCAATCGACAATATAACGGAAAGCCGCAAATGTTTCTTCCATATACCGCGAAAAGAAAAATGAAGGATTTCTTTCGCGACAATTCATTTTGTAAGTTTTGTTGTTGACAAAAGAGGGTTGGACTTGTATACTTTACAAAAGCGGAGCATACGCTCCCTTTGAGATTAACAAACAGTCATGCAAGATGGAGGAATTAAAATGCGCAAGATTATCGCCGTGTTATTGGTCGCAATAATGTTAGTACCCGCGTTTGCACTGTCCGAGGGAACAATCAAGATAGGCATCTTCGAGCCGATCACAGGCAGCTACGCCGGCGGCGGCGCGATGGAAGTCGAAGGCTACGAGCTGGCGAAGGAACACTATCCCGAAGTTTTGGGGCTTCCGATAGAGTTCATCGTCGCGGACTCCAAGTCGGATAAGGTTGAAGCCAGCAACGCGGCCGCCTCTCTCGTAAGCCAGGGCGTCGTCGCGGTTCTGGGTTCATACTCGTCGGGGCTTTGCCTGTCGGGAGCCGACGTATTCGCGGCGGCCGGAATCCCCACAATCACCCCGACCGGCACAAACCCGACCGTTACCGAAAGCGGCTGGTATGCCCGCATCTGCTTTATCGATCCACAGCAGGGGCCCGCGCTTGCAGGTTTCGCTATCGGTCAGGGATACAAGAAAGTGGGCGTCATTCAGGAGATCGAATCCGAATACGCCACCGGCTTGGTTAAATTCTTCAAGGAGAAGATTGACGCCACGGAAGGAATCGAGATTTCTTCAACCGGCAACTTCTTCAACGCCGACCAGGATTTCACTACGCTTCTCACCGAAGCCATTTCCAAGGAACCGGACGCAATCTTCGCGTCAGTCGGAGCTCCCGCAACCGCAGGGCTGATAGTGAAACAAGCGCGCGAACTTGGCTATGACGGACCGATCTTCGGCGGAGATACGCTCGACGGACCCGAATTGTATCAAATCGCGGGAGAGGCGGCCGCAGGAGTTGTCTTCTCGACATTCTGCGATGCGGATCAGCCGCTCAACGATATAACCGCCCGCATGGTCAGCGACTACAGAGCGAAGTATAACAAAAAGCCGGCCGCCCCGACAATGATGTCCTACGACGCATACCTCACGCTCCTTGACGCCATCACCCGCGCGGGAACAGCCACCGATTCCACCGCCATCCGCGACGCTATCTTCGCAACGTCGGGATTCGTCGGAGCCGCGGGCGAAATCACACTCAACGAAACCCATGACGCGGTTCGCCCCGTTGTATTCGTTCGGAAGCTCGCCGACGGCAGCGAGACGTTCTTGGCGTCAGTCGATCCGGAATAACAAAAACATATGCGGGGCGGCGAAAGCCGCCCTCGTTTGGTTCTGATTAATTTGACATCAACCGATCCGGTATGGTAAAACAAATCCGGATTGTTTTCATAAATCGGCGAATGATTTTCATTCAATTCGCGTATGCAAGTATAGAATTCAAGTGAAGTATCAAAGGAGTTAATCATGACGGGCTCGATGTTTCTGCAACATTTCACAAACGCGTTATCCGTGGCAAGCCTGTACGCGCTCCTCGCTATAGGCTATACGATGGTCTACGGAATACTCCGTCTTATTAACTTCGCGCATGGCGAAATATTCATGATGGGTATGTATTTCGCGTACTTCGGCATCGCCATGTTTCATCTGCCCTGGTTTGTGAGCTTTATCATTGCGATAATCATTACGGCGCTGCTCGGCGTCGCGGCGGAACGTTTGGCGTACCGCCCGCTTCGCGACGCGCCGCGCATCTCAATTCTCATCTCCGCAATCGCGGTTTCATACTTCTTGCAGAACTTCGCTACAGTGCTGTTCGGCGGACGGCCTTTGATGTTCCAGCAGATTCCGCTGCTCACAACAATTATGCAGTTGGGACCGATAAGAGTCCCCAGACTTACGCTTATCGTTCCCGCCGTAACCATTCTGCTTCTCGTCGGGCTTCAATTTCTTCTTAAGAAGACGAAGACCGGCATGGCGATGCGCGCGGTCTCCCGAGATTACGACGCGGCGCGGCTTATGGGCATCGACCTCAATTTCACGATAGCCATGACGTTCTTCATCGGAAGCGCGCTCGCGGGTGTCGGCGCGATCCTTTGGGGGCTGAAATATCCGCAGATAAAGCCGGACGTCGGCTCAATGCCGGGAATCAAGTGCTTTATCGCGGCTGTGCTGGGCGGTATCGGAAATACGACAGGCGCGGTGCTGGGCGGGTTTGTTCTGGGCTTTGCCGAAATAATGTTTGTGGCATTCTTTCCCGCCGCGTCAGGATACCGCGACGCCGTCGCGTTTATCTTGCTCATATTAATTCTGCTGGTCTTGCCGGCAGGTTTGCTCGGCAAAAATACTACGGAGAAGGTGTAGATGATGAGCGAACGGACAAACACGCGCGAAAGCATATCAAAGCATCCGCCTTCTGTGAAGAAGAATGTAAACCTGTATTCGGTTGTTCTTTCCGCGCTGCTGCTTATAGTATTGTACTTCGTGCTGATGAAAATTGAAGGAAGCGCAAACGCGCTCGTTCCGCGTATAGCAAGACTGTGCGCAATCAATATTGTTCTTGCTCTCGCGATGAACCTCATTAATGGGTTCACGGGAATTTTCTCGCTTGGCCAAGCGGGATTCATGGCTGTCGGCGCGTACACAACGGCTTTGCTTACGATAGAACCCGCAAGAAAGCTTTCCATGTATATTGTCACGCCGATTGTTAAGCCTCTTGAAACACTGACGCTTCCGTTCGGCTTGACGCTCATCATAGGCGGATTGATTGCGGCGGGCTTGGCGTTCCTCATCGGCGTGCCGTGTCTCAGGCTTCGCGGAGACTATCTCGCGATAGCGACGCTCGGGTTCTCCGAAATAATCCGCGTATTCATAATGAACGCGCAGAGCCTGACCAACGGAGCGCAGGGCTTGAAATCCATTCCGCCCAACGCGACAATCCTGTGGACGTACGGCGTCGCGCTGGCTGTGATTGCGTTTATGGCGCTGTTCACGACGTCCAGTTACGGGCGCGCGCTAAAGGCGGTTCGCGAGGATGAGATTGCCGCGGAATCGATGGGCGTGTCGCTGTTCAAGCACAAGATGATGAGCTTCATGATTTCGGCGTTCTTGGCGGGCGTCGGCGGCGGACTGTTAGCCGCGTACAACGGAACTATCGGGCAGGATATGTTCCGCGTCATGCAGACATATAACGTACTCATGATAGTCGTAATGGGCGGCATGGGTTCAATCTCCGGTTCCGTCATAGCGGCGTTCGTCGTGACAATAGGGCAGGAGATGCTTCGTGTGCTGGACGGACCAATCAACCTGGGCTTCTGGAAAACCTCGGGTATCGCGGGAATGCGCATGGTGGTGTTCTCCGCGCTTCTGCTGGTCGTCATAGTGTTCTTCCGCAACGGTCTTTTCGGAACGAAGGAGCTTACGTGGTCGGGAATTGTGCGCAATATAGAGAAGCTTGCGGGCCGCGGAAAACGAGGTGAAGTCGCATGAGGCAGAAGGTCCTTGAAGTAAACAGCGTAACAATGCAGTTCGGCGGGCTTATCGCCGTTAACGACCTGACTTTGTTTGCAGACCAGAAAGAGATAGTCGCGCTGATCGGCCCTAACGGCGCGGGCAAAACCACCGCGTTCAACATGATAACAGGCGTATACAAGCCGACCAGCGGACACATCGCGCTCAACAAGCTTAACATAACGGGAATGCGCCCCGACCGCATAACGCGTCTCGGCATGGCGCGGACGTTCCAGAACATCCGTCTGTTCAAGTCGCTGCCTGTTCTTGACAACGTCGTCATCGCGCAGCATCTGCGCATAAAGTCAAACTGGCTGGGCTCGACGCTTCGCCTTCCGCGCTATAACAAAGAGAACCGCCTCATGTATGAACACGCGGAGCATCTGCTGGAGCATATGGGATTGAAGGATGTAATCCACGAAACCGCGTCGTCGCTGCCATACGGAATGCAGCGCAAGCTTGAGATTGCGCGCGCTATCGCAACGCAGCCCGTCATGCTTCTGCTCGACGAACCCGCGGCAGGCATGAACCCCGCCGAATCGATGGAACTCACGCAGTTGATTCAGAGTGTGCGCGACGAGTTCGACCTCACCATTCTTCTGATAGAACACCACATGGACGTCGTCATGGACATCTCTGACAGAATCTACGTTCTGGATTACGGCAACCTGATAGCGGTCGGAACGCCCGCGGAGATTCAGGCGAACGATGTGGTTATCAAAGCGTATTTGGGGGTGGCTGAAGATGAAGCTTGAAATACGCGACCTCAAGGTTTCATACGGCGGAATAAAGGCGCTTAAAGGAATATCGCTGACGGTCGACGAAGGCTCGATAGTAACGCTCATCGGCGCTAACGGCGCGGGTAAATCCACAACGCTTCGCGCTGTATCGGGGCTGACGCGTGTCGAGTCCGGTTCAATAACGCTTGACGACAAAAGCCTTGTGGGGCTTCCGACGAAGGAAATTGTGCGCAGCGGAATAGTTATGGTTCCCGAAGGACGCAGGGTGTTCCCCGATATGACGGTGCGCGAAAACCTGCTGATTGGCGCGTATACGCGCAAGGATTCGGGCGTGGAACACGATATGAAGCATGTGTTCGACTTGTTCCCGCGCCTGTCCGAACGCACGTGGCAGCTTGCGGGAACTCTTTCGGGCGGCGAGCAGCAGATGCTCGCGGTCGGGCGCGCGCTTATGACGAAGCCGAAGCTGCTCATGATGGATGAACCTTCGCTGGGGCTCGCGCCGCTCGTCGTGCGCGACATATTCGAGATAATCAAACGCGTAAACGAGGACGGCATAACGGTTCTTCTCATAGAGCAGAACGCGAACGCCGCGCTTCGCGTAGCTGGCTACGGCTACGTCCTTGAAACGGGCGCAATCGTTTTGGAAGATACGGGCGCGTCCCTCATGCAGAACCCGCGCGTACAGGAAGCGTACCTCGGCAAGAAGAAGGGACCTTCCGCGAAGGTTGTTTCGCATAAGCGCAAGAGCGACACTCCTGTAGAATTGCTGGCGGATTAGGCAGGCGAAGCCCTGCACCCATGGTGCGTATGACGTACGCGAAACTTGGTCTTCTATAATGTGAGGTACATATGAAGTCCGTTCTCTTTTTGCCAGCCGCGGCA
>JAITHB010000157.1 GCA_031280145.1 Oscillospiraceae bacterium | reverse complement strand
CGGGCGGGCGAGCCGGGGGCTCGCCCCTACAGCATATTGAGTTCCAGTATACTGATAGCATACATCCTGTAGGGGCGACCGCCTCGGTCGCCCGCCCTTTACAATACTTACGGGCTTTGTCGACAGTATGGGGCGATCGGAGATCGCCCCTACAAACGAAACCTGTCGGTACTCGTGCGGGTGTTGCATAGGGCGGGCGATCGTCCCGATCGCCCGCGGTCATCATTGCACCGCCCGCCCGATGGTCGTACGTCCTACCCACACCGCGGGTTATTCCTAATTCCTAATTAAACTAACCCTTAAATCTTACGCCTTCAACAGCATTATTGTCGGCTCGCCCTTGGGCAGCGGCAGTGAGAACACGCCGCGCGAATCGGCACGGCAGAACTTCACATCAGTGGCAAGCGCAGCCTGACGCAGCGCCTGCGCCTGATAGCGTGTCGGCGACGCGGGACAGCCCATCTGCCGCCATGTCATGTAGGCGAAGCCATGCTCGGCGTCAAGCGTTTCCAACATAAGCTTCTCATATGGCGCAAGACCCGTTATCTCGAGCGAATCGGGGTTCGCGCTGTCGCTCCACGCCATTGCGCACACCTTCCCGCGCTCATTCTTCGTGACGATGTATCCCTTCCCGCGGTCAAGCTCGTTATCATACAGCAGATCCATCATGCGGAACGCGTGTCCCGATGGCTGCCTTACCCCGAAGTCGTCCACCAGATACGCCCCTTGACGGCATATACCCGAAAAGCTGACCAACGACAAGGATTGCAGCGGAGACATCTTGCCGTCGGTCGAATCCAAGCCCAAATGCCGCTTCGTGAGCGCGACGGCGTCAGTAAGCGCGTCCTCCTGTTTGTGCGCGGCGTCTATGCCGTCCAAGTGCAGCGGTAAACCTTGAAGCTTCGCAAGCGCTTCCATGACCCGGGTGTAAGTTTTATCTTCAACAGAATCAACAGAACCTGACAGCACGGCGAAGTCCACGTCCTTGTTTGCGGCGGCGGATTTTAAGCCTGCAACGCAAGGGGATTGCATTAAACCCTTAAGCCCGCTGTCTGCAGCGTGAGCAATAGGAAAGAACGCTTCGCGTTCTCCGGGGTCCCCGACAAAACCGCAGTTTTGGCGGGGTGGTTTACCGGATTCGCGCGACCTCAGTCCGCGCGCCGGTATCGGAACAACAACGCCGACGGAAAGGGATGAATCCACAGTCTTCAACAGCTTCGCTTTCTGCTCGAAGCCTTTCGTGTGCGGAGTTTCAAACTTCCAGTTGTGTACGCGTTTTGCGCCGTACCGCGAGATTGCGTGGCGCGCGAAGCCGTTCAGGTCTACGGAGTCGCCCGCGGAAAGGCGAACGATAGGCGCGATGTTGTGGTCGCATAGGAAGTCGCACAGCGCGTCGGTCTCTCGCGCGTCCTTCATGTCCGGCTTGCCCCAATCGGAAAGCCTCGCGTGTTCAAATCCGCATTGGGCGACCGTCACCTCAAACTGACGCTGCCACTCCGCGCGAAGCCCATGCGAAGCGGTTCCCGCGCCGACGCACGCGCGCCACTTCTTGACCAGCCCCTTCCCGTGTTCGCGCATGAACACCGTGGTTTGCAGAGGTTTTTTTTCCATCACACCATCCAAATGTATCCCCCCTTTTACCATTTCCATCGTGCTATATGGTATGAGAATCGTCTGCCCGCCATGAGACACATGGCAAGCATAAGCGCGTACACTTTTGAGGAAATACGGCACACGGAAATTCCTATTGACAAATATACTCATTCGGTGTAAAATTATCTAATATACAAAAGAATATACAAAGAGGGATTCACACATGAAATCAAACCTAACCGCGCCGCGCCGTCTGCTATCCGAATGGGCAAACTCTTCGGCCCAATACGCGGAACACCTTGAAAGGCTTGACTTGATTGAATGCGTCAGAAACCGCAGCGAAATCCCTTCTTCCGCGGCGGAAAGGCCGGGCGGACGAAATTGCGCAACAACTGATATTGTATCAAGAACGGTTATGAATGAAGAGATGTTAACTAACATAGAGAACATCTCGAAAGCGAAGCTTGCGGAGCTGCGCGAACTGCGCCGATATGCGGACGCGCTTATAGCCGACGAATTCGGCGGCGCCGCCGCAAAAGCGCGCGATATTCTGCTCGCCTTCTACCGCGACAAGCAGCCGTGGGAGAGCATAGCGAAAAGCAATCGCAAAAGCGCGCGCGATGTTCGCGTGTATGAAGAGCGCATTATCGCGCGCATCGTCGAGGCTTCCACAAGACCGCCGTATCACTGCGCGGCAAGAAAGCGTATAAACAATCGGATGTCCGCATATCATCTTCTGAGCGCGAGGACAAACCTTATACTCCGCAAGGCGAAGCGCTGATTTTGCATAACCGCACGCAAAAAGGAGACGATACAATGCCGATTGAAAAGCTGACGAAGAACGAATTCTACGAGAAAGCCTATACTGCGCAGCAGCCCGTACTCATCGAATTCTTCATGCCGGAGTGTTCTTACTGCAAAGAATTTGAACCCGTGCTGCACGAGGTCGGTTCTGTTGAGGACAAGAAAATCTTCACCGTAAACATCGAGGAAGAAAAGGAATTGTCGGAGTATTACCGCATAATGTCCGTGCCGACGACAATTGCCCTGAAGCAAGGCGCGATTGTGACGCGCTGTCTCGGCAGCCTAAAGAAGGAAACTGTGCTTGACATGTTTGATATGGCGAGCGCGTAGGGGATAGACGAATTAAAAATTTATAATGAACAATGAAAAACTAATGGTTTAGGTTTGGTGTTGCAGGTTCCCATCCTAACATTCAATTTTTCATTGTTCATTTTATTTTTTCATTAATTCCTACCTATTACCTCGTTCCTAATACCTCATTCACACCCGCAAACCCTCTCGCACAGCGCGTCCCACGTTGGATCTTCCGATTGAAGCTCCGCGCGCTCCAGCGTATACGCGACAGACGACGCAATGCCTGTTTCAAACGTCACCTGCTGAAACCAACCCGGCGCGAACCGTTTTATCTTCGTGTTGTCGAAGACGGCGCAATGCGATTTGTCGCCGAGCAGCGGTCCCTCAAAGTCATAGCCGTATTCCTTGCCGAGCTTAATCAAATCGTTTGACGACTTATACACAAGCTTCAAATCGGAGAAGTCCATGCCTAACGCGCGCGCGACGCTTCCGTAAATCTGGTTCCACGTAATCGCCTCGTCGGAAGTAATGTGGAACGCTTCGCCTATCGCCTTCCTGTTGCCAAGCAGATGGACGAACGCTTGCGCGAAGTCCGACGAATGCGTCACTGTCCAAAGCGACGTGCCGTCGCCGAACATCGGCACGGGCTTGCCTTCCAGAATGCGCTTGAGGGTTTGCCATGGACCCTTGCTGCCATGGATGGCGAGCGGAATGTTCCCGTCGCAATATGTGTGAGACGGGCGCACAACAGTAAACGGCAAGCCGTTCTCGCGATACTCGCGCATGAGCAGCTCTTCGCACGCAATCTTGTCGCGCGAATACTGCCAATGCGGGTTGCAGAGCGGCGTGCTTTCCGTAATCGGCCAGTTGCGCGGCGGCTTCTGATACGCGGACGCGCTGCTGATGAACAGATACTGCGCTGTCTTCCCGCGGAACACGTTGATATTCTTTTGCAGATGTTCCGTCGTGAACGAGATGAAGTCCGCGACGCAATCGAACTTGTGCGCGTGAGTAGCCTTCGCCGCGGATTCGCTGTCACGCACGTTGCACGTAATCTGAATCACGTCGGGCGGAAGAGTGTCGTTCTTGCTGCCCCTGTTGAGTACGCAGACT
Organism: Oscillospiraceae bacterium; assembly: GCA_031280145.1. Classification (GTDB taxonomy): domain Bacteria; phylum Bacillota; class Clostridia; order Christensenellales; family Aristaeellaceae; genus JAITHB01. Next base: position 453 of record JAITHB010000157.1, on the reverse strand, counting down.
TCGTGGCCGAATGCGACCGCGGCCTTCACGCATTCCGTGCTGATTGTGCCGCTTCCGCCGATGAACAGAACCTTCATGAATAATCCTCCAATTTCTGTAAGTTTCTAATCAATTATACAGCGATTGGAGACATGAACGCAACAGCGTCACGGCGGGTGATATCAAATATCGATGAACTCGCGAAACCTCGGCAGAATACCGATTCCATCGGGGAAATGCGCCGCGAATTGCGGTATCGCATGGCTCGGGAACGAATTGCCCTCTATGAACACGGGCTTATCCTGCGTAATCGCGACGTCCCACGCCACGAACCGTACCGTCGGGACGACCTGCGCGGCTTCAAGGCACATGCGCACCGCCTCCGCGAAGTGCGGAATGACGAAACCCGGTATCCGCGTTCCCGTAAGCGGATGGAACTCAAACGTATTGCCCTGCTTGTCCGCGCCGACGGAA
>JAITHB010000098.1 GCA_031280145.1 Oscillospiraceae bacterium | reverse complement strand
GAAAATCCCGAAGGAGAGGCGCTGCCCGCGAACTACGTGTTCGTTCCGCTGCGCGTGGCGGTGGATTACGCGGACCGCGTGTATGTTATCGCGCAGAACATGTTCCAAGGCATTCTGGTGTTCGACCCGACGGGCGAGTTTTCGGGGTTCTTCGGAACGATAAACGTAACGGTGACGATGTGGCAGCGCTTCTGGCGCGCGATCGCAAGCCGCGCGGAGCGCGCAAACTCTGTGCTCTTCGTTCCGACGGAATTCACGGGGCTGGATATCGACCCGACGGGCTTCGTCTACGCGTCCAACATCGACCCCGACGGCGTGAAGGCGGTGCGCCGCCTGAACCCGCGCGGCGAGGACGTGGCGAAGACCGGCATATTCGCAAACCTCGGCGGCGACCTCAACATAAACGGAAACGGGATATACGGCGGCGCGTCGCGCATCGTGGACGTGACGTACGTCGGGCGCGGCATATACGCGCTGCTGGACAGTCAGCGCGGAAGAATCTTCGCCTACGACCGCGAGGGCAATCTGCTCTACATTTTCGGCGGACTCGGCACGCAGCAAGGCTCGTTCCGCGCTCCTTCCGCTATTGAGAGCGCGAACGGAACGATACTCGTCCTCGATTCGGTCCGCAACGAGATAGTCGTGTTCAGCCCGACGGAATACGGCGCGCTGATTAACGAAGCGGTGGGGCTGCGCTTCGACGGCGACGAAGCGCTCGCGGTAGAGATGTGGCGGCGCGTCCTCCTTCTGAATGAGAATCTGGAGATAGCCAACGCGGGCATAGGCAAGGCGTATCTCACGGCGGGCGACAACGCCGCCGCGCTGTCCTACCTCGAACTTGGCATGAACCGCACGTACTATTCCATCGCGTGGAAGCGTTTCCGCAACGACGTGCTCAAAGACAGCCTCGCGTGGATATTGAGCGGTATCGTCGCGATCGCCGCGATATGGTTCATCGTAAGGAAGCTTACGAAGCGCGGCAAGAAGCGCGAGGATATTCTGGCGGACGGCTGACTACCGCGTGGTGACGAAAATATAGTTGCTGTTTTGGGAGGGTAATATGGTGATTCACGTCGTCGGCGATTCTACGGCGGACACGGGCAGCGAGCCGTTCTTCGGCTGGGCGGGGCAGCTTGAGCAATACCTGCCCGACGGATTTACCGTGCGGAACGCGGCGATATCCGGCAGAAGCTCGCGAAGCTTCATTGAAGAGGGCAGGTTCGACGCCGTCCGCGAGGCGATGCGCGGCAATGACGTATTGCTTATCCAGTTCGGTCATAACGACGAGAAGGACGACGAGCGGCATACCGATCCGCAAACGACGTTCAAGCAATATCTCACCCGTTATATTGAAGCTGCGCGGCAAGCGAACGCGGTTCCGATTTTGTTAACGCCTGTAAGCAGAAACCATTGGCTTGACGATAACACCTTGATGTATACGCACGGAGAATATCCGCGCGCCGTGAGGGATCTTGCGACAGAACAAAACGTAGCTTTGATTGACGCGAAGGTTATCACGCGGAAATTGATTCAGTCGCTGGGCAAAGACGGAAGCGAGGAGTTGTTTGTACACACAAAGTCGGGCGAATACGACTCGCTGCCCGACGGCTGGCACGATAAAACGCATTTCAATCTGCACGGGGCGAGAACCGTCGCGAAGCTCATAGCGGATGAGCTTCCGCGAATCTTGGAGTAATCTAAGCGATTAACAGCCCCGCGAATCGTCAAGCTTGGCAGGGAGGACATAATGCAAACCGCGCTGCAAACCCAATTCACGAAAAACAAACTCGCGTACATGCTGCGCACTTTGTCGCACCCCGCGGACGCGTTCTACGAGATACGCCACCGCGAGCAGGGCAGTGTGGTTCTGTCGCTGATCTGCGTCGCCGTGTTCGCCACGTGCTACACGATGAACCGCATATTCGCAAGCTTCATCGTGAACGACGCAGACCCGATGTCGGTCAACGGCTTGACGGAGCTGTCCTCCGTTCTGCTTCTGGTTATGCTGTTCGCCGTCGGAAACTGGTCTGTCACCTGTTTGCTTAACGGCGAGGGACGCTTCCGCGATATCGTGACGGTCACGGGCTACTCGCTTTTGCCGCTCATCCTGTGCTATGTCACAGCGACCGTCGTCAGCCGCTTTGTCGCGAGCGGCGAGGAAGTGTTCTACACGATAATCATAAGCCTCGGCACGGCGTGGACCGCCGTTTTGCTGCTGCTGGGCGTGATGACCGTGCATAACTACACGCTGCTCAAGACGTTGGGGACGCTGCTGCTGACTGTGCTGTCCATGTTCGTCATGATATTCCTCGCGCTGCTGCTCGCCGATATGATAAACCAGGTGGTCGGGTTCTTCTACGGTATATATATAGAACTTATCTTCCGTTCGTGATGGTGAAGCGATGATAGCCGGAATGAAGACAAAAAGGATTCCCTGGAAAGCAATATCGATATCTCTCGCCGCGGCGATAGTTTTGGCTGTCGGGGCGTGGCAGTTATATCTGCATATCCATTACACGCGCTACGACGGGTACAAAGCGCTGCTGTCCCATCCCGCGGAGGGTGCCCAAGCGTATCCGTTCGCGCCGATTCAGTCGGACATAACGCTTGACGGCTTCACACCCGCTCTTGCAAGCGGCACGCTCGCGCTGTTCGTCAACAGTACAAGCGGCGACATAGCGGTATATGACACGCGCACGGGCGAGTTCACCTACAGCAACCCGCCGCAGGCGGACGCGGACACTCTGGCAAACTCCACAAACAAGGACGCGCTCAAGTCGCAGCTTGTCATAACGTTCTACGACTCAAACGGAAAAGTGGCGGAGTATTCCTCATACAAGATGGCGGCGCAGGCGAACCAGATTGAATTCTTCACGATAGACGGCGGAATCCGCGCGGTCTACACGCTTGGCGACACTAAGCCCGCGGCGGGCATTCTGCCCGTCTACCTTAAGGAAGAGCGTCTCGCGGAAATCCTCTCGCAGTTTGACGAGCGCACCGCGAGCCTGCTCTCGCGCCGCTGGGAGAAGGCGGACGGCTATCCCGGCGTGGTAAAGCTGGTCGACGCAATCAAGAACAACCCGACTCAAGTGAAAAGCACAGCGGCGCAGTTTGAGAAGATTGGCTACACCGACGAAGACAGGATTCGCGACGAGCTGGAGTCGGGCGCGGAGCTTGAGCAGAAGCTCGGCTTCGTGATTCCTATAGAGTATCGCTTGACGGACGGCGACCTTCTTGTGACGGTTCCGACCGCGAGCATAAAGGAGCTTGGCGGCGCGTCCATCGAGACGATCCGCGTTCTGCCGTTCTTCGGCGCGGCGGGCGTTACCGACACGGGATACATCGTCGTGCCGAACGGTTCGGGCGCAACGATAAACTTCAATAACGGAAAAACTGGCGCGGACGACTACCGCGCGTATGTCTACGGAATCGACCCGCTGCTGGTAGAATCGGCGCAGATAGATATATCCGTGCCGACGCGCCTTCCGCTGTTCGGTCTGCAAAAACCAAAGCAGGGCATACTCGCCCGCGTTGAGAACGGCGCGCCGCTCGCGCAGATAACCGCCTGCGTGTCAGGCAAGCTGAATTCATACAACTATGTCTACCCGACGTTCCGTCTTCGCGCCGCGTCCGCCATAACGCTTTCGGGAAGCGGCACGGCGCAGACGCGGATTCCCGTCGTCGAGAAGCCCAAGGCGGAGCTTGACATTCAGGTGCGCTACACCTTCCTTGACGACGAGCACGAAGGCTATTCAGGCATGGCGCGCTATGAGCGCCGCCGTCTGATCGACGAAGGTAAGCTTGCGCCGATGAAGCCCGAAACCGCGGATATTCCGCTGTTCGCGGACGTGATTGGCAGCGTCGCGTCACGGCAGTTCTTCCTCGATATAGCGTATCAGGGCATTCTGCCGATGACGACGTTCAAGCAGGCGCAAGACATCGCGGCGGAACTTAAGGCGTTGGGCGTCGCAAAGCAATACATGAATTATCAGGGATGGTTCAACGGCGGCTTCTACCATGACGCGGTGAATTTCATCAAGCCCGTCAAGCAGTTAGGAGATACAGGCGGGCTTGCCGCCCTTGAAAAGACGCTTGAGGAAGACGGCGGACGGCTGTTCACGGACGTGGCCATACAGAACGTTCCCTATTATTCCGAAGGCTTCCGCTACACATACGAGGATTCGCGCTACTACGGCGCAAGCTACACCGCGGTGTTCGGGAGCGTCGACCCGCTGTCATACAACTTGGGCGGCGAGCTGGACATATACGCGGACACGTGGTACCATTCGCTCTCGCCTAAGTTCCTTCCGCGATACACAGATTCGTTCGTGAACGCGTTCGACCGTTACAGTCTTAACGGCGTGTCGCTTCGCGACCTTGGCAACACGCTTCAGTCGGACAGGAAGCGCACCGACGTAGTCGACCGCGCGCAAGCGGAAGAGCTTGCCGCGGACAGCCTTTGCAAGCTTGACGGCGAGTATAACTTGATGGTGAACGGCGCGAACTACTACGCCTTGCCATACGCGGACGCCGTTTCGGGCGCGCCGCTCACGGTCAACACCTACGCCATAATTGACAGCGCGATTCCGTTCTACGAGATGATAGTCTCGGGCTGCCTGCCGTACGCGGGCGAGCCGCTCAACATCGGCGCGGATACCGACATAACGCAAACCGCGCTTCACCTCATCGAGTACGGCGCGAGCCCGCGCTACGCGTTCACATATGAACCCGCGTCCAAAATGAAGTATACCGCGCTCAACTATATGTATTCCGCCACGTTCGACAACCTGAAACAGAACGCCGCGGAAATGTACGCGAAGGTGAACGGCGTGCTGTCGCAGGTTTACGGTCAGGCGATGACGATGCACGAGCGAAGCGGCGACATTGCGCGCGTGACGTATGACAGCGGAACTATTATAGAAATTGATTATCATAATGGAGACGTGCGTGTGTTTAATGACAAACCATAATTGTAGGGGCGATCTCCGATCGCCCGCCCTGTACAAAACAAAGAAAAAACTCAGCATACCGATGTACTGGCGGCGCGCAGCCGTCGGTCTCACGATGGTCTCGCCGTTTGTGATAGGCTTCATCGTGTTCTATCTGCGCGGACTCATTCTGTCTTTCGAGTTCTCGCTGTCAGATTTATCGCTGCTGTCGCAGGGCGGGTATTCGCTCACGTTCGTCGGTCTTAAGAACTATATCTACGCGCTTGCGGAACACGCCTCGTTCAAACAGATACTCACAACCTCGATGGGCGACATGGTAATAGACGTTCCGCTGATACTGTTCTTCAGCCTGTTCATCGCCGTGGTGCTGAACAGCAAGTTCAAGGGCAGAACCGCCGTGCGCGCAATCTTCTTCCTGCCCGTAATACTCAACGCCCCCGCGATTGCGGACGCGCTGGATATGTCGCGCCAACTGATGCTCGGCGGCGCGTCTCCCGCGTCGGCCGCGGTGATGGACGCTGTGGGAAGCTCCGGCGTGAACGTCGCCTACTACGTTGATATGCTTGGAAACCTCGCCATGCCGCGCGTCATGCTGGATTACATCGTGAACGCGGTCGGCAGAATAAACAATATCATCACTTCGTCGGGCGTGCAGATTGTCATCTTCATCGCCGCGCTGCAATCCATCTCGCCCGCGCTTTACGAAGTCGCGCGTATCGAAGGCGCGACGACATACGAATCGTTCTGGAAGATAACGCTTCCGATGGTTTCGCCGCTCATCATAACGAACATGGTCTATACGCTCGTAGACTCGTTCGTGAACAGCGAAGTCGTGCAATTAGCCTACGACACCATCTTCGGCGCGGCGAAGCAATACGGAGTCGGCAGCGCGATAAGCCTCGTCAGCATGGTTGTGCTGTGCGGCATCCTCGCAATCTTCTCCGCCATTGTCGGCAGGTTCGCGTTCTACCAGAACTAGCGCGGTATGACGGGCAACTAAAGATGGGATTAATAATCATGAAAGGTTCGGGCGATAGGACCCACCCCGACAAATCTGCGGATTTGTCGGGGACCCCGGGGAAATCGCCCCTACAATGTTTGTTTGATATTTGACAGAACGTCATATAAAAACAATCGTTTGGATTACGACAAACCATTATTGTAGGGGCGATCTCCGATCGCCCGCCCTATACCAAACCCGCCGGACACAACGTAGAATCCGATGCAGATGCGTTCGGGCGATAGGACCCACCCCGACAAATCTGCGGATTTGTCGGGGACCCCGAGAGGCGGTCGCCCCTACAGGGCGTATGCTATCGGTATGCAGGAACGCAATATGCTGTAGGGGCGAGCCCCCGGCTCGCCCGCCCGCATGCAAAACAATCGTTTGTCTACAGTCTGCCATTAATTGTTCATTGTTAATTTTTCATTAAAGATTAACGACCTCATACAGGGGGTATTCAATTGATTGAACGCACTTCGTATACAACCTCCGCGAACACGCGCGGCAAAACGATAACTCGCGCGAAATCCTTTCTGTTTTCGCTGTTCCGCTTCGCGCTGGTTATCGGCGTTGCGTATATAATTTTGGCGCCGCTCATCGGAATAGCCGCGCGGTCGTTCTTCAGCAACGACGATCATTTCAACCCGATGGTCTATATCGTGCCGCAGAACCCGACGCTTGAGCGCTACGAAGTGGCGGTGTCCGTGATGAATTATTTCGGGACGCTGGGGCGCAACGCGGCGTATGTCGTGTCGCTCGCTGCGATTCAGGCGTTCGTCTGCTCGATGGTCGGATACGGATTCGCAAGGTTCAAATTTCCGCTGAAGAACCTGCTGTTCGGCTGCGTTATAGTGATGATAGTTATGCCGACGCACGTCGTCATGCTTCCGCTGTATATGCTGTTCCAGAATTTCGACCCGCTGGGATTGGCGACGCTGCTCAACGGTTCGCCGCAGAATATCTTGGCGTCGCCGCTGCCGATGTTCATCATGACGTTGTTTGCGGCGGGACTGCGTTCGGGGTTGTATATCTTCATCTTCAACCAGTTTTTCCGCGGACTGCCGATGGAGATAGAGGAAGCCGCGCATATAGACGGCGCGGGTTCGTTCTATACATATTTCCGCGTTATGCTGCCCAACGCCGCGCCGTCGCTTATCACCGTGCTGATATTCTCCGTGGTGTGGCAGTTCAACGATAAGTTCTACGCGCAGTTGTTCAGCCTGCCGCCGTCAATCGCGTTATCAAAACAACTGTCGGGTTTGCAGGCGAGCGTTACAAACCTGTATCAGCTGCGCGACCCGTCGCTGACGACGTTGTATCTTTACGCGGGTGTGGTGCTGATGATTGTGCCGCTGCTGCTGATGTATATAATTTTACAGCGGCGGTTTATCGAGGGCGTGGAGCGCAGCGGGATTGTGGGGTAAAATTCGTTAGGTATCAGGTATCAGGTATCAGGTATCAGACGTTGGGCGAGGGTCGGGTATCGCGGGCGAGGGTTGTGAACGGCGGGCGAAGGTTGTGAACGGCGGGCGAGCCGGGGGCTCGCCCCTACAGGTTTTACATTACCATCCCGATTGAACGCACCCAAACCACCTGTAGGGGCGACCGCCTCGGTCGCCCGCCATCCGCAAAACACCGCCCGCTTCCTTGCCCCAAACCCCTGTATGGTCGACCGTCCTCGGTCGCCCGCGGTCCACAATACATCGCCCGTTTCCTTGCCCCAAACCCCTGTAGGGTCGACCGTCCTCGGTCGCCCGCGGTCCACAATACACCGCCCGATTCAATGCCCCAAACCCCTGCATGGTCGACCGTCCTCGGTCGCCCGCCATCCGCAAAACCTTGCCCGTTTCCTTGCCCCAAACCCCTGTAGGGGCGATTTCCCGGGGTCCCCGACAAATCCGCAGATTTGGCGGGGTGGATTCAATCGCCCGCCCGTTGCGCGTACGTCCCGCCGTAACGAAGGCATCTGCCCGATCTCCCACCCCACCCCCAACCCCTTAACAACCTCTTGCCCTCTAAACCGTTTTAGTGTATAATAAATCTACAAATATTAGGAGGAATCGCACAATTATGAAACGCTTGGCACTAGTTCTCGCGCTGCTCATGCTCGTGTCGTTCGCGCCTTTCGCGTCGGCGGAAGAAGCGGTATCGGGCGTGGACTTCAGCAACGGAAACCTCGCATTCTTCAAGCTTGACCCAACCCAGCGCGGGACAAGCCCCGACTACAAACTGGAGCTTTCGTCGTATGAAGGCAAGGCGGCAGTCAAAATCGCGCCTGTCGCGAACAAGTCGCCGTTCATCGGCATAGCGCTGGACGAGCTTCTGACGGCTGAAGATTTGCCCAAGGTCGCCTACATCACGTTCGACTTGGCTCTTTCGAGCCTTGACGACACGTTCTGGCCGCTTACGGCAATCGTGTATCAGTACGCCGGCCCAAACGCTGATGAGCTGACCGCGAGCGAAAGCAAGATAGGCGTTCAGTCGCCGGACACCAACCCCAAAACGGTTATCGTTCCCGTGAAGAGCGCGTTCGCCGCGGGCGCCGATAACTACATCGTGCTCAAGCCCAATCAGGACGACGGCACCGCGTACAAGGGCAAGAGCGAGCTTTACATTCTGGGAATCCACTTCCTGGACGGCGACCGCGCGGAACTGCCCGTCTACCAGTTCGCGGGCGCGGCGTTCCCCGAATCCTACGCGTATGTCGAAGAGGCGGTCGCGACGGAAGAATATCTGCTGTCGACCGAGATTGCGGCGGGCGGTTGGAACAACTTCGGCGCGGGCGTTCCGATTGAGATTTGGAACCGCGCGGTCGCGCTCAAGGTTGAGTATACCCCCAACGCGGACGGAACTTCGCCGCTCGACACCAACCCCGACGGCGGAAAGTTCGTCGTGCAGGTTAAGGACGATGCGCGCAACAACGAGTGGAACGAGATAGCAATCTCCGATCCACCGGTGGAACGCGAAGAAGGCAAGTCGCTGACGCTCGCGCTCGACGGTTTTGACAAAGTAACTGAAGTGCAGAACGTGGGCTACGGCGCGTGGGACGGCGGCGACACGATAACCGCCATCAAGCTGATTCTGGCCAAAGAGCCGGAACAGCATTTCGAGTTGGGTCTCGCCCCGTACAAGGCGGACTGGAACAACTTCAACAGCACCGACGGAACGGTTCCGCTGTCCGTGTGGCAAGGCGCGACCGCGCTCGTCGTCGAGTTCGATAACAAGGAAGACGGAACCTCGCCGTTTGAAACGAATCCCGGCGGAAGCAAGTTCGTCATTCAGGTAATAGGCGGACCCGCGGAGGCGGGCTGGAAGGAAGTTCAGCTTTCCGACCCGCTGGTAGAAATCGAGTCGGGCAAGTCTCTCAAGCTGTATCTTGAAGACTTCGCGGAAGTGACGGAAGTGCAGAACGTGGGTCTTGGCGTATGGGACGGCGCGGACACGATTACGCAGATGTATCTGATATACAAGCCCGCTGCGGAACCCGCCGAAATCTATCTCACGATTACTTCCAACAGCGTGGTTCTCCGCGCGGCGCTGACGCTCTCGCGTACGGAGAATTTCGGCATGGTGAACCGCGGCGACGTTGTGAAGCTTTTGGAGAAGGCGGACGCCGACGGAACCCCCATGCTTAAGGTTGAGACGAAGGACGGAACGGTCGGGTACATCCCCGCGCAGTACGCGGTTTCCGCCGAATAAGTCTGTAATTTATGATAATCAGGAGGAAATATATGAAGAAGACGGCGTTGGTTCTGGCGCTTATAATGTGCTTCGCGCTCGCGATTCCAGCTTTGACGGAAGCCCCGACGGGAACCGCGGGACAGGCGAAGATGGACGGCGGCACGCGGGTAATCCGCATCGCCACTTGGTACGACCACGACATGTACGATTCGAGTTTGGGTCTGGAAGATCTGCCGAACTACTTCGTCTCGCCCGAAGCGCACGAAGCCATGTATAACAATATGAAGGCGGTCGAGGAAAAGTATAACGTAAAGTTTGAAGTCGTACGCACGACGTTTGAGGGCATTCAGATTTCGGTCGACGAGGGCGTGCTTTCGGGCAAGCCTGAGGCGGACGTCTACGAAGCCGACATCCAGTTTGGTATGCCGTACGCGCTGAACGGCTATCTGTACGCGCTGGACGATCTGGTTCCCGCGGACAACGATCTGTGGAACGCGCAGCAGGTAAACCAAAACCTGAAGTTCCCGAGCCAGGATAAGTCGTATCTGTTCCAGATATATTCCGACGGGATAACCGTCTATTCGCTCGGTTTCAACTGGACGCTGCTGAGGCAGAAGGGTCTTGAGAACCCGCAGGATCTGTACGCGCGCGGCGAATGGACATGGGACGTGTTCCTCGATTACTGCGAGAAGCTGACCGACCTCACGGCGGCGACGCCCGTCTACGGCTTCGGCGGGCTGTGGACGAATCACCTCAACGGATTCCTGCGCAGCAACGGCGCGCAGATTGCGGCGACGCCTGAGGGCGGGCTGCTGAGCCAAGCGACGACCGAAGTTCTTGAGATGTTCAAAACGCTCTATTTTGACAGAAAAGTCGCGCGCCCGTGGAATGCCGACGACTGGGCGATCAACAACAAATACGCGGACGGCAGCGTCGCGTTCTTCACCGCCGCCGACTGGATTTTCAACGAGGGCAACGGCTACTACGGCGGCGGCATCGACTATCCGCTTAACTGGGAACTGGGCGTCGTGCCTTATCCCGTCGGACCCTCGGGCAATCAGGAGACCAATTTCCACAACGCGGTCACGGGCAACTTCTATATGATTCCGCTGGGCGTGGAAGACCCCGCGTTCGTGTTTGAGGTGTATCAGGCTTTGAATAACTGGTATGACTTCGACCGCGAGAACACGAAGGGCTACGACGTTCTGGACGAGAGCGAGGAAGTGCTGACGTGGGCGGAGCAGAATATGGTAGCGGCCGCGGCAGGCAACGAGGAGCTTGCGGCGAGCAACCGCGCGCTCAACGATTTCATGTCGCACGCGATAAGCTTCGACCCATGGGACAGCGTGACGTCGCAGGTTTCGGCGGGCGACTCGGGCGATTTCTCCATGGTGCCGATAATGGACGGCACAATGACGCCCGCGCAGTTCCAGGAGACATACAAGCAGCCGCTGGAGAACGCGCTGAAGACGGTGTATAAATAAAATTTGTTTGAAGCCGTAAGGGAACGGCACGGTATAGGGCGGGCGACCCGTTCGCTCGCCCTATTGTTATAGCGTACCTCGCATCGAAGAATGTACATAGGGGGCACAATGCGCATATTTCTCACGTCGGTTCTGATTCTCTCATTATTGTTTGGAGGCGCAGCAATGGCGGAAACAAAAGAATTCAACCCGATAACCGCGAAGGAACTGACCGCGTCAATCAAATTCGGCATGAACCTGGGCAACACGTTCGACGCGACAGGCTCAAGCGGGCTAGATACCGAAACCTCGTGGGGCAACCCCAAAATCACGCCCGAGCTGCTGGCCGCGCTTAAGGCGGGCGGGCTGGACGTAATCCGTCTGTCCACATCGTGGGAGCCGCACCTCGACGCGGAATACAACATCGACCCCGCGTGGATGGACCGCGTGCAGTCTGTCGTCGATTCCGCGATTGACGCGGGATTGTATGTTATCCTCAATACCCACCACGAAGACAAGCGCCTGCTTCCGATGATTGCCGCCGCGGACTTCGACGGCGCGCACAAGGAATTGTCGCGCGTCTGGGCGCAGATTGCGCAGCGCTTCGGCGGCTATGACGAACATCTCATCTTCAACATATTCAACGAGCCGCGCCAAGTCGGTTCGCCGCTCGAATGGCAGGGCGGAACCGCGGAAGTGCGCGAGACGATCAACAAGCTGAACGTCGAACTGCTCAAGCAGATTCGCACGAGCGGCGGCAACAACGCGAAGCGAATCGTCATGGTTACGCCCGTGCAGGCGTCGATATGGTACGCCGCGCACCTCGACCTGCCGTGGAACGACCCGTACATGCTGGTCAGCATTCACGCGTACGAACCATACGACTTCGCGCTGAACCGCGCGGGCACGGATAAGTTCCCCGCGAACAGCAACATCAAGGACGTGTTCGGCAGAATCGACCAATTATTCGTAAGCAAGGGCGCAGCGGTCATCATGGACGAAACCGGCGCGATGAACAAGAACGGCAACCTTAAGGAGCGCGTCGCGTGGGCGAAGGAATTCTCCTCGTACGCGCGAAGCCTGAACGTCCCCGTCGTGCTGTGGGACAACGGCGTGACGGACGTAGCGAAAGGCGAGAGCTTCGGGCTTATCGACCGCGCAACCTGCGAATGGATTTATCCCGAGATTGTCGAGGAATTCGTGAAATAATGTCATGTAGGGCGGCGTTCCGCCGCCCGAACCTGTCATACACAAACTGTTCAAATCGGCACGTATATTGCGATGCGTAAATTTGCAAATCACAGCAAACTATCAAGCTGTGCAAATCATTTACACGATAAGAATAAATTTATACCAAGCAAGCCATAATGCTTCCATAAGGCTTACACCACCCCGCCAAATCTGCGATTTGTCGGGGACCCCGCTAAAGCCGCACGGAGGCATGGTTATGGCAATCAATAAAGTTGAAATCTGCGGCGTCGATACCTCAACGCTGCCCGTTATCACAAACGATAGGATGCGCGAGCTGTTCCCGCTGGTTCACGGCGGCGACCAAACAGCGCGCGAGGAATTCGTTCGCGGAAACCTGCGCTTGGTTCTTTCAGTGATTCAGCGGTTCGGCAATCGCGGCGAGAACGTCGACGATCTGTTTCAAGTGGGCTGTATCGGGCTCATCAAGGCGCTGGACAACTTCGACGTGTCGCAGAACGTCCGCTTCTCCACATACGCGGTGCCGATGATAATCGGCGAGATACGCCGCTACCTGCGCGATAACAATTCGATCCATGTCAGCCGCAGTCTGCGCGATATGGCATACAAGGCGCTGCAGACGCGCGACAAGCTTTCCGCGGAGCTGGGGCGCGAGCCGAACGTCACCGAAATTGCCAAACGCATGGATTTGCAGCGGGAAGAAGTCGTGCAGGCGCTGGAAGCCATACAAGACCCTGTCTCGCTGTTCGAGCCTGTGTTCAACGACGGCGGCGACGCAATCTTCGTTATGGATCAAGTGAAGAACGAGAAGGACGCGGACGAAACTTGGCTGGAGGGCATTTCCATAAAGGAAGCCATGCACCGCCTTTCCGACCGCGAGCGCCGCATTCTGAAGATGCGCTTCTACGACGGACGCACACAGATGGAAGTCGCGAACGAAGTGGGAATCAGCCAGGCGCAGGTCAGCCGTTTGGAGAAGAGCGCATTGTCGATGATGCGGAAATATGTGTAATAAATGAAGAATTAAGAATGAAAAATGAAAAATTAATGGTTCAGGGGCGAAAGTCATGGTTTTGGCTGTCGGCAAACAATTGTTTGACATGCCCGCGGGCGACCGAGGCGGTCGCCCCTACATGATGTATGCTATCGGTATACAGGAACTCAATATGCTGTAGGGGCGAGCCCCTGGCTCGCCCGCCCGCATACAAAACAATCGTTTGCCGACAGCTTGGGGCGACCGTCTCGGTCGCCCGCCCTTTTCAACACTGATGGGCTTCTTTGACAGTCTGAATGGTCTTTCGCATTAAACCATTAGTTTTTCATTATTAATTCTTAATTAACTCATAACTCATCCTTCCCCGCCATATGCGGGCAATTAAGGTGACGCGTATCGCAGAACGGTTTGTTTTGGCTCTGCCCGCAGCGGCAAAGCGTCATGCGGTTGCGCTGCTCGTATGGCTGCCCGTCGGCGTCGATTAAGTCGATGCCGCCGATTGCCGCGATGGGTCCGCGCTTGCCCGCAACCGTATCTTGTATCAGTCCCGCCTCGACAGGCAGTAAGGGTTCCATAAGATGCCCGTCCTTGCCGCGAAGCGTAAGCCGCCCCGCAAGACAATTCGCACACTCTTCCTTCGCGAATTGAAGATTGATGGGATTGCCGGACTGGCGCACGGCATTCCACACGCGCGGTCCCCTATCGCAGAAGCGCAGCGACGCGCATCGCTCGTCCTGAAGCATATCCACGGCTTCGCCCTCGAAAACTTCCGAGCGATTCACATATGATTCGCGCGACGCGGTCTCCGTTCCGTCGAAGCCCGCCGCATAGTGGCTGCCGTCGCAATATGGCTTGTTCGCGGACTGCCCGCAGCGGCACAGATGATATGGAACAAGCCCGCTCTCCTGCCGTCCGTCCTCCTGATACGACGTTGAAATGTTGTTTTGGTTCGGCACAATCGTCTTCACGGTAAGCGGCACGTCGGGGCTTACCTCGTATGGTCCGTTCGCAAGCACGCGTATAGTCTTCGCCACTTTCAATTCCTCCCGCTTCATTTGAATTATAGAATAATATGCGGCGCTTGTCCAAAAAAGAATTGCCGAGCCAATTTTTTCCCGACTTCACATGAGCTCTGCCGTCCCGTCCTTTTTTACGGACAGTGTCTTGCCGCAGAGCTTGTCAAAAGCGCGGCCGTGGGATATGACAATCAGTAAGTTATCCTTGTTGTTTTCAAAGTATGTTTCAAGGCTTGCGGTTATGTCGGACTCAATTTCGGCGTCAAGGGCTGAAGTGGGTTCGTCAAGTATGATTACTCCCGCGTCCTTCAGCATGGCGCGGGCGAGCGCAAGCCGCTGTTTCTCTCCTCCCGAAAAGTTTCCGCCGCTCATCTCAACCGTTGAATCCAAATCCGTTTCCTCGCAGACGAACCTATCCGCTCCGCTTATCCTAAGGGACTCGCGTATTTTATCGGCGGAGCAATCATTGTCAAACCGAAGGTTTTCAAGAACGGATCCGCTGAAAAGAAACGGAAACTGGCTCATGTATGATACATCCTTCAGATATGCGCTGCCTTCAATTTGGGTCAGCGGCACTCCGTTGATTTTTACGCTTCCGCTGCCGGGCTGTTCTATGCCCAGAAGCAGACGCAGCAACGTGGTCTTCCCCGCCCCGCTTATACCTTGCAGACGAACGCGGTCGCCGCGCCGAAGCGTCAATGATACGTTGTCCAATATGAGTTTATCGGCGTCATAAGCGAACGTAACGTCTTCAAAGGCGATCTCGTTTATTCTGTATGCGCTTTGCTCATGAACGACCGAATCGCTGTTTTCAACGAGTTCAGACAAGCGCTCTTTCACCGCCAAAGCGTTTTGGCGGCTGAGATTCAAATCCGTAAGATTAACGATAGGTTCCCTGAGGTTGGGTATATACAGATAAAACGCCAGCAAGGCGGGCAGCGCAAGCATGTCTCTGTAGATGAAAAAACCGCCCAGCGCAAGTACAAACAGCGGCAGCAGCGAAAGGAAATAAGAATTGACGGAGGATCCGAATGATTTATAGAATTGAAGCTTGCTCGAAGTATGGAACAGTGAATCGATCGCCGCGCGCACTTTTCCAATGAAGAACGGCTCGCTTTGGTTGAGCTTTATCGTTTCCGCCGCCGAAATTTTCTCTTGAACAATCCCGAGCGTTTGCGAGTATGATTCACGCTCCTTTGTGGCGAGTTTGCGCAGGGATTTGTTGAGCTTCAGGTAATACAGGTAGTACAAAGGCGCGAAGACAATAATAACGCAGGTCAGACGAACGTCGACATAGCTCATGAACCCCAGTATCGCGGCGATGTTGGTGACGTTCAATATGAGCATCAGCGAGGCGTGCGCCTTAAGTACGCCCCAATACTCCGTGTCGTTCACAATTCGGCTGACTATGTCGGATTCGTTGTTGCTTCTGAAAAACGAAAACGGTTTAAGCAGCGCTTGCGAAAAGCAGGTTATTCTGAAGTGGGAGATGCACTCTTTGCCCAATTTGTGCCATTGGTAATTCTGAAGCCAGTTCAGGGACATGCTCAACGTTTCTATGCCCAGACCGACCAGGCATATACGAAAGAAAACGTCGCTGCTTTTGTTTTCGGTCAGCGCGCTGATCAGGTTCTTAACAACCAGCGGAAACACGAGCCCCAAGATTGTTGAGATTGCGGAATACAGCAAGACGAAGAGACGCTTGCGCCGCAAAAAGGGCGGCAAAGACAGAACCGCTTCAGCTTTCATATACAACCCTTCACTTTTCGGGAATCCCACTCGCAATCGATGCTTAACTATGAGGGTACCATATTTTTACAGTTTTGTAAACGCTTTTTGCGCAAAAAGCGTCGCGCATTTTTGATGATTGG
>JAITHB010000036.1 GCA_031280145.1 Oscillospiraceae bacterium | reverse complement strand
TTCTTCATTTTTCATTCTTATTTTTAATTTATTTACCGCAGCAGTCCCGCGAACCCCATGAACGACACGCTCATAAGGCTTGCCGTGATCAACGCGCCGGGGAAGCCCTCCATCCACTTAGGGAGGTCGGAGACGGCGAAGCGTTCGCGTATCCCCGCAAACAGAACGATGGAAAGCGTGAAGCCCGCGCCCGACGCGAATCCGTTCACCGCCGACTGAATGAGGTTGTAGCCTTCGGTCACGTTAAGCAGAGCCGCGCCCAGCACCGCGCAGTTCGTCGTGATGAGCGGCAGATATATCCCGAGCGCGTTGTAAAGCATCGGAACATAGCTCTTGAGAACCATCTCGACCAACTGAACCAGCGCCGCGATTACCACGATGAACACCAGCGTCTGCATATACTCAAGGTTCAGCGTTACCAGCGCGTATCTGTTTATCAGGAACGTTATGATGGAGGAAAGCGTCATGACGAAGATAACCGCAACGCCCATACCCGCCGCCGTTTCCAGCTTCTTGGAAACGCCGAGGAACGGGCAGATGCCCAGGAAGCGCGTCATGACATAGTTGTTTACCAAAAGACCGCTTAAGATTATAACGAACAGGTTCATGCCATCGCCTTCCTTTCCTTATTTTGTTTCGATTTGGCGAAGCCCTTTACCGCGGCGTTCACCACGGCCAGCACGACGCCCAGCGTAAGGAAACCTCCCGGCGGCTGCGTGAGTATCGCCATCGGTTGGAAGCCCTGCGGCATAACCTGAAAGCCCAGCCACGTTCCCGCGCCGAACACTTCGCGAACACTGCTGATGATTACGAGCGCGCAAGTGAAGCCTATACCCATGCCCAAGCCGTCCACGACGGAGGGAACGACGGGGTTCACGAACGCGAACGCTTCCGCTCTGGCGAAGATAATGCAGTTGACGACTATCAGCGGGATGAATATGCCCAGCGACTTATCCAGCGCGGGCAGAAACGCCTTTACGACAAGCTGAACGACAGTCGTGAACGTCGCGATAACCACTACGAACGCGGGTATGCGTATATTGCCGGGGATAAGCTTGCGCAGGCTTGAGATGAACAGGTTGGACATGATGAGAACGAACGCCGCGGCGGCTCCCATTCCGAGCGCGTTTGACACGGCGGTCGTCACCGCGAGCGTCGGACACATTCCCACGACAAGGCGGAACGTCGGGTTCTCGTCCAGTATTCCGTTCTTTAATACTTTGAACAGGCTCACGAAGCGTTCCTCCTTACTTTGTTAATGTTTCAACCGCAGTGAACGCGGCGCGGAACGAATCTTTTAGCGCTTGGGATGTTACTGAAGCTCCCGCTATAACGTCCACTGTGCGCAGCTCGTTCGTCTTGAGTCCCTTGAATTTTGGCGAAAGCTCCGTTATGGCGCGAGTGCCGAGACCTTCCGTCTCCGTGTTTGTTCCCACGACGTAGTCAAACACGATTCCGTCTTCAGTTATGCTGACAGTGACCGGAACAAGTCCGTGATAGCCGGTCTTAGCGACTTCAACTACGTATCCCACCGGCTGACCGTCTTTCATTGCGCGTGACACGGACTTCACGTCGGCAAGCGCATCGTTGCCGGCGAACGACGATATATCCACGGGTTCAAGCACTGCGCCCGTCATGTCGACCGCCTCCGTCGCGGTTTCTTCCGCGGAGGATTCCTCAACGGGAGCGGGCGGGTTCAGTATCAGCTCGTACGCGTTGAACGCCTGACGCACGGCGGTCTTGACGGCGGCGGAGGAGATGGTTGCGCCGGACAGCGTATCCACCGTGCGAAGCTCGTTGGTCGCCAGACCCGCAAACTTCGGCGAGAAGTCCGCTTCCTCGACTATCCGCGTTCCGATGCCCGCGGTTTCCGTAATATCGCCGATGGCTATCTGTGAAATTTTGCCGTCGCCTAGAATGCCGACGGTCACGGGAATAGGTCCGCCGAAGCCCTGCGGGCTTGAGAGGAACGTGTAGCCGAGCGGTTCGCCGTCCTTGGTCACGCGGTAGACTTCGCTCACGTTCTTCACGTTTTCGTTATCCGCAAAGCCCGCCAAGCTCGCGGTGTCCACAAGCTCGAAGCCTGTAGCGCCCGGCATAACCGCAAGGCGCGAGGCGTTCTGCGAAGCGAGCGCCTGCTCCTCGATGGGTCCCTTTGTTATGAGATACGTTCCCGAAAGGAGAAGTGCCGCGACGAGTGTGAGAATCAGCAGACGAACGCCCGCGTTGAGTATCTCTTTCATTATTTACGCCTCCTTAGCCTTGGCTTTTATGGGTGCGACATAGCCGAACCATTTGCGCGAGACCGCGCGGTTGATGAGCGGGTTTACGAGGTTCATACAAAGGAGCGCGAACGAGCAGCCCTCGGGATACGACGCGTTGAACGAGCGAATCACCCAAAGGATAAGCCCGCAGCCCACGCCGAAGATTATCTTGCCGAGCGGCAGCAGCGGCGACGTTACGTAGTCTGTCGCCATGAACACCGCGCCCAGAATCAGCCCGCCCGAGAGAACCTGATACAGCGCGGTTTGGCTGTTGCCCGCCTCGTATACCTTGCCCGTGCTTATGAGGAACAGGACGAACGCGGTCAGTATGAAGCTTACGGGGATGTGCCACGTTATCACGCGCCTGAATATGAGATACGCTCCGCCCAGCAGCAGCGTTATCTTGGAGGTTTCGCCGAGCATTCCGGGTATTCCGCCTATCAGCAGATGAACGATTCCGTACGGCGTTGCTTCCGCCGCTTCGCCCGCGAACCGGCGCGCCAGCGGAGTCGCGCCCGCGACGGCGTCCGCAACGTCGAAGCCCGCGCCGATGGAGCGTCCGACGACCGTCGACGCCATTATGCCCGCCCACGAAATCATGAGGATAGCCCTTGCGCCGAGCGCGGGATTGAGGAAGTTCTGCCCGATTCCGCCGAATATCTGCTTAATCAGGATAATCGCGAGAACCGCGCCCATCGCGCAGATCCACCACGGCGCGTCCGCGGGAAGGTTCATCGCGAGGATAAGACCCGTCACGGCCGCGCTTCCGTCGCTCACCGTGACGCTCTTCTTGCACAGCCGCTGATACACCGCTTCCGAAACTACGCAGGAAAGAACGCACACGATTATGACCGCCAGCGCTTGCGTTCCGAAGTACCACACGGCGAACGCTAGCGACGGCGCAAGGGCGATCGCGACGTCGCGCATTATGGAGGCGGTTGAGCCGCCGTCGCGCAGGTGCGGCGACGACGACGCGTTCCAAAGTTTTGCCATTCCTCAGACTCCTTTTTTTGTGTTTAGGATGGTTAGGGAGAAGTCATGTTGCTTATAGATTCTTTGTAACCGCTTAATATAGTCCGTACTCTTTTTGCCAGCCGCGGCAAAAAGAGTACCAGAAAAAACGCTTTTTGGGGACGACCGCGCAAAACTCGCTGCGGCTCGAACAGTTGCGCGGGGTTGGTACGGGGGACGACCGCGCAAAGGTCTGCGGACCTATGCGCGGGGGTTGGAACGAGGGGTGCGGGGGTACGAGGGAACGTATCGGGTAAGGGATGATTCCAGACTGCGGTCAGGAATCATCCGTGAATCCATTATGAATGTATTCATGCTGTCAAGGTCGGGTAGTATTTTCCCGACATCCGTATAGTCGGAAAAATCTCCACCCTCCTCTTGACAGCGGGGCGAGCGTTCACGCTTTATGGAGGACGGGGGAACGAAGGAGACGAGGTGGGGTAAGGTGCGTGCGCGGCGTTTCCCGAACGCATACAAACCCGCAGGCGACCGAGGCGGTCGCCCCTATAGGTTTTACATTACCATCCCGATTGAATGTACCCAAACCCATGTAGGGGCGACCGCCTCCCGGGGTCCCCGACAAATCCGTCGAACCACCCCGACAAATCTGCGGAGGTGTCGGGGACCCCGGTGATTTGGCGGGGTGGGTCGTTCGCCCGCGCTTTACGACGACCGCGTGATTGCCGATAGGGAATCCTTGCAGGGGCGATTTCCCGAGGTCCCCGATGATTTGGCGGGTGGATTCAGTCTCCCGCCTGATGGTCGTGTGTCCCACCGCAGCGCAGATTAACCTCCGCCAATAATTTTTCATTTTTTTGTGAGCGCTATCATCTTCTTCGCGGTTCTGCAGGATTGCGTAAGCTGCCGCTTTGCGGGACACACATATGTGCACGCGCCGCACTCGATGCAAACCTGCGCGCCCTGCGCCTTGCTTTCGTCCCACATGTTCTTGCGCGCGTACGCGTCTATCATCTGCGGAACCAGCAGCATTGGACACGCGCGCGAGCAGCGTCCGCAGCGTATGCACTGCGCCTCGGGGCGCATGTCGGAATCGTCCGCCGCGAGCAGTCCGCTTGACGATTTGATAAGCGGAACCTCAAGCCTAGCGAGCGCGACGCCCATCATCGGACCGCCAAGGATTATCTTCTTCGTTCCCTCAAGCAATCCGCCGCACGAAAGCACCAGCTCGGAAAGCTGCGTTCCTATTCTCGCGACGAGGTTCTTAGGCTCCTTCACAAGCCCCGTCACGGTTATTCCGCGCTCTATCAGCGGCATACCCGTTCTTACGGAAACCGCGACCTGCGCCGCGGTCGAGACGTTCATCACCGCGCAATTGACGGCGGCGGGCAGCCCGCCCGCGGGAATCACTCGCCCCGTCAGCGCGTAGACCAACTGCTTCTCGCCGCCCTGCGGATACTTCTCCGGCAGGCTCACGACCTTGACGTCGGAACCCGCCGCCTTGCGCAGCGCTTCGATTGCGTCGGGCTTATTGTCCTCCACGCCGATAACTATACTGCCCGCGCCTACCGCCTTCGCCGCGAGCTTCGCGCCGTCTATCACGTCGCGCGCGTTCTCAAGCATTATCCTGTGGTCGACCGTGAGGTACGGTTCGCACTCCGCGCCGTTGACGACCAGCGTGTCTACGGTACTGCCCGGCATAAGCGACAGCTTAACGCTCGTCGGGAACGACGCGCCGCCCATGCCGACGATTCCCGCGTCCGTTATCTTCTGCCGAATCTCGTCGGGCGTGAGGCTGAACGGGTCGGCGGTCGGCGTGATGGAAGGGTCGGGCGTATCCTTGTAGTCGTTGTCGATGAGGACTGCGGTGACGGACAAGCCGTTCGGCATGACGCACGGCACGATATCCAGAACCCGACCCGACACGGGGGAGTGAATGTTCGCGGAAATCCGCCCCGCCGCGGAACCGATAAGCTGACCCATGAACAGCGCGTCGCCCTTTTGCACCAGCAGCTTTGCGGGAGCGCCGATGTGCTGCGCCAGCGGAACCGTCAGCCTGTCGGGAACGGGCGCGCGCTCCAGCGGCTTGCCCGCGGTCGCGAGCTTGGACTTGTGCGCGCCGTGGGGATGAATGCCGCCCGGAAACCTTGTAGCTTTTTGAATCAAGCAGAACTCTCCTTTATCCGTTAATCATTATGATTGGTTTTGCAGCTTGCGTTCCGCGGCCGCGCGTCTAAGCTCCGCCGCGTACGCCGTTCCGCCGCTCTCGTCGGCTCCGCTTATCAGCCTCGCTATCTCTTCAACGTGCGCGGCTTCGGAGAGGGCGCGAAGGCTTATCGTGGTCTTGCCGCCATTGGACGCTTTGCTGACGCAATACGGATTGTCCGCAATCGCCGCAATCTGCGGCAAGTGGGTGACGCAAAGCACCTGCGTGTATCGCGCGATGTTAGAAAGCTTCAGCGCGACGGACTGCGCGGCTCTGCCGCTTATGCCCGTGTCTATCTCGTCGAATATCAGAACGGGAACGCCGCTCTTGTTCGCCTCGATGGTCTTCAAAGACAGCATTACGCGCGACAGCTCGCCGCCCGACGCTACCTGCGACAGGGGCTTGAGCGGCTCGCCCTCGTTCGCGGAGAACATGAACGCGGCGCGGTCGATGCCGTTCTCGCTCCAGCGCGTCTTATCCTCCGCGAACGTCTCGACGGAAACGTCGAACCGCGCCTTCGCCATAGCCAAATCGGAAAGCTGGCTCGTCATCTCGTTTGAGAAGTATTCCGCGACCGCGCGTCTTTCCGTGGAGACAAGCATCGCCGCTTCAAGATATGCGCCCTGCGCCTTGATTATCTCCCGCTCAAGCTCTTTTTGCCTGTCTTCCGTGGAGACCGCGGACTCAAGCTCGCGCTCGATCCGCGCCATATAGTCCAGCATTTCGCGCGTCGTAGCTCCGTATTTGCGTGAGAGACGGCTTAAGCTTTCAAGACGCGACTCGATTTTATCTATCTCATTTTGGTCCACATAAGCTTCGTCCTTCGCGTCGTCAAGCTCGCGCACTATGTCGTCAAGCTCGAACGCGAGCGTTTTCATGCGCGAAGCCAGCGCCGCGTAGCGTTCGTCGAACTCGCTTATCGAGGTGAGAAGCGTTATGGATTGCTTGAGGTTGTCAAGCGACCCGCGCGAGCGTTCCGCGCCCGCAAGCAATACATACGCCTTGCGTAAAGCCGTGCTTATGCGTTCCTGATGGCGCGCCTTCTTGGACTCCAATTGCAGCCGCTCTTCTTCGCCCTCTTCAAGCTTCGCGTCGCGAAGCTCCGCCAGTTGGAACGTATACATATCGATAAGCCTTGCGCGTTCCTTCGCGTCCGTCACGAGCGAGCGCAGTTCCTTCTTCTTGCCCTGCATAAAGGAATGCGCGTCCGCGAGCTTGGCGAGCGATTCCTTGTATGCCGCGCCGCCCAGCGTGTCGAGGAAGAAGAGATGGCTTTCTTCATTAAGCAGGGCGTGGTGCCCGTGCTGCCCGTGAAGCTCGATAAGCCTGTCGGTGACGCGCCTGTATACGTTCAGCGGAAGCGTTTCGCCCGCGACGCGGCACACAGTTCTGCCCGACGAGTTAAGCTCGCGAGAGAGGATAAGCTGCCAATCGTTCTCAATAACGGAATCCAGCAGACCAAGCTCGGAAAGCACCGCGGAAACCTTGTCAAGCCCTTCTATATTGTAGACAAGCGAAACCCGGCCGCGCTGACTTCCCGTGCGGAGCAAATCCTTGTCCGATTTTCCGCCGAGCAGGAACTGAATCGCGCCGATGATGATGGACTTGCCCGCGCCCGTCTCGCCCGTGATAACGGAAAGCCCCGCGCTTAACTCGACCTCGAGAGAATCGATGAGCGCGATATTCTTAATGGAAAGCGTAAGCAGAGGGCCTTGGTTCATGAGCGCGACCGAGCGAGCGCGATCAGGTCGTCCAGCCTGCTTATCACGTGCTGAACGTCCGCGGACTTTCTCGTGATTACGATGCAGGTGTTGTCGCCCGCGATGCAGCCGACAATCCCCGGCATATCCAGATTGTCCACGACTTCGCCCGCCGTGTGCGCCGCGCCCGACATCGTCTTTATCACGATGAGGTTCTGCGCCTTGTCGATTGAAACGACTGTCTGTTCCAGCAGAATGGCGAGCTTCTGCATGTCGGACTTCTTTGCCGCGGCGACCGCGTAACGCCAAGCGCCGCTCTGCGTCTGTTCCTTGCGGAGCATAAGCTCGCGGATGTCGCGCGAGACGGTCGCTTGCGTCGCGACGATGCCAAGCTCGCCGAGCTTGCCTGTCAGCTCTTCCTGCGTCGCTATGTTTTCGCCGCTGATGAGCCGCATTATGGCGCTCTGCCGCGCGTCCTTCGACGACCTCATAAATTCGGGCTCTGCCTCACGCTCTTTGTTATACAAATCATACACCTCGGAAATTTAGTCAAGCTGTCGGCAAACGATTGTTTTGTATG
>JAITHB010000027.1 GCA_031280145.1 Oscillospiraceae bacterium | reverse complement strand
CGCGTTGGGGTGGAATAAGGGGGGCGAGCCGGGGGCTCGCCCCAACAGGTTCCCGTTACCTTTACGATTGAGTATAAACAAACCCCGGTAGGGGCGAGCCCCCGGCTCGCCCGCGGTTATCAATACGCCCGTCCGATTCGATTAAACAAAAGGTGATTCTCATGATTACGACAAACGAACTCACAAGCAAGCTGGGTCTCAAGGCGTTGACGAAGGAAGCCGCAGGCCGCGAACTCACATCGGGCTACAACTGCGACCTGTTAAGCTGGGTTTTGGCGCACGGTCAAGCGGGAATGGTGTGGGTTACGGTGCAGACGCACATGAACGTCGTGGCGGTAGCAAGTCTGCTTGACTTCGCGTGCATCATTCTTCCCGATAATCTGTCACTCGAACCCGACGCTCTCGCCAAGGCGGATGAAGAGGGCGTCGCGGTGTTCACAAGCGAGCGCACGTCGTATGAAATCTGCGGCACAATGTGGGATATGGGAATCGGCAGGTAGCTTATGCTTGTTCCTGTAGATTTCCACATACATTCCTGCCTGTCGCCATGCGCGGACGACGACATGACGCCGGCAAACATCGCGGGTATGGCGTACCTTGCGGGGATGAAGGCGTTCGCGATAACCGACCACAACAGCGCGCTGAACCTGCCCGCCGCAAAGGCAGCCGCCGACAAGCTCGGTCTCGCGCTTCTGCCCGGCATGGAAGTGACGACGCGCGAAGAGACGCACTGCCTTGTCTATTTTGAAAGCGTGGAGAACGCTCTGGCATTCGGCGAGGTTCTTTATGAATCGCTGGGCGCGTCTATGAATCTTCCGCGGCTGTTCGGTAATCAGTACGTCGCGGATGAAAACGACACAATCGTTAAGGTAATTCCCAAGCTGCTGATACAAGCGTCCTCATTTTCAATTGATAAGCTGAGTTCCGCCGCGCATGAATACGGCGGACTGCTCGTTCCCGCGCATATCAACAGAGGAAGCAACGGTATGCTGTCGTCGCTCGGCATGGTTCCGCAATCGCCGAGGTTTACCGCGCTCGAGGTTTCGCGCGGTCTGCCGTGTCCCGATACGGATTCATTCGGTTATCGGCGGATTCATTCGTCGGACGCGCACCGACTGGAACAGATTATTGAGCCTGCGTTCCATATTGATTTGCCGGGCGACGAAGTTTCAGCGCGGGCGATTTATTGCTCAATGGCGGGATGGTTACGAATGAACAATGAAAAATGAAGAATGAAAAATTGATGGTTATGAACGGAAACTTACAACACCGAACCTCAACCAATAATTCTTCATTTTTCATTGTTAATTTTTCATTCGTACACCTCTATTTCACCAGCGAAGCCAGCATATCCGAAACGTTATCGCCGGGGTCTTCTATCTTGGCGTTCGCGCTTATTCCAAGCTCCTGAAGCCGCGCTAATATCACCGATTTGCCGCCGTCCTTAAGCTTCGGATCATAATATGCATTCGTAGACGGCGCGGCGATCGAACCCTTCTTCGCTTCGTTTATCATTGTCGCGGCGTCGCCTATGAATATGTTGTCAGACATAGTCAGCTCAAGCCTGTCGTAATAGTGGTGTATCGCCATCTGCCCTTTGTCGTTATACGCGATAATGTTTCCGACAAGCTCGTTATTCAGTCCGTAGTTGATGAACAATCCCTCGGAGCCGCACGCGAACACCCTGTTGTTTTGTATTAAGATGTAGGAGCTGCCCTCGTCAAGGTAGATACCCCATCCGCCGTAGCCCTGTTTCGGGTCGCCCGCAATGAGCGAGCGCACGTTATATATAGTGTTCCGCGCGACGACGGTTCCGCGCTGTTCGCCCAGCAGATATATTCCGCCCATGTCGGAAAGCATGCCCTGCCCTATGTTGTAGATTGTATTGTCCTCAATGCGTATATCGTGCGTCGCGGAAAAGGTATAGCCCCAAACCCAGCCCGCGGAAATGGCGGTGTAGTACCCGTCGTACACGGTATTGCGCAGAACCTGCGCGTTTGCGGTGTGAATCAGCAGAATGCCGACCGCGTTGAAGTTCATTCTGCCGTACCTGTGGATAGTGTTGTCTTCTATCGTGATATTCTTCGTGATATACGCGCTCTCGTGCAGGTTCGCGCCTTCCGTGTATATGGCGTTCGCTCCGATATTGTCAAACTCGCAGTTTGTAACATACGCGTTCGTCGTGCCTCTGCCGAGCTTCAGCGCGGTGTTGCCTATGTTTGTGAATACACATCCGTTGAAGGTTATATTGGAGGAAGATGTTACCAACACCGCGCTCTCCGCGTTGACTGCGGCTTGCGGGAAATCCGTATCCGTGCCGATACGCCGGCCCGTTCCGTTGAACGTGATTCCGCTGAAGCTTACGTTCTTGCAGTTTGACACTTGAAGAAGCCTGTCAAGCACTCCGGCGTATATACTGACGCCGCCCGCCGTCTCGCCTTCGCGCGGAACATAATAGAATTTGGCGCGTGTTCTGTCCAGATACCATTCACCCGGCGTTTGCAGGGCTTCGCGCACGTTCTCCAAGTAGTAGCGGTCGCCCGACCTTACCGTAAGGCTTGTAAGGCGCGACAGCATGAGCAGCCCCGTATCCCGCTCGAACGCGGCGATTCGCGCGGTTTCGTCTTTCCACAGGTGCGGAATGCGTATCGTTATATCGTTTGCGTTGTACGCGGAAGAAAGGTCGAATTCGTGGTTGTCGCTTGCGATAAATCCATAGAATTGGTTCATCGCGGACATTTCCTTTTCCTCGGTCAGCGCAAGCGGTTTGGCGGCATAATCCTCCGGCGCTTCTTTAACGTAATAGTATCCGCTGCTCGGCGAGCGTGAATTCTGCAGAGGACCTGCTTCGTCATAGACGAAGAGGAAATCCCCGCCGTTCACCGGGGTCCCCGGCAAAACCACAGTTTTGTCGGGGTGGTTCATTATGCTTGATACGTCCGCTGCGAAAACAATAATGCCGTTCAGCGTTTCTTCAACGAAGCCCGTGATTCGCCTTCCCGCGGTGAAGACGGGCGTTTCGTTCGGATATGCCTGAAAGATTGTCGTGCCGGGGAAATCGCGGGTCAGCAGCAGCGTTTCGTCAAAGTAATATTCGCCGCCGCGAAGCGTTATATAGTATGTTCCGTTACGGTCTTTCTGACCATATGCCCAAATAACAGCATCGCCCAGTGACGCGGGGTCGTCGTGCCCGCCGCTGCCCGAGCCTGTCGGCGACGCGTATATCGTCGTTGGTTCCGCGCGCGAAACAGTTGCGGGCAGAACGGACAGAATGAGTATCAATATACAAACCGCAAGAATACGCAAAGAGGAAAACACTCCCTTGTGTAGAATCTATTCCCTGTAGGGGCGAGCCCCGGCTCGCCCGTGGATTAACCCGGTTTTGTTGGAGGACATAATGATAAGAGTAACCATATGGAACGAATTCTACAAACCGAACGACGGCAAGCCCGCGGAGCTTTCAGTATACCCCAATGGAATCCACGGCGCAATAGCTGATTTCCTTACGGAAAACGATTCGGAAATCACGGTTACGACGCGCACAATGCACGACAAGGAATTCGGCTTTGATAATGAAACGCTTGAGAACACAGACGTGCTGCTGTATTGGTCGCATATTGTGCAAGACGCCATTCCCGACGAAATAGTGGAACGCGTTCAGCGGTATGCGCTGTCGGGTATGGGGCTTATCGTTCTGCATTCGGGACACGCAAGCAAGCTGTTCCGCAGACTGATGGGCACGAACACAAACCGTCTGCGCTGGCATGAAGACGCGCTGCCGTGCCGCATTTGGAAGATTGACTACGCGCACCCGATAGCGGAAGGGCTTGACGACTACTTCGAACTTGCGCACGAAGAAACATACGGCGAGCATTTCGACATTCCGCAGCCTGACGACCTTGTATTCGTGTCGTGGTTTCCGTCGGGCGAAGTGTTCCGCAGCGGATGTACGTGGCACCGCGGATTGGGACGCGTGTTCTATTTCCAGCCGGGGCATGAGACGCTCGAATCCTACTATGACAAGAATGTGCAAAAGGTGATATGCAACGCCGTCCGTTGGGCATACCGCCCGAACGTCGGTTCGTATTCTTATGTTACCGACGAGACGAAGGCGATTGTGATGTGAGTTTGGGGTTTCCTGCGCTGTGGATGGGACGTACGATCGAAAGGCGGGCGATTGAATCCACCCCGGGAAATCGCCCCTGCAAAGATTCCCTGTCGGCAATCGCGCGGTTGTTGTATAAGGCGGGCGAGCCGGGGGCTCGCCCGCGGGTATCAATACATCGCCCGATTGAATGTTACCATCTATTTGTAGGGGCGATTTCTAATCGCCCGCCTGTTACGCGTACGACCCTGCCGCAGCGCAGGGAACGTACGCCACACCCGCAAATCGTTGATTCTTCTTTATTCTTCTTACGGCGTAGTAAAATTTTCCTCGATAGCCTTGTTAATCGCGCGTTCGCGCTCTTCCATCTCCTGTAATTCGCGCGACGCCGCGCGCTCCTCCTCCGATTCCATGCCCGCGAGGCGGCGCACCGTTCCGCGCAATACGTGTTTGAGCGAAATATCGCTGTCGACGGTTTTTATCGGCGCTTCAATCGGAAGCGAGGCGTCCTGCCACTTTATATCGGTATTGTTGATAACGTTCTGAACGCGTTCCGACTGAAGCATCTTCGCGCGAAGCACGGACGAATGCACGCGCCTCTGCACTGATTCGCGCGCGGGTACCATATACGCTTCGTCGGGTTCATAGCCGTACGCATATTCATAATCGCCCGTTGAGGGATGCTCGACGACGTCGATGATTCGAGGGTTCGCGTTTTCTATGTAATATTCACTCATATAAACTCCTCCCAATATCTGCCGTATCTTGCGGATAAGAATATCTCTCAAAACAGACTATGCCCGCCGAGCATGTCATGTTTGTACTTTTCGTTGCGCCGCCCTGTCCTTCATTTACAAGCTTCGGGTTTGACTGTATAATAAGGTTAATAAATGAAGAATTTAAAAATGAACAATGAACAATTAATGGTTGAGAAGGAAAACTCACCGGGGTGGTTTATAACGCCAATCCAAAACCAATAATTGTTCATTTTAAATTGTTAATTGTTCATTTCAAAAGAGGTGCTTACGATAGCGGAAGATTCTCATGCAGGCGCGGTCGCTTCCGCGCTTGCGTTCATTCACGATACGACATACAAAGGCGGCAAACAAGGGCTTTCCAACATGTTCCGCCTTATGGAGCTGCTCGGAGAGCCGCACAAAAAGCTCCGCTGCCTTCACGTTACGGGAACGAACGGGAAGGGTTCCGTTTGCGCGTTCCTGCAAGGCGCGCTGCGCGCCGCGGGCTACAGAACGGGTCTGTATACCTCGCCGTATCTTGAGCGCTTCAACGAGCGTATCAGAATAGACGGCGCGCCAATCTCGGACGGCAGCTTGGTCGCATACACGAACAGGGTGAAGCCCGCCGTGGAGAAGCTTCGCGCGGACGGAGTTTATCCGACGGAGTTTGAGATAACCTGCGCAATCGGGTTCCTCTATCTTGCGGAAAGCGATATTGACTATGCGGTGATAGAGGTCGGTCTGGGCGGACGCTACGATTCCACGAACGTCGTTACTCCGCTGGCGACCGCCATCACATCCGTCGGTCTTGACCACACAAAAACGCTTGGCGACACGCTCGCGAAGATAGCCTACGAGAAGGCGGGAATCGCGAAGCGCGGCGTTCCGATGATTCTGTATCCCGACGCTGCGGATGATGTTGTTCGCGTCGTCGATGAGGTTTGCGGCAATATCGGCTCACCGCTTATCCCGGCAATGTCGGACACGCAACGCACGTCACGGTTTGGCTTATATGGAAACCATCAGATACGCAACGCGGCGGTTGCGCGAGAGATGCTCCTCCATTCCGGAATACCAATCACGCAAGCGCAGACAGACGAAGGGTTCAGGCGCACCCGCTGGCCCGGCAGGCTTGAGACCGTTCCATTTGAAGGCGCGACGTTTCTGCTTGACGGCGCGCATAACCCGCACGGCGCGGCGGCTCTCGCGGACGCGCTCGCCGCGCAGTATGGGCGGAACAAGCTTATCGCGATAACGGGAATGCTCCGCGATAAGGACGCGGCGGGCGTGGCCCGGCACCTTTCTCCCCTATTCCGCAAAGTATTCACCGTTGCGCCTGACAGCGAACGCGCGCTGACCGCGAATGAGCTTGCAAATATTTATATAAACGCCGGTACTGAAGCTGCGCCGTGCGGAAGCCTGTCTGACGCGGTACACCAATCTGCGGTGAACAGGGACGTACGACCCGCAAGCGGGCGACCCACAATCGCCCCTACAGGGATTCGTCCTAATTCGTCTCATTTGTACACCACCGCGCTTCCGATAATCATAACGGGTTCGCTATACCTCGTCGGCGAGGCGCGGACATATCTTCACGCGCCGGAATGCACGCTGTATGAATAACGCCTATCATGTTCCCGTTCTGCACAAGGAAGCGCTTGACGCGCTGAACGTGAAGCGAGATGGCGTATATGTCGATTGCACGCTCGGCGGCGGCGGACACAGCGCGCTCATACTCGAACGTCTTGAGGGAACGGGGCTGCTCGTCGGTATAGACAGAGACGACGACGCGCTGGCGGAATCTTCCGATAGGCTCGCCGCGCATTCAAACAAGCGTCTCTTGCACGGAAACTTCCACGACGTCAAAGCGATTCTTGCGGGGCAAGGCATAGCGAAGGTCGACGGCATCCTCGCAGACCTCGGGGTTTCCTCGCACCAGTTGGACACGGCGGAGCGCGGGTTCTCCTATCACGGCGACGCGCCGCTGGATATGCGCATGGACGCGTCGCAAGGCGTTTGTGCGGCGGAACTTGTAAACACGCTAAGCGAGGCGGAGCTTGCGCGAATCTTTGAGAAATATGGCGAGGAACGCTGGAGCCAACGCGTTGCGAAGTTTATTGCCCTACAGCGCGACAAGAACCCAATAACTACCACAGGAGAATTAGTCGGTATAATCGACGACGCAATCCCGAAGGCGGTAAGGCGCAGGGACTCCGCGCACCCTGCCAGACGCGTGTTCCAAGCGCTGCGCATAGCGGTGAACGACGAACTGTCTCCGCTTGAGAACGCGCTGCGCGATTGCGTGGATTGTCTCGCTCCGCGCGGCAGGCTCGCGGTCATCACGTTCCACTCGCTGGAAGACAGGATCGTGAAGAATCTGTTCGCGCGTATGCGCAGGCCGTGCGAGTGTCCGCCGTCGTTCCCCGTCTGTATCTGCGGAAGAAGGCCGATTATCGGCGACAGCTTCAGGCACGCCGTTCCGCCGAGCGAATCGGAAGTGCGGGAGAACAGCCGCTCCGCCGGCGCGAAGCTGCGCGTTGCGGAGAAACTGTAGTATGGAGAATATGTCTTCTACATTATATGTAGTCGGAACGCCAATCGGAAACCTGTCCGATATGAGTCCGCGCGCGATTGAAACGCTGAACGCGGTCGACCTGATTGCGGCGGAAGACACGCGTGTCACGGCTAAGCTTCTCGCGCGTTTCAACATAAAGAAGCCGATGATTTCTTATCATGAACATAACGAAGCGGAAACGGCGCGGAAGCTTGCGGAGCGGATGCTGAACGAGGGTGTTGACGTTGCGCTTGTCAGCGACGCGGGTATGCCCGTGCTGTCCGACCCCGGCGCGACGTTTGTCGCGCTGGCGCGTGAAGCCAGCGTGAATGTCGTCTGCGTCCCCGGTCCGTCCGCCGCCATAACCGCGCTCGCGCTGTCGGGCTGGGACGAGCAAAGCTTCACGTTCGCGGGGTTTCTCGCGCGGGACGAGAAGACGCTCGCGAAACAGTTGTCGGATTTGGGCAAGCACTCCCCTATCGTAATCCTGTACGAATCACCGCACCGCGTTCAGACGCTGCTCAAAGTCGTTGCGGAAAACCCGAACGCGCGGCGCGTCCTCATCTGCAACGACCTGACCAAGCTTCACGAATGGGTGTTCGAGGGAAACCCCGATGAAGCCGCGCAGGCGTTCTACGATAAGCCCAAGCGCGAGAAGGGCGAGTATTGCGTAGCGGTTAGGTTCCACAAAGATGAACCCGCAGAACTTGCCGCGGCAAAGGTTTCGGCGGAAGCGCTCATCCTTGAGCGTATGCTGAACGGCGAAGATTTGCAGGATGCCTCCGCGCATATTATTTCCGACGGGATGGCGCGCAACGAGGTTTACAGGGCGCGGCTGCGCGTGAAACAATTCATCGACGGCTTAACTTCCGAATAAGCATACCACTATCTGTAAATACTTTATCCGAATCTATATGATGATGCAATGCTTGCGCATTGCTTTATGAAGTATAAAATGGAGGTTCGGATGAGCAGCTATTCACAACAGATAATCTGGTGCGCCGCGTTCATCGGCATTGCGGTATACCTATCCAAACAGGGCAAAGATAAAATAAAACGGGTGTTCGATTTGCTGTCCGCATTTCTGTTTGTTCTTCTTGCGATACAATTGGCGATGGTTTGGGCGTCGGGCGCGAGCTTGCTTCGCAACGCGCTGCCGTTTCATCTGTGCAGTTTCACCGCTATTCTCACAATTCCCATGCTGCTGCGGCGCGACGACAGACTGTTCCAGTTCAACTTCTGCCTGGGTATGCCGGGCGCGCTGATGGCGCTTATCTTTCCCACCGTCGGCTACTCTCCGTGGCCCGTTCCCGCGAGAATGCTGTTCATCGCGATTCACTCAATCATATTCTTCTCGCCGATACTGATGTATGTTTGCGGTCACAGAACCAGAAGAAGAAGCGCGTTTATCGTGATGGCAATCGGCAACGTGCTGATGGTTGGCGCGCTTGCCGCTAATCATCTGCTTAACACGAACTATATGTTTCTCTCGAACGCTCCGCAGGGAACTCCCTTAGAGTTCATGGCGCGCAACGGAAAGGCGATTTATCTTGTTTGGCTTGAGCTGTGCGCGTTAGTCGTCACACAGGTTCTTTCGCTCGCGTTCGCGGGACATACGAGAAGCGACATTAATCTTGCGGAGGCGGTTGTACGAATGAAGAATTAACAATGAAAAATGAAAAATTGATGGTGGTGGTTTGGTATCGTAGGTATCCGTTCCTAACCATCAATTTTTCATTTTTAATTTTTCATTGTTCATTATTAACGCGCCGCCAACAACTTCATTATAACAGAATAAACGTCCGCGGCTCTGCCTTCCCACGATTCGCCTATCAGGTCTGCCGAACCCATGTCGGGCACTCGCAGGGACAGTTCCATCAGCGGTTCGTCGCCGTCCATAACGGACAGCACGACTGTTACCGCGCCGGGTTCCGCCTTGATTATCTTGTGGAACACTTGGCGTTCCGTCTCGAATTTAACGCGCCATACCTCGGCGGCCTTGTCGATTGCTTCGCGGCTTGACGGCGGAATCATCTTCTCGAACAGCTTCAGGCTGTCGCTTCCCTCCGCGGACAGCGAATACGTAACGCCGAACTTCGCCTGCGTTTCAAGCACTTGCGCGCCGTCAAGCAGGTTCGTCAGCGTACTTTGCATTTCGAGATAGTTCATCGTGCCTGTCTCGTTAAAGAATGTGAGAAGCTGATTTGACGACGCGGAAACAAGCGCGCGAAGCGCGTACAGCACGCACAGCTTCAGTTCTTCAGGCGATGGATAGCGCAGCGCCATTTCGTTTTCCTCTTTCTATAATAAAATGACAGCCGAGTCTGCTTTTCAAACAGTTTATCGGCTGTCATATGCGTTTGCGGATTAGATTTTGTACACGGCTTCACCTATTAAAGTAAAACCGCGTGAGTGTCCCTCGATCCATCAATAACCGCGATAGATGGAGTCGCAGCCAGCAATTATCCGGCTAAGAAACCTCGCAAACAGGTATTGACTGCACAAACTTTTGGGCGGCAGAGGATCAAGCTTTGAAAGGTTTACCCTTCATTGCGCATTGCGAAAACTAAGCCTTGAAAGGTTTAATCTCCTCAAGCAGGTCGGCCGCGTCGTCTGAGTATATCTCCAAGGTTATCGGCTTGGAAAGGTCCAAGCTGAAGATACCCAGGATTGATTTCGCGTCGACGACGTGCCTTCCGGCACGAAGGTCCATATCGTAGCTGTATTTGCCCACGATGTTCACGAAGCTTTTCACGTTCTCAGCCAGGCTGAGTTTAATATCTATTGATTTCACAATATTCCCCCTTTCATAACGCATGCTTATTATAACACGGCTGTTAAAAAATGTAAAGAGAATAAACACGTCACAAATCGCGCCGAATCACCGCTTCTTTTAATAGATTCGCCATGATTTTCGATTTTGCCGTTCCTCCCAGCACATCCAGCCTCGCCTTCTTGATCATCGAGGGAAACGTCGGACCCGGAGTGAAACCCAGTTCGATGAGGTCCTTGCCCGTCACCATCGGACGCATAGCGTAATCCTTATAGATTTCCAACCGCTGCCGCAGAAAAGCGGAAAGCTCGTCGGCCTTGCCGCGCCCGCCCGACGCCCGCATATCCGCGAGCGAGAGCAGCAGAAGGTCTTCGGGATACGCGCACTCGTCGAACATCACGTTCGTCTTGTATACGGAAGACTGCGAGCGCGCGAGCATATTGGGACGCATGTGCTGTCTTACCATTTCAAGCACATAGTGAATCAGTCTCTTATCGTTTACGATTCGTTTAAGCTGCCGCCTTGCGACTTCCACTCCCGCAACCTCGTGACCTATCGAGCGTATCTTACCGTCTTCATCAACGGTTGACGACGCGGGTTTGCCAAGGTCGTGACACAGCGCCGCGAGCGGCAGCTTCCAGCCGTTCGCGGACTTATCCCGCAGCAGCGCCGCTTCATCCAGCGCAAGCATTGTGTGGTTCCACACGTCGCCTTCGGGGTGGTATATGGGGTTCTGCTCGCAGCCGATAAGCCCTTCTGTCTCGGTAAAAAAGTTTGTAAGCTTCCCCATGCGGCGCAGTTCGCGGAAGAACAGAGACGGCTTGTCGGACAGCTTAAGGACCTTCACAAGCTCCGCGAATACGCGCTCCATGGGAAGCGCGGCGTCGTCCATACGGGAACACAGAGCGACAGTTTCTTCCGCAATCGACATGCCGAAGCGGGACGCGAAGCCGCAGCCACGGTATAGGCGCAGGCTATCCTCAACGAATGTGCCGTCGTTTACATGGCGCAGCACGCCCAGCTTCGCGTCGCGCACGCCGCCGTACGGGTCGATAAGCTCGCCCGTCAAACAATCCGCCAGCATTGCGTTTACCGTGAAGTCGCGGCGCAGAAGCGAATCCTCATATGTCATAAAGGGATTCACGTGCACTTCAAAGTCGCGATGGCCTATTCCCGTGGCGCGTTCCTTGCGCGGCATGGAAATCTCAAGCCCCGTTCCGCCGATTGTATAAACGCCGAACGATTCCCCTATAGCGAAAACGTTGCCGAACTCGGACAG
Source organism: Oscillospiraceae bacterium (assembly GCA_031280145.1). Taxonomy (GTDB): domain Bacteria; phylum Bacillota; class Clostridia; order Christensenellales; family Aristaeellaceae; genus JAITHB01. The sequence continues at coordinate 3,640 of JAITHB010000027.1, read as the reverse complement.
GACTTCGCGAAGCTCGGACGGATGCAATCCGTAAACTTCAACGTCTACGTCGTCACTTTTTCCGAACGAACGGCCGTGTTCGGCAAGAACTCTATCGCGAACATATCCTCCGACGAAAAAAGCGCGTCCGCCCGCCGCGCGCAATCTTTCCGCCAACAAACGCGCCATATTCGGCTTTTCGTTAAGATTCTGCATTTTCACACTTCCGAAAATTCATATTCGCTAAGGTTTCAGCATATTTTTTTGCGGTATTGCATATAAGGCGCAAAACGTGTATAATTGAGATAAGCAGTATTCCGATACAGACTGCTACTGAGATTGACACGGAAGAGAACACGTCTATACTTCATTATAAACATGTTCATGAATTATGCAAGGCGGCTCATTCAATAATACCACGCTCCATAAAGCGCGCCTTGGTGTTGCAACGTTTCCTGATATGGAGGTTTTCGTGGCTGTAACTATTCGTGAAGTATCGCAGAGGTGCGGTCTTTCTATATCGTCCGTCTCAAAGGCGCTCAATAATTATCCCAACGTGCGCGAGGAAACGCGCCTGCGCGTGCTGAAGGTCGCAAACGAGATTGGGTATTGTCCGAATATTCTGGCGCGCGGTCTTAAGACAAACAAAACCCGCAACATAGGCGTTCTGCTGACGACGGACGTTCACAACGCCATGCTTCATACGTTCTTCGCGCTTATGCTCAACGGATTCCGCTCGGAGGCCGACAAGTTCGGCTACGACGTGACGCTGATTAACCAGAGGGTTCACGAGAAACGGCGGTCGCTGCTTAACCATATCAGAAGCAGAAACTTTGACGCGGTCTGCTTCATGTGCGTCGATTTCGCGGACACCCAGATAAACGACGTAATCCTAAGCGAGGTTCCCTGCATAACGATCGACCACGCTTTCGACGGCAGCGATTGTATTCTGGCGGACAACAAGGGCGGAATGCGCAAGCTGGTTGACTACGCTGTGAGGATGGGCCACACCAAGATAGCTTATGTATACGGAACGCCGTCGTTTGTAACGTCGGTTCGATATGACACATTCGTCACATGCATGTCGGAGCACAGGCTTGCCGTTCCGCGCGAATACTTGATTGAATCCTACTATCACGACCCAAAGGCTTCCGCCGCCGCGACGCGGGTTCTGCTCAGCCTGCCTAACCCGCCGACATGCGTTCTGTATCCCGACGACCTTTGCGCGCTCGGCGCGATTGAAGCCGTTCGTACGTGCGGCTTGTCCGTGCCGAACGACCTGTCGATAATCGGATATGACGGAACTGACGTTCTGCAGAAGATAAGTCCGCGGCTGACGACAATGCGCCAGCACGCGGACGAGATAGGCAGACGCGCCATTCAAAGGCTGCTTGAAAAAGTGGATAGCCCAAACAATCCCCCCCATCACGCGGACATCATTCCCAGCGCGCTGATTGAAGGCGAGACGACCGCAAGGATTGCCCCGCAGGCGTGACGGTTCGGGAGCGGAAGGAACGATTACGCGTTCACGCGACCTTCGTCCGCGCGCCGGAGCTGATTCTATTATGCGTTTCAAGCGTCATATGCAGCTTAATTGCCATTGACCTTTCAATTTTCCCCGCGGCTTCAATGGTTTTGGCGACGGATGCGTTCGCTTCAAGCATTGACGCCGCTTTTTCTTCGTCGCTGCCGTAATCCATGCAGAAAAGATACTGAAGTTTTTTTGTTTCCATATTAATAAGGTTTGCGATAGACGCTTCCTGCATTGCGACGGAGGCGGCGATTCCGACAAGCGCGCTTTCCATATTGAAGGGGATCGGGTTTTCCGCTGTTGTGTTTTTCATAATCCCTCAATTGACAGTTATTCTGTATAACAAATTTATCAGTACAGCATATGCCGAGAGCGGAACAATGTTGCGCATGGCAAAAGAAGTAAACAAGTGGGAAACAAACCTTCCGACATTAGCACTTTTCATTTTCGGCTGCATATATTTAACTTGCAATCAGAAAACGAAAGATTTTGAGCGTCCGCGCGGACAGTGACGCTACAATACAAGCACATTGCTTTATGGAGTATAAAAAAGGAGGTTATCAAGTGGGGATGCCCGAACTCTTCGGAGCGGTTTGCGACGGAATAAGCTTTGATAACGCGATAAACAACGTTCTGATATCTATTGCGATGGAAGAATCCGCGATAGCGCACATACTCAACGCCGAAGGCGAGATTCTGCAATATATGACGGGTTCCGTTTTCCACGACGCGGATGAAAACGGAGAATGCGGACACGCCGAAGCGTTCACTTCCGTTGCGGATTCGATGATCGGCGTCGTGGACAGCTTGGCGGATATCGAATGCAGGCTGACAAAGAAACTCATGGTCGCAAGCCAATGCAATCACTTCGGCGACGGCGGCGCGACGGTTCCGATAGTCATTCCCGAAATCTGCGCGAACCTATGCCGCGAAACGCGTTTGCGCAACTAGACGATGCAATACTCGCGCGTTGCTTTATGGAGTATAAAAAAAGAACAGAGGTGAGAACCCGCAATGAGTATGCCGAAAGTATATCTCTCCTGCTCGCCTGAAGAGGCGGAACAGCTTGGATACTGTCCCCTTACAAGCGAAGACGTAATAAACAATCTGCTTGTGTCAATAGCAATGGAGGAGATGGGCGTTTCGCATATTATAAACGCAATCGGCGAGAACCTGCAGTACGTCATAGACGACCCAAACGGATGCAATCCGTCGGCAGACGAAATGATAAAAATGAACGAGGAGATAGGCGAAGCGCTGGAAGTGCTTGCTTGCCTTGAGAATTCGTTCGTATGCAAAACAAACATAGCGCTTCAGCTCAGCGGGAACGAAGTGTCCGTGCCGAACTTTGAGTGCGAGTGCGATTATGGGGATTAGGAGTGAGGAATTATGGGATGCGGCGGGAGATATGTTGATAACCGCGGGCGAGCCGGGGGCTCGCCCCTACAAACGATTGTTTACATTCAATCGGGAATATAATAAAAACCTGTAGGGGCGACCGCCTCGGTCGCCCGCCGTATACAAAACCACGCCCGCCACAATATAACCGTCAGTCACATCATCTCATTCCTAATTTATCTAGCCCGTCAGCCCGCCGTTCAATTTCAGCGTTTTGCCGTTCTGAAGCTTAATCGAGATTTCCACATTCTGAATCTCGCCGGACGACAGCAGTTCAGATAACGAAAGAGTAGGCGTGGGTCCGATTATCTGCGTCTCGCTCACTTGGCGAGTTTCCTTGGCGGGGGAAGGTTCTCTCTGCTCTTTCTGCTCCTTCCTTGAATCTGAGGAAGAGCGCGAGAGAAATGTGTTCAAGTCAAGCGACCTTCCCGCAGGCCTGCCGCGCGATACGCTCTGCGGCTCATTCCCCGTCTCTTCGCGCGCGGACGCGTTATTGCGGAATTTCTTCGGCGCGGGTTCTTCGTTGTTGCGGTCTCTGCTGAAGACGTCGACGAGCAGATCGTTGGATGAAAACACCTCTCCCCCATGCCACGACATCTTGCTGGCCGAACGATCGGGAATTGATATATCATCGCCGTCGTCAAAGGACGGCGCGAATTGCGGATTACTCCTCGGCTGCGTCACCCCGGTAGGTATTGGCATACTGCCCGACGTAAACTGATATGGACTCGG
>JAITHB010000005.1 GCA_031280145.1 Oscillospiraceae bacterium | reverse complement strand
ATTTCCCCGCGCCGCTCTTGCCTATCAAGCCGAATATCTCGCCCGAATAAACGGACAGGTTTATATCCGAAAGAACGGTGTCGCCGCCAAACCTCTTCGTCAGATTCCTTGTTTCGAGTATCTTGTGATGCGCCGCGGGTTTGTCAGCTTCAGGCATTTTCGAGTTCCTTTACCATGTTGAGTCTGTTGATATGCCGCGGCTCACCGCAGAACGAATTCTCAAGGAACGCGTCGGCTATCTCAAGCGCGACGTCCTCGCCAAGTACGCGCGCGCCGAGCGCAAGAACGTTCGCGTCGTTATGCAGGCGCGTCATCTTTGCGGAATAAGTGTCGCCGCAGAGCGCGCAGCGAATTCCCTTTATCTTGTTCGCGGCGATAGACATGCCGACGCCCGTTCCGCAGACGAGAATGCCGAAGTTCGCTTCGCCTGACAGAACCGCGTCGCTAACCTTTTTGGCGTAGATTGGGTAGTCAGTGCTCTCCTCGGTATATGTTCCCAAATCGGCGGAAACGACGCCTTTTTGCTTAAGATGATTGATTATGCTTGTTTTAAGCGCAAGCGAGGAATGGTCGCCGCCTATCGCAATTTTTATCACAGTATCAGCTCCTCGCCCGTCGCTTCTTCTATCTCGCGGATAACTCTGTCGTACGCCGCGTCAAGGTTTGCGTCTCCGCCTGAAAACAGCGCGCTGCCTGTCACGAAACGGTCCGCGCCCGCCGCTCGAAGCGCTCCGTACGTATCCTTGCCGCATCCGCCGTCAACCTGAATCTCAAACGTATATCCACGCTCGCGGCGCAGCTCGTCCGCGCGCTTCACTTTGCTTATCATTTCGGGGATGAACTTCGCGCCCGAATAACCTATATCAACGGACATAATCGTGACGAGCGAAACCCTGTGCAGAAGATGAGCCGCGCTGTCAATCGCGGTTGCGGGACACAGCGCGATACCGGGGCGGCAGCCGAACATCTCTATTCGGTCGAACAGGCGGAACGCTTTGTTCCATATTGTCTCCGCGTGAAGCGTAATCTGCTCGGCGCCTATGCCCGCGAACACGTCTATCCACAGCGCGGGGTTGTCCGTCATAAGGTGCGCTTCGGTGCGGTTTGAAAGCGACGCGCGGAACGCTCGCGCGAGGTCGGGCGTTATTCCGAGGTTCGGCGCGAAGTGACCGTCCATCACGTCAAGGTGGCAGATTCCGCCGCGCCTGCCTATTACCTCAAGCTGTTCCCTCGTATTGAGGAAGTCTATCGCCATCATTGACGGCGCGAGATATACGCCCATCTAGAATATCACCTCCACGCCGCAGTCAAGAAGCTTCTGAAACCACTCGTCAGACGGCTTCGCGTTCGTCACAATAACGGACGCGCGTTCGGTTTCCGCAATCGTCACGAACGAGCGGCGGTCAAACTTGCTTGAGTCCACAAGAAAGATTGTCTTGTCGGCTTGACGGATGAACGCGCGCTTTATCTCCGCGTCAGGCTCGTTGGAATCCATAAAGCCCATGGACGCGTCAAGTCCGCGGCACGAGAGAATAGCAATCTCGACATGGTAGCCTTCAACCATGCGCTCCGCTTGTCTGCCGACCAGCGCAAGCCCGTTGCCCTTGAGGCTGCCGCCCGTGGACAGAATATTCCAGCCCGTCTTGCCCGCAAGCTCCGTCAGCATTCCTATCGAGTTTGTTATTATGGAAAGCGACAGCTTCTGCTGCAGCGCGCGAACCACGAACGCCGCGCTGCTGGAGGAATCAACCGCGATGGTTGCGCCGTCGGGTACGAGCTTCGCCGCGAGCGTCGCCATTTGGCGTTTACTCTCGACGTTCGTCTGGCTGCGGATGCGGTATGGCAAGTCGAACTGCGCGCTGTCGGAACGAACCGCGCCGCCGTACGTCTTGCGCGCGTGGCCCTCTTGCTCAAGCTTGTCGAGGTCGCGCCTTATCGTTTCTTCCGTAACGCCGAATTCGCGCGCAAGCTCCGCCACAACGACATTGCCGTCGCTTGAGAGCTTAGTCTTAATCAGTTCCCGCCTTTCAAGAGCCAGCACGTTTCCTCCGTATTTGCGCAACTTTCTCCTATTCTATTATAAAATCAGACTAATTGCAAGCGTTATATAACCCACGGGCGCGCGAGGCGCGCGCCCCTACACCGTATTGTATTCTAGCATACCGATAGCCAACACTATGTAGGGGCGAGCCCCCGGCTCGCCCGCGGTTTTCACCGCCAATGGCTTTTGTCGACAGTCTGCAGATTCTTCTCTTTTTTGGAAATGGACTGAACAGTGACATTCAAGAGGCATCCTCAAGATATTCCTTCTTTGGGGCGGGCGCGATCTCATCCAGTACGCCGAAGCAATGCGAAACCAGATCCGCGTCGGGCTTCTTTGTAACTAAGCTTACAAGCGGAACGATGATAAGCCCCGCCAGCATTGTGAACGCGCCAAGATTAATCGGCGACTTGAGGACGGTCGGGAACACCGATTTTGTGAACACGTTGAGCAGCATTATACCGACCGCGAATATATAGTTCGCGGCGACTGCATACTTAGTCGTACGCTTCCAATAAAGCGAATACAGGAACGGCGCGAGGAACGCGCCCGCCAGCGCACCCCAGCTTATGCCCATCATCTGCGCGATGAACGTAACCATGCTCTTATGCTGGAAAATCGCGATACCCGACGACAACACGACGAACGCCGCGATAAACGCGCGGATATAGCGAAGCTGCCGTTTTTCATCCATATTCTTAACGAAGCGGTCTTTAAGAAAATCCAGCGTCAAAGTGGAACTGCTCGTCATAACGAGCGACGACAGCGTGGAGATGGACGCCGCGAACACCAGCGTTATCACAACGCCGAGCATAACGGGCGAGAACCCCGAAAGCATCGTGGGCATAACCGCGTCGTAACCTTGCGCTGCTATATCCACGTTCCACAGCCTTCCGAATCCGCCGATGAAGAAGCTTCCGCCCGAGATGATTATCGCGAAAACAGTCGAGACCACCGTGCCCGTTATTATGTTCTTCTCGCTCTTTATCGAGTAGAACTTCTGCACCATCTGCGGCAGCCCCCACGTTCCCAAGGACGTAAGGAGCGTTACGCCGAGCAGATCAACGGGGTTCGGTCCGAAGAACGAAGCGAACGCGCCGGGGTTCGTCGAAACTGTGTCGTCCGTTACCTGCGACAGCGCGGCGAGCGAATTCATGAATCCGCCGTTCACGCGAAGCACGGCTGCGATTATCGCGATGGTTCCCGCAATCATTATTACGCCCTGCACCAAATCGTTCATAACGGTGGCTTTATATCCGCCCGCTATGACGTATATTCCCGTTATAACCGCCATAACTACAATCGCGACCGTAAAATCGACGTTGAACGCCATGGCGAACAATCTGGACAGACCGTTGTACAGCGAAGCCGTGTACGGAATAAGGAACACAAACGTTATCGCGGACGCGGCAAGCTTCAGATTTTTCGAGTTGAAGCGGCTGCCGAAGAAGTCCGGAGTCGTCGCGCTGTTCAGCCTTCGCGTCATGAGCCTTGTGCGGCGCGCCAGAATAACCCACGCCATCGTCGAACCGATAAACGCCGTGCCAAGACCTATCCACGTGCTCGCGATGCCGAACTTCCACCCGAACTGACCCGCGTATCCGACAAACATGACCGCGGAAAAGTAACTCGTTCCATACGCGAACGCGGTGAGCCACGGCCCGATGCTTCGGCCGCCCAGCACAAACCCCGCGACGGAATCGTTCTTCTTGCTTGAGATAAAACCAATGACGACGGTGATTGCGCAGAACGCGACGAGCATTATCAGGATGATTGACATATGGAAGCCTCCTTGTTTTTTGGGGTTAAAAAACGCCCTCGTTCCAATTTTATTGGAACAAGGGCGAAATATCGCGATACCACCTTGCTTCGCGTATGGATATACCTTTCCATACGCAATCTCTGCAGACACTTTTCCCATGAAGCGAAACGCTTCGGGAAGGCATGTCAGCGCGCGGTAACGGGCGCAGCCGCCGCAGCCTACACTGCGAATACTCGCAGATTCGGATACGAAGCTCCCGGGGTGAAATTCATACGCCGCGTCCGCTCCGACTTGCACCATCCGTCGGATCTCTGCCGCCCCACACTAGGGACACTGCGAAACCGCCGCGACTACTGGCTCCCCGTTCATTGCATTTTATATTGATTTACCGCATTATACCATGGGAGTCCATTTTGTCAACCATAAATTTCAAAAGACTACAGCGGACACAAAATTTAGTTCAAAAGTACTTGAATTCGTTCAGATTAGATTGTATAATAGGTACAAAGGTTGTGTGACCTGCCATATATCATGGGTTTCTTGTTTCCCGTTCCCAAAACGAATCCAAAAGAAAGAGTGGAGAAAAAAATGAAAACAGAACGCACCTCGCACCTCGCACCTCGCACCTCGCACCTCGCACCTCGCACCTCGCACCTCGCACCTCGCACCTCGCAACGATTTTACTCGCCCTTGTTTGCGTTTGTCTAGTTCTAATTAGCGGCGGATCCGCGCTGGCGCAGGAAGCGACCCAAGACATCATCTTCACGTACAATTTTGACGGCGCGGCGGGCGGCTCGCTTATGCAAGGCGACAAGACGAGCGCAGCCTCCACGGACACATCGCACAGCGGCGCATATTCAAGAAAAGTCACGTTCGTCAAGAGCGACATATTGAGCGCGGCGGTTGACGTTACCGCGTATTCCGTTCTCAACGCTGAACACACCGTAAGCGTATGGGTGAAGACGACAGAGGCGACAAATCTCAAGCTGAACGTTGAAGTAAACGCAAAAAGAGGCACTGCGGCGAGGCAGTATTATATCACGACGCTTGA
>JAITHB010000129.1 GCA_031280145.1 Oscillospiraceae bacterium | reverse complement strand
CGAGGAACGCGTCGCGGACGATCTGCGCCTTGTCGCGCCCGTTCGCCGTCAGAAGGATTGAGCGCGCGCGCATGATCGTGCCTATTCCCATCGTTAGCGCGGTGCGCGGCACTTCGTCGGGCGGCGCGAAGAAACGCTTGTTCGCCTCTATCGTAAGCTCCGTCAGGTGTTCTATGTGCGTGTTCTTCGCGTATGTATCCGCGGGCTCGTTGAAGCCGATATGCCCGTCGTGTCCGATTCCCAGAAGCTGAAGGTCTATACAGCCCGCCTCCTCGATGGCAAGCTCGTAGCGTTCGCATTCCGCCTCAAGGTCGCGCGCCATGCCGTTGGGAAGCTGCGCCTGTTCGGCGCGGAAGCCCAGCCCCGCGAAGAGGTTGTCCCACATGAAGCGGTGGTAGCTTTGCGGATGGTCTTTGGGCAGACCGACGTATTCGTCAAGGTTGAACGTGCGGACGTTATCGAACGAGACGATGCCCGCTTCCCTCATCTTGATAAGTTCCTTGTATGTTCCCAGCGGCGAGCTGCCCGTGGCGAGACCAATGATGCTCGCCGGCTTCTGCAGAACCTTCGCCGCGATGATTGAGGCGCAGGCGCGCGCCTGCGCTTCTTGATTGGGGCAGATAATCCAATGCATAACAGCCTTCCTCTTTATCAGTCTTATTTAGTATTGTCTCAGAACAAATGCGGGAAGAACCTTCCGAAGAGAAGCTGGTCGAGCAGAACCAGCGCGCCGACGATTGTGACATAAACGGCGAACGGTTTGAGCGACTTTGTCTGCAGAAGCTTCAGCATGAACTTTATCGCGAGATAGCCCGTCACCATGGCGGCGAGAACGCCCGCCGCGGGGGCTTCCCAGCCCGACGCGAAGACGGTGTTCCCCGAGTCCAGCAAGTCCTTGAACTTGAACACGAGCGAGCCTACTATGGCGACCGCGGACATAAGGAACGAGAACCGCGCCGCGCTTTCGCGCGTCAGCCCCGCGGACACGCCGCCGACGATCGTCGAACCCGAGCGCGACACGCCGGGCAGAATCGCCACGGCTTGCATTACGCCCATCGCTATCGCTTGTTTGTATCCGACGTCGTTCCGCGCCTCACGGATTCTGTCGGAGGCTGTCTCGCCGAGCATAAGCAGCGCGGCGGTTATAATGAAGGACAGCCCCAGAAACCAGCCCGAGAAGAGGGATTCCAATCGGTCGCCGAACAGAAGCGTCGCGACGACCGCGGGGATGGTGGCGATAACCAGCATCAGCAGCCTTTTGTCCTTTATCGGATGGCGCAGAATGTCGATGATGTCGCGCCAAAACACGATCGCGACCGACACGAGCGTTCCCACGTGAAGCAGAATCTCCAGCAGCAGGAAATCCGAAACCTGCACGTCCATCAGCGTTTCGCCGATCAGAAGATGCCCCGACGAGCTTATCGGAAGAAATTCCGCGAGACCTTGTATGATACCCAGAACCGCCGCTTGCCAAACCTGCATTTGTATAACCTCCGACGTATTTACCCCGAACCGTGTTACATTATATACTACTTTGCGAAGGAAGAAAACACCAATCATGCGCGTTTAAGAGGAAGAACAGTAAATTTGCGTTTAACGGAGATTGCATGAATAAGAAGCCGCGCCATATAATAAGGAAGACTATCGTTTGCCTGTGCGTGTTGGGATTGCTTGGCGCAATGTCTGTCGGCTGGCTCGTCTCGTGGATTGCCGCGCGGGAATTTGACGCGAACTATACTTATGAAAGGTTTGATGATGAAGTTGGGGAGTTTTACGAAGCGGAGAACGACTGTATCATCGTGCTCGGCGCGCAGGTGAAAGCGTCGGGCGAACCGTCCGAAGCGCTGCTTCGGCGCATGAAAGTTGCTCTGGATAGCTGGCGCAAGTGGCCGCGCTATATCATATGCTGCGGCGGTCAAGGCGCGGACGAACCCATGGCGGAAGGCGACTTCATGCGCGAGTGGTTCATTAAGCAGGGCGTGCCGGAAACGGGGGTTGTGTCTGAAAACACATCCGTCAACACGAAGCAGAACTTAGCGAACGCCCTGCGCATAATGGGCGAGCGTTATCTTCTCAAGGCGCTTATCGTCACGTCGGATTATCACTTGCCGCGCGCGCTTGCGATCGCCGCCGACCTGGGCATAAACGCGCAGGGCGCGGGAAGCGCGTCGCGCCCCGAGATGTGGTGGAAGAATCATTTGCGCGAGGGACTTTCTTGGATTAAGTATTGGATGGGGCTATAAGCGAAAATAAACGTCATTTCCACAGCAAGAAATAATTGTCTTCTTTGCGTGAATCCGGTATAATTATGCGCGAGGTGGCAGCCATGCGTAATTGCGGGAAGATAATCATTATTGCTTGCTTGTTATGTTTCGCGGCGTTCGCCGCGCTTGCGGAAGGTATGGAGGAGGTTGCGGAAGAAACGCCTACGCCAAAGTATATATGTCTCACTTTTGACGACGGTCCTTCCGTCTACACCAAATCAATCCTAAACATATTGGAAGAAAACAATGTGCGCGCGACGTTCTGCGTGCTTGGCGAGCGCGTGAAGCAGTATCAGGCGGAGATTGAACGCGCGCTTGCGCTGGGCTGCGAGGTGATTGGGCATTCGTGGGACCACACGATGCTGCCAAACCTTACGAACGAGCAAATAGAGAAGCAGATTACACGCACCTACGAAGCAATTGAAAGTGTTATCGGCAAGCCGCCGCTCATGATATACCGCGCGCCGGGCGGAACGACAAGCCCGCGGCTGCTCAAGCTGTCGGAAGAGCTTGGGTTCATGCTGCTTCACTGGACCGCGGGCAGCAACGATTACGCGCTGCTCGACGCCAAGAAGATTCACGACGCCGTCTACTATAACACGCGCAGCGGCTCCATAATGCTCTGCCACGATTTATACGGCGCGACGGTCAAGGCGATGCGCACCGTAATTCCCAAACTTCTGTCGGAAGGTTACAAGTTCGTCACTATATCGGAATATATGGAGATTTACGGTGACGAGATTGTGCCGGGAATGATTTATCGAGGGCATGAGGAGCGATAATTCCTAACCATTACCACCGACTGTCGACAAAAGCTCTTTGTATTGTAGAGGGCGGGCGAGCCGGGGGCTCGCCCCTACATAATGTTGGCTATCGGTATGCAAGAATACAATATGCTGTAGGGGCGAGCCCCCGGCTCGCCCGCATACAAAACAATCATTTGTCGACAGCCTGCATTACTCATCTCCGATTGTTGAAAATAAAAAATAATACAACCTTGGCATAGCAGAACAAGTTACTAATTGCGGCTTTTCCTCATACGCTGTTGTGAATATCATCACAGTACTTGATGCTGCAATGCTCTAGCATTGCTTTATGGAGTATAAAAGATGCTGCAATGCTCGAACATTGCTTTATGGAGTATAAAAGATGCTGCAATACTCGAACATTGCTTTATGGAGTAAAAAAGGGGAGGAGCAATAATTATGGCGTGTAATCAGGCGCGAAGAATACTCGAAAATCAGAAAACAACCGCCGCCGCGCCCTCCCGTGCCGATAAACAGATAGTCCCGCTGTCACAGCCGAAAAAGCCGCGCGAGAAAAAGACGGTAAAAGAGACGGTTAAAGCCCCCGCAATCGTGAAGAGGATCGCCCCGCCGAAGCCGAGCGGCGAGCTTGCGCTGGAAACGCTCATCGGCGTGCTGGAGGTTGGCGGCGGCGAGACCGCGTATATCAAGCACGGCGACGTGGTCAAGCTGACCGCGACCGCGAAAAATCTTCTTCAGGCTTCCAAAAAGAAGCTTACGATATATGTTCCGCAGGGGCTCAACGTAATAAGCTTCACGGGCGTAAAGAAGCACGGCGGCCTGCCGTCTTATGTGTCGCTTACCGCAAAGCCGAAGCGGAGCCGTCACGACGATGAAAGCGTCTCTTCTTTCGGCAGGATTGAGTATGAACTGACGGAGGACGTCGATTCGTTCACGGCCGAGGTTCTTGTGGAAGCGGATAAGTATCTGTTCCGCAGATTCGGCGGCAATGAGAACGCGCTCACGATAAAACTTCTGAAGGATGCCTTCGCCGTTCTCGACGCGGAGGCGGAAGGCGCGGAGAAGCGCGTATCGCGGCAGATTCCCATAAGCGTCTATATAAAAGGCGCGAACGAAATAGAGCTGACGGACGACGCGAACGTTCAGCCTTCGATAAGCGAGTGCTGCGTTCATGTTATAGCCGTCGACGCGTGGCTTGGACACACGGGCGAGGACGTGATAAACGTTCGGAACCCGCTTGACCCGCTTGCGGATGAGATAGTCAGCGCGACGGTCGGCGATACGTTTGACCTGCTGGTAGACATCGCGAACGATTCCGACAAGGCGCTTCCGCCCCGCTCCGTCAAGGTATTCGTGCCTGTTCCGCAGAAATATATCAACATGGGTGCATACTTTCAGACGGGCGGCACAGGCTTCACGATGAAGCTTGCGGAACCCGTCAGAATGCCCGACGGGTACTCAGTCTCTTATACGACGGATACGATAACTTCGCAGAAGCACCTTCAAGCCTCTCTGTGGCACGACGCCGCGGCGGCGCTTGGTACGCTCGACCTGTCAAAGGTTACGATGGCGTGCATAGAGAATACTTCCGCGGTCGCGGCAGGCTCGCAAGCCACGATACCGTTCAAGCTGAGTCTGCCGTATAATGCGGACGGAGACGAGCGCGGACTGCTTAACGTGTTCGGGCCGTCGTTCATTGTGAATTCCTGCGGAATAGGCACGATTCACGCGGGCAACAGCGTTGCGGTTTCGTATAAAACCTGCGAGATAAACGGCGTAGTATGGAAGAAGAGGGATATCGACGCCGCGCCGATTTATCATAAAGACGACATTCCAGTCGCGGGCGCGCAGGTTCTGCTTCGTATGCCTAAAGACCTGACATACAAGCCGGGCGCGGAGTCCGGCATATCCGTTGAACATACCGAGGAAGCGTCGTTCGCCGTCACAAAAACCAACGCAGACGGAGCGTACGCGTTCCATGGTCTGCCTTACGGTTCTGTTTATGACGTTATATTCAAAAATCCCGACCCTGATAATCTGAAGTTTCTTCCGCAGCTTGCGGGACGCGGGAGTGAAATCGATTCCGACGCGGACGCTAACGGCGTTGCTGTCGGTATAGACCCATGCGACAGACTGACCGCGCCGTTCGTCGCGGCAGGGCTTGAACCGATCGCATACTCCGTGCGCTTCAACGGAAACGGCGCGGATACGGAAGCCGCGCCGAATAAGATGTTGGTCGTTCGCCCGAACAGGAATATCACGGATATGCCCGCCGACCCCGAAAGATTGTATTACAGATTTACGGGGTGGTACACCGAACCCGAGGAAGGCAAGCGGTTTGACAGGCGTACGCGGATTGACGAAGATACGGAAGTGTTCGCGCACTGGTCGCGCAGAAGGGCGACCGTCAGGTTCAACAAGGATGGGATGCGCCATGGCAGAGTTCCGCCCGCAATCACAACGGAATGCGGCGAGCGCGTCGCGCTGCCCGGAAACTGCGGCGAGCTTAAAAGGCTCGGTTACGATTTTTTCGGGTGGAGCCGCGAAAGCGGCGGCGAGCCTGTTTCAGATGAGTTTCTTGTGCGGGAGGACACCACGCTGTATCCCGCGTGGATACCGACGCGGTATGAGTTTTCGCTCGACCTTAACGGAGTTGGCGGAGCCTGCGAGAAGCCGCCCTATGTGTCGATTGGCGACACGCTGAATCTTTCCGACTATGTAAAAGAGTTCGACAGCGAAAACTTTGAGCTGCTGGGATTCTCAACGTGTCCCCGGTGCAACGGCAGTCGGCAGAGCGGCGTTTCAACCGTCTTGAATATTGACGCAGCGTTCATACGGAAAGCGTTCGCGGACAGCGACATGAACAGCGCGACGCTGTTCGCGGTAACAAAGCGTATCCGCTTTACCGCGCAGTTTAACGCGAACGGCGGAGCTTTTGAGGACGGCGAGCAGACGAAGAACATCAGCGCGGCTCTGGGAAGCGCGTTCCTTGACGAGGTCGCCGCGCCGACGCTTGAGGGACACAACTTCGACGGATGGTATACGAAGCCGGACGGCGGAGAAATGTTCAATCTGAATATCAAGGCGGACAGGGATTTTGAGATGTTCGCCAAGTTCAGTCCGCGCGCGGTTCGTGTGTCGTTTGATTTGTCGAGCGCGGACAATAGTGCGGCGGGCGAAAGACGGCTGTCGCCAATGCAGGATTATGTGTACGGCGATGTTCTTGTTATGTCAAACATAGGCAGCACGCCCAAAAGAACGGGCTACACCTTTGCGGGCTGGTCGCTTGACCCAAACGGAGAACCGCTTGAAAGCTTGGTTTTGACGGGCGGGACGGTTCTTTACCCTGTGTGGGAGAAGAACAAGTATGTAATACGATTCAATCCCAACGGCGGATGCGGCACTGTCCGCGCAAGAAACAAGCTTGCCATAGAGAGCGAGTGTCCGCTTGACGCCGCGATGAAGTATTTCAACCGCGCGGGGTTTTCGCTGGCGGGTTTTTCCGCGGAACCATGGAACGCGGAGCCTGAATTCACGGATAAGATTCGGCTGTGCGACCGTCACATACAAAGGATATTCAGGAATGACACGCTGACGTCTTCGACGGTGTACGCGGTGTGGAAGAAGGCGCAGGTATAAGGTACGAGGTATAAGGTGCGAGTCCATACAGCAGGCGGCCGCCCTTATGCCTGATACCTGATATCCGACCCCTTAGCCCTAACAATTTTTGTTTGCTTTTATGCGATTTAGCAGGAATCCGATTAATTATGTCGAATGCTTTTCTTAGTTGTAGTTTGAACGTTTGGTTGTTTTATCTATAATCCAAAAAAACGTGCAAAAGATTTGTCGGCAAAAGGATGTGGTGCTGTTGAGTGATTTGGTTCGCGTATGGTTGGCGGAATCTGATTTTGATACTTCCCGCGAACTCGCACAGGTTCTTCGCGCGGAGTCCGATATAGACTTAGTCGGATATTCAGACGACGGGCTTGAAGCTCTCTATGCGGTTGAAACGCTTCAGCCGGATATATTAATCGTGTCGCTCGCCCTGCGCGGGGCGGACGGGCTTTCCGTTATCGAGCAGTTGTCCAAGCAGCCGCTTATTAAGTTTCCTCGCATCGCCGTGATAACGGTTATGCCGCAGGAAATCGCGGAGCGCGCGCTTCAGCTTGGCGCGGACATTTGGTTCCCCAAACCCGTGAATGTGCCGCGGCTTCTTTCGTGGATTCGTTCGGGAAGCACGCTGACGGCTGTCGCCAGCCCGACGATGGGCGACAGAAAAGATATTGCGGCGCGCGCGCTTGAAATGATAGGCATGAATAAAACGCTTCAGGGCTATCGTTATCTTGTGGAGGCGGCGTCGATGGCGTCGTGCGACCATCAGCTCCCGCAGCGCATGATGAGCGACTTGTACCCGCGTTTGGCGGAGATGTTTGATACAACGCCGACGCGCGCGGAACGCGCCATGCGCCACGCAATAGAGGAAACGTGGACGAGCGGTAAGCTTACCGCCACCGATAAGCTGTTCGGCTATTCCGTCGACCCGAAGCGCGGTAAGCCGACTAATTCCGAATGCATTGCGCGTTTAGCGGAATATGTGCGCTTCGTGCTGTCCGGCACGTCGGATGTGTTGTCGGGCGAAGCGGTGTCGGCTAAACAGGCGTAGAGGGTATATATGAAGAAAGCGGAAATGCTCGCCGTTATAGACGCCGCCGCGAGCAAGATAACCGAAGTCTGCGCCGGAGCGGACACCGTGTTGATTGCGGGTTCGGGGCTTGGCGGGTTTGCGGAACGTCTCAGCGACTGCAAGTCTGTTCCATACAGTGAAATCCCCGGCTTCCCATGCTCCACCGTGCCGGGGCACGCGGGTATGTGGGTGACAGGCACGATAGGCGGAAAGCGTATCGCCGTGATGAACGGCAGAGTACACGGCTACGAGGGCAACGGAGCGTATGAGCTGGCGTTCCCTGTGCGCGTGATGGCGCGAATGGGCGTGAAAACCCTAATCGTCACCAACGCGGCGGGCGGCGTCAATCTCGCGTTCAAGCCGGGCGACCTCATGATTCTGACCGACTACATAAACTTCAGCGGAATGAATCCGCTGACGGGCGCGAATATCGACGAGATTGGCCCGCGCTTCCCCGATATGTCAAACGCGCTCACGCGCGAGCTTATCGCGAAGGCGAAGCAGGCCGCGGCGGAAGAAGGTCTCGACGTGCGAGAAGGCGTATACGCGATGATGAACGGACCTTCGTTCGAGTCGCCCGCTGAGATTCGCATGATGCGCATACTCGGCGCGGACGCGGTCGGCATGTCGACGGTACCCGAGATTATCACGGCGTGTCACGCGGGAATAAAGGTGCTTGGCATATCCTGCATAACAAATATGGCGGCGGGCATTCTCGCGGAGTCGCTGAACCACCTTGACGTGCTGGAGATAGGAAATCGTGTCGCGGACAGGTTCGCTTCGTGGGTGGCGAGGATTGTCGCGAATATTGAATAGCACCGGATCTAAAACCGACAGGGTGTTTGCAGGAAGGGAATCTTCGTGCAAACACCCTTCTTGGTTCTTTGGGCAGAAGGAAACATAGGAGGAATGAACGATGACTGACACGCAAGCTTTTGAAACCTTTATTGCCATTGCCTACTGCGAGGATAATATCCGCTCGGATTTCACTGTTATCCGCCGAATGCGAGAGAACATTTTGAGTCATTGAGACTTTATACGAATTGAGGAGACTTCCCATGCACAATCACACCGAGCGCAGTGAACAGTATATTTCTCGACTTGTCGATTTCATCGTTCGGGAATACAATCTCACGGTTACATCTATTATGCCCGCCAAGCGCGGTTACAACGGCGAAACGTGGCGATTGAATACGCCGGGTCTCGGCTATTTTGTGAAAATCGTTTCCGGCGAGGCGCATAAGCCGCTTTATGAACGCAGCTTCCCGGTGATTGAGCGTATCAATCAGTATGGGGTTGATTGCATCAGCAGAATCGTAAAGACGGCGACCGGGTTTCTTTTCACACATTTTGAGGGCGCAATTGTCGGCGTGTTTGATTGGATTGAGGGAGAAAACGTACAGGACGAACGGACGAAACTCCCGGAATACCAAATGCTTGCAAAGGTGTATACGGTTCCGACTGACGAACTTGCAATGCCGAAAGAACGGTTTGAAGCGGAAAGCGCGGATTTGTTTTTCAGTCAGTGGGATGAATTAATGCGACGCTCAAGCAGTGAAAGAACGGCTGCCCTTCTATGCCTTTTTGAAACCCACGGTGCAATTTTTCGGCGGTTGCTTGCAAGGTTGTGCATGTTTTCCGAGCGGTGCAAGGTGGATTTATCCCACCGATATATCACCCACGGCGACGCGGGCGGAAATGTTATTATCAGCAGCGACCGCTTTTACCTTGTGGACTGGGATGACCCGGTAATTGCGCCTCCGGAGCGTGACGCATGGTTTTGCATGCATTGGGCGTGGGCAATGGACGGATTCAACGAAGCTCTTCGACAGAATGGGATTCAATACACGCTACGCCCGGAGCGCTTGGCTTATTATTGCTATCACTCTTTTTTCTACTATCTCACAAAATACATTGGTACATATTTGGAATCCGGCGATGGAAACGGTGCGCTTACATCCGAAATCGCTGAATACATCCAAAACTGTTGGATATATGACAACATCAAATTCGCGGATGAAAATATAAAATAGCCCTCAAAACTCTATCAAAAAAGTCGGACGCTGCGACCCGCGCTTTGCTAAAATATTATTTGAAAGGAGGCGGCGCACATGGATTTATTATCGGAGCTGAACGCGGCAATGCGATATGTCGAAGCGCATCTTGATGATGATTTGGCGTCGGATGATGTTTCGTCGGTCACAAGCTACTCGCCCTATCATTTTGGGCGGCTGTTCTACTACATTGCGGGGATGCCGCTGTCGGAGTATATCCGCAAGCGGAAGCTTTCCCTTGCGGCTGCGGAACTGCAAAGCGGCGGCGACCGCGTGATTGATTTGGCGGTGAAATACGGCTACGACAGCGCTGACAGCTTCACCAGGGCGTTCGTCAAGCAGCACGGTATCACGCCGACGGCGGCTCGGCAATTCGGCGCAACGCTGAAAATATTTCTGCCGCTGACCTTTCAAATTAAAGTGCAGGGAGTAAACGAAATGAACTGGAGAATCGAAGAACGCGAGGCGTTTGAGGTATTCGGCATCGAGAGGATTTTCCGCAGCGATGAAACGGGCAAGGTGACGGATTTCTGGACGGAATGCATCCGAAACGGGGAAGACGGCAAATTTGTTGAAGCATCGGGGGAAACGCAGCCCAAAACGGGAGAACTTTTGGTAAAGGGTATCTGCGGATACAGGGATACCGGGGCGGGCAGCTTTCCGTATATGCTCGGCGTGTATAAATCCGCGAATTCCAAAGCAGACGGTTATACGACCGCCGTTATTCCGAAAAGCACATGGGCGATTTTCCGCAGCGGCGAGCTTAGCGGATTCGGGCAGGCAATTCCCGAGCTGTTCAACCGAGCCTACAGCGAATGGCTGCCCGGTTCAGGCTATGCTAAAGCCGACGCGGCGGATTTGGAACTCTACTATTTGACGGAAAACGGGAAATGCATAGAGGAGGTGTGGATTCCGGTGCGGAAGTTATAATTCCGCAATTATGTTAAAGTCCCGGCGCGCGGACAGAGGTCGCGCGACTCCGGGAAACGCGCAGGCGTTTCTTCCGCTTACCAATTTGAAATTTCCTGTTCTGATTTGTCCACCTCCCGCACATAAATATAGTAAGCATTTTATGGCGCGCCGTAAACTACTTTACGGCGCGGGGCAAAGGGAGGATTCTGTATGTCATGTAGTAAACGGCGCTTCGGTAAACTTCTGTCGGCGTGCCTTGCGGCAATGCTGGCTGTAATTCTTGTGTTAAATTGCGCGGCTGCGGAACAAACGCAGGAAACGCAAGGCGCGCTGGGCTCCGCCCCGATTGAGAGCAAGCCGCCGTTCGACCTTGCGACGCCGTCATATCTTCTGATGGAAGCCTCGACGGGCACGGTGATATTCGAGCATAACGCGGACGAAAAGCGTCCTGTCGCCAGCGTGACGAAGCTTATGGCGATTCTTCTTGTTCTTGAGGAACTGGACAGGGGCGTGGTGACGCTCGCGGACAAAGTGACGGTTTCCGCGAACGCGTCGGGTATGGGCGGCTCGCAGGCGCTGCTTGACGCGAACTCCGTTCTTCCGCTGGAGGAGCTGCTGAAGTCGATGATTATCGCGAGCGCGAACGACAGCGCGGTGGCTTTGGCGGAATATTTAAGCGGCTCGGAAGACGCGTTCGTGCGCAAGATGAACGACCGCGCGTCCTCGCTTGGCATGACGAACACGCATTACGCGAACGTGACGGGGCTTCCCGCGGATAACCATTATACTACCGCGCGCGACGTTGCGCAGGTCTCGCGCGAAGTGGCGAAGTACCCGCAGTTCTTCAAGTTCAGCACGATATGGATGTATGACCTCAAGCACCCCAGCGGACGGCTGACCGGCCTTACGAACACGAACCGCCTGATTCGCTTCTACGACGGCGCGGACGGCTTCAAGACCGGCTCGACCAACGAGGCGAAGTATTGTTTATCCGCAACCGCGAAGCGCGGCGACACGCGCATGATAGCGGTCGTGCTGGGTACGCCCGCAAGCCAGACGCGCTTCGACGAAGCGAAGAAGATGCTTGAATACGGCTTCGCGAACTATCAGTTGAATAAGGTCGCCAAGGCGGGAGACTTGCTAGGCGCGGACGTTTCCGTGAAGTTTGGCGCGAGCGGCAAGGTGGACGCGGTGGTCGGCTCCGATATCGAGCTGCTTCTGACCAAGGGAGCCGAACGCGACCTGCGCCTTGACGCCGTGGTATACGACACCGTACACGCGCCTGTGCGCAAGGGCGACGTGCTGGGCGAAATCAAGGTGATGAAGGGCGACACGATGATAATGTCAATCCCCGCCGTGGCGGGAGCAGACGTGCCGTATCCCGGCATGATCGAGGGGTTGCTTATTATTCTGGCAAACTGGAAGGTGTAGCGGATATTCAGCGCAAAACATTACACAAAAACCGTGGGCGACCGAGGACGGTCGCCCGGGCTGTCTACAAACGATTGTTTTGTATGCGGGCGGGCGACCAAACCCACCCCGCCAAATCTGCGGATTTGTCGGGGACCCCGGGGACGGTCGCCCCTACAGCATATTGCGTTCCTGCATACCGATAGCATACACCCTGTAGGGGCGACCGCCTCCCGGGGTCCCCGACAAATCCGCAGATTTGGCGGGGTGGGTCGTTCGCCCGCCCTATGCAACACCGACGGGCTTTGTCG
>JAITHB010000154.1 GCA_031280145.1 Oscillospiraceae bacterium | reverse complement strand
AAGGGAATCATTACCAAAATATACCCTAATCAACGGAGGATTTTATAATGACGAAACTCATCCTTATTTTCGCCGCAGCTCTTCTTCTTCTGACAGGCTGCACCGCGAACGCCCCCGCTCCCACCGTGACCGAAGTACCCGCGACGGAAGTGCCGACCGCAAACCCTTCGGCGGAACCCACGGCGGAACCCGCGGTTACCGATTTCACGCAGGAACCCACGCACACCACCATCACGGGAACCGTCGATAAAGTGGAAGGTACGCAGATTTGGCTTAAGGAAACAGGCTCCGAATCCGTATCGCGAGTTCTGAACACTTCCGCGGAAACTTTCGTCGCGGACGCCAAGACAGGCGCGAAGGCTGAATTTTCCGCAATCAAGGCGGGCGACGTTATCGCAGCCGAAATAAGCAAGGCACAGGCACAGTCATTGCCGCCGCAGTCTCCCACGTTCGCGGTGTTCGTAAACCTCAGCGAAGACCCGTTTCCGCCGCGTTACGCCGTCGTAGTGTCCGTTGAAACAAAGCAGGACGGCTCCGTATGGATTCTGACAGACATCAGCACATACTGGATTGTCTCCGCAACCACTGAAATTCTGAACTACGCGGACGGCGGCAAGGCTGACCTTGCGGCAATCAAAGAGGGAAGCAAGCTTATCGGATGGTATCAGATAGAGACGCGCAGCCTGCCCGGCCAAGCGACGCCGACGCGCGTAGTCGTTCTGCCGTAAACCGCAAGGCGAATCCTAACGCAGCGTACGGGCGTCCAATCGGGCGTCCGTTCTTTCTGTTCTTTCTGTCAAGGTTATAGTTTGATGAGAAATGAATTGTGAACATTGCGTGAAAAGTTGTATTGGTATATAATGCAGGAAAGATAAGAACAGCGATTCGCTTATGTGAGGAGAAATAAATGTTCGGAAGAAGAGCGGACGGGCGCAGACTTAAGACGGTAGACCCGATATTGGGGCTGACCGCGTATCTTATGCCGCAGCGAAGCGACGCGCAAGTTATGTGCATGCAGGAAGTGGATTACGACAAGATAGCGAAATACATTCAGGATCAGCGCTCGAACGGGCGCTCCATATCGTTCATGAGTATAATCATCGCGGCGTATATACGCACGATGTGCAAGTTCCCCGAACTTAACCGATTCGTCGTCAACAAACAGATGTATGCGCGCAACGAAATAGCCGTGTCGTTCATGGTTCTGAAGAACAGCGGCGACGAAAACGTGGAGGCGTCCGCGGTTAAAGTGAAGTTTGCGCCGACCGATACGATTTTCCAAATATCAGACCGCATAGAGAAGGCGATAGAGGAGAACCGCAACCCGCCCAAGGCAGGCAACGCCACGGAGCAGATTGCGCGGACGCTCTACAATATGCCGTTCCTTTGCAACATCATCGTCGGGTTCCTGAAGCTGCTCGAACGCTACGGATTGCTGCCGCGCGCTATCGTTGAAGCGAGCCCGTTCCACACCTCGTTGTTTGTGACGAATATGGCGTCGCTCGGCATCAACTACATTTATCACCATATATATAACTTCGGCACGACTTCGGTTTTCATCTCTACGGGAAAGATTCTGCGCCAGACGAGCGTGAACTCGGCGGGCGAGAGCAAGGCGCGCAGGGTGATTCCTCTCGGCGTCGTCGGCGACGAGCGGATTTGCAACGGCGCGACATACGCGAAGGTTTACGCGTATTGGAAGAAGTGCGCGGAAAACCCCGAAACGCTGGAATTGCCGCCGGATGATGTGAAACTTGAGGTTATCGGGACGCCCGAATGGGTGAAGAACCCGAGGTAAGGGTTAGGTAATTAGGATAATACGGCGGGCGGAAATGTTTGCAGGGGCGATCTCCGATCGCCCGCCTGATTGTCGTACGACCCGTTATAACGGAAGGTACACGGCATAATGGGTCGTACGCGATACGGGCGGGCGATTAGAAATCGCCCCTACACAAGAACAATCCTTCCGCAGTTCTCGCAATCCACGGCCTTTTCGCCCATCTTGATTTGCCGCAGAACGACCGCGGGCAGATTCATGTTGCAGCCGCCACACCTGTCGTCGTTAAGACGCGCGACCGCGGGAACCTTGTGCTGCTTTATCGCTTTGTATTTTGTCATAAGGGCCTCGTCTATGCCGACCGCCGCCGCCGCCGCCTGCTTGCGCAGAACATCAAGCTTTGCGGTTTGTTCTTTGTATTCGACGTCGTAGGAAGCCTTGATGGTGTCAAATTCAGCCTTCACGCGGGCGGCGCGGATGCGCACGTCGTGCTGCTGCCGCGATCTGGCTTCGCCGTCTTTCTTGATTTTGTTGAGGTCTTGCTCGATTTTGGAAATCTGGCTCAAGAGCTTCTGGCAAGCGTCGAGCGATTTCTGCGCTATCGCGGGCGATTCGGGTTCCGTCTCCTGAAGGGTTTCGTTAAGGTCGGACAGAGCTTCCTCGATTTTGGCAGATTCAAGCGTGAGCTGCACTATGCGTTCGCTCATGTTTTGGATATCCGTTTCGATTTTCTTCATTGTGTTTTGCTGGTCAAGAAGGAAGTCGCGGTTCTTTATCAGCTTTTGACGCGCGGGCGAAGTGCGCACCTCGCGCTCGAATTTATCCGCTTCAAGGTCAAGTTTTTGAAAGTCCCACAGTTGTTGATAGCTGTCCATTGTTACACCTCAGGTTTTCATAGTAAATCAGTATAATTATATACTATAGAGCCGAGGTTGTAAACACTCACATTATTGGCTAAGCTCAACGCCTCGCCCGCCCAGCACGTCCCACGGCGTTATCATGCCCAGCAGCGGCTCGGACGCGCCGCCCGTCCGCGTGATGAACATCGCGGCAAGGCGCGAATTGCGCTCGCGCTTATCCTCGAAGGCTTGCTTTACGTCGGCTAAGGTCGCGCCTTCCGCCATGAAGCGATATTGTTCGGGCAGGTGCGAATCAATCGGAAGATATTGCTCGAATGTCAGCAGACGCGTATTCGCGTCGATAACGACGCTCGGATTATCCGAAATAAAGCTCATAAGCGACTGACTCGAAAACACGCCGTTCACGCGCTCTCCGTCCATAATTGGAACGTGCGAGAACCCGCGCTTGCGCATGGCGCGCATAAGCGGCAGCGCCTGGTCGTTTATTCTGGCGTAGAGTATCTCGCTTGCGGTCGTCGCGAAGGTGAGCGCGAGCGGCGGGCTGTTTATGTAATCAAGAACGCGAGAGAGGGCGTCCGTGATTCCCCGCGACGGCTCGACGACGGGTTCGCCGTTATCGTCCGCGTTGTGCATGATTATGTTGCGTATCTCGCGTGCCACATCCAAGTCCGCGCGCACGGGGCGCGACTCCGGCGACGCCAAATATTCCATCACCGCGCTGGTATGGCGGCGCGGTCTGCCGGACAGCCGCTGTTCCAGTTCCGTCTCAACGCATCTATATAATTCAACGAATCTTGCGGATAATTCGGTCATGCGTTCTCCGATATCGTTTAATATTCCCCGAAATACGGCTTGCCGAGCGTCAGCGCCGCGTCGTTTTGCGTGAGCAGTTCCGACGCCGTAACCAACTCGAAGCCGCGGTTCACCAATTCGGGAATTAATCTGACCGCGGCCCGCATCGTGGATTGGTAAGTATCGTGGCAGAGGATTATCACGCCGTCCTTAGCATTCTCCAAAACGTAGTTGTATAAACGCTCTTCGTTTACATATTTCCAGTCTTCAGTGTCAATCGACCATATGAGCAGCGACATATTGAGACCTTCGGAAACCTGCCGAACGGTGGAATTATACGCGCCGTACGGCGGACGATACATGGTGGTTTTTATGCCCGTTATGTTTTCTATCGCGGCAGCGGTGCGGTTTATCTGCCATTTTATATCGGACTGCGACAGCTTCGTGAGGTCGGGATGGTCCCAAGTATGACCGACGACCTCGGAACCTTGCGCCGCGGCTTGCGCTATTGTGTCGCTGAACCTTGAGACTTTGCTTCCGACGACGCAGAACGTCGCCTTCGCGTTTGATTCGCGAAGCGCCGCCAATATTTCTGTCGTATAGGTTGAAGGACCGTCGTCGAAGGTCAGCGCGATACGTTTCTTCGTCCCCGTAAAAGGAACTTGCGGCGTTGGTTCGACACTGTTTTGGGCATCGGCATATTCAAGGCGGTCTGTCAGTTTCGCTTCGCTCGGATTTTCAATATTTATCGTAAAAGACTGAATCAGTGAATAGCCGGATTCCGTCTCTTCTATAAATGATATGTCTATCGCGCTGTCCAAGGTTATCCGCATGTTGTACACGACCGAGCGCGAAAGCCGTTCGCCGTCCGCGCTCGGCGCAAGGCTTAAGTCTGCTTTGCGAATCAGGGATTCCAGATACGGCAGAATTTGAAGCTTGACGATTCCGTTCGCGGAATCGTTTCCCGTGTCAGGATACTGAATCGCCGTGTCGCAGCTTTCGGTGATGACAATCTTTATCATCTGACGTTCGATATCAGACGCGGCAGGATCTGATAATGATACACGCTCCTCGGCGGTTTCCTCAACGGGATTGCCATCCTCAACGTTGAACGCGACGACGGTGGGCGCGGAACACCCGAGCGAAAGATAGGCGAACACAAGCAGCAGAACTGCCGTTAGGATTCTTGTTATGTTCTTGCTTCGCGCCGTCATAGCTTTCAGTTCCTTTCGGCTTGAGCCGCCTTGGCGACCGCGCGTCCGACCGCCGCGCCGAGTCCCTCGTCAAACGGCCGGGGGACGACGAATTCCCGGGAAAGCCTGCCGCCCACGAAGTCCGCTATCGCGTACGCCGCGGCTTGCTTCATCGCTTCCGTTATATCGGAAGCGCGCACGTCGAGCGCGCCTCGGAATATGCCGGGGAATGCCAGAACGTTGTTTATCTGGTTTGGATAGTCGGATCTGCCCGTGCCGACGACCGCAGCGCCCGCCGCCTTCGCTTCCTCGGGGAATATTTCAGGCGTGGGGTTCGCCATCGCGAACACAATCGCGCCCTTGTTCATGCGCCGCACCATCTCGCCCGAAACCACGCGCGGCGCGGATACTCCGATGAACACGTCCGCTTCGACAAGCGCGTCCGCTATCGTTCCTTGAATCCCGCGCGGATTCGTCGTTCCCGCAAGCTCCGTGTGCGCCGCCGTCATATTCGGTTTGCCTTGATACAGCGCGCCGTCCCTGTCGCACATCACAACATCGGAAACGCCTAGCGACTGAAGCATTCTGCATATGGAAGTTCCCGCAGCTCCCGCGCCGTTAATAGTAACGCGAACGCTTGCAAGATTCTTCCCGACCACCTTCAACGCGTTGATGAGCGCGGCGGATACGACTATCGCGGTGCCGTGCTGGTCGTCGTGGACCACGGGAATATCGCAGACCTCCTTCAATCTGCGCTCAACCTCGAAGCAGCGCGGCGCGGAAATGTCTTCCAGATTGATTCCGCCGAAGCTGCCCGCTATGAGCGAGACGGTACGCACAATCTCGTCAACGTCCTTGCTGCGAACGCACAGCGGAAACGCGTCCACGTCCGCGAACGCCTTGAACAGCACGCACTTGCCCTCCATAACGGGCATTCCGGCTTCCGGCCCGATGTCGCCAAGCCCCAGAACGGCGGTGCCGTCCGTCACAACCAGAACCAGATTGCTCCGCCTCGTATACTTGTATGAAAGGCTTACGTCCTTCTGAATCTCAAGGCAAGCCGCGGCGACGCCCGGCGTATACGCCAAACTCAAGTCGCGCATCGTTTCAATTTTAACGCGCGGTACAACCTCAATCTTGCCGCGCAGGGATTCGTGCAGCGCGAGGGATTCTTCCGCGATTGTTTTACTGCTCATACTGTTCCGCCTTAACGCTCAAGAATATTTATGTATCGCGCAAGCTCTTGAATCTCATATCCCGCTATAAGCCCGACCAGCGCTTGCGCCGTTTTGCCGTTTGAGTAGTCGTCGAAGCAATCGTAATACTTGCGCCTGTCGGCATACTTTATGTTCACGGGCAGAAGTCCCGCCTTGATCAGCTCCAGGTTGAGGATGAGCCGCCCCGTGCGGCCGTTGCCGTCGACGAACGGGTGGATGCCCTCAAAGCGCAGATGAAACTCCGACACGGCTTCAATTATGTGCTTGCCGCGCGGCGCAACTTCATATTCCGCAAGAAGCCGCTCAAGCTGTATCGGCACTAGGTAAGGCTGCGGAGGGGTATGAGAAGCGCCTGTAATCGTTACCGGAATGTTTCTGTATACTCCCTTGTGAAGAGGATCGTTAATCAGCACAAGGGAGTGTATCTCTTTGATTACGCGCTCCGTAAGCCGCGTTTGGGATTCCGCAAGCGTCATGACATACGCGAAAGCGTCGCGGTGTCCGATCGCTTCCAAGTGATCTTTCAGCGGCTTCTCGCCTATCGTGATTCCCGCCTTTAGAATGAGCGCGGTTTCGCGCAATGTCAGGCTGTTGCCCTCAATCGCGTTGGAATCGTAGGTGTTTTCTATGACGAACTCCTCGGAAAGCCGCGCAAGCTCCGTTTGGGTCAGCGGACGCAGAGCTTTCAGTTTGCGTGTCAGTTCGTCAATTTCATTGAAATCCATTATACCGGTTCCTTTACCTCACACCGAAAAATACTTTGCGCCGCGTCCTTAAATAACCAGATTAACGACCCTGCCCGGCACATATATAAGCTTGCGTATCGGTTTCCCGCCCGCGACTGCGAGAACGGCGGGATGCGCCGCAAGCAAGGCTTCGCCTTCCGCTTTGCCGAGCTTGGTGCTCATCATCACGCGCCCGCGAACCTTCCCGCCGACCTGAATCGCGATCTCCACCTCGTCCATGACGAGCGCGGACTCGTCCCACTTCGGCCAGCTCTGCGTATAAATCGGCTTGCCGAAGCCTTGCGCTTCCCATATTTCCTCCGTGACGTGCGGCGTGAACGGATTCATAAGCAGCAGCAGCGCGGCGAGTTCCCCGCGAGTGACGCGCTTCCTGTCGTAGAATTCGTTGACGAGCGTCATCATCGCGGCGATGGCGGTGTTGAACTTCATGCGCTCTATGTCTTCCGACACCTTCTTTATCGCGGCGTGAACGGACGGCTTCATCTGGGCGGAGATACCCTCGTCGGTCGTCAGAATCTCTTGAATGCGCCACACGCGCTCGATGAAGCGGCGGCAGCCGGCGACGGAGGTTTCGCTCCACGGAATCGCTTGGTCGAACGCGCCCATGAACATCACGTACATGCGCAGGGTGTCCGCGCCGAACGGCTCGATGACGGTTTCGGGATTGATGACGTTGCCGAGCGACTTGCTCATCTTGACGCCGCCTTCGCCCAAGATCATGCCGTGCGCCGTGCGCTTCTTATACGGTTCTGAATACGGAACAAGCCCGACGTCGTGCATGAACTGATTCCAGAAGCGGCTGTACAGAAGG
Organism: Oscillospiraceae bacterium; assembly: GCA_031280145.1. Classification (GTDB taxonomy): domain Bacteria; phylum Bacillota; class Clostridia; order Christensenellales; family Aristaeellaceae; genus JAITHB01. The sequence continues at coordinate 6,905 of JAITHB010000154.1, read as the reverse complement.
TGAAGCGTCACGTGTTCCATGCCGCCGTTGTACCAATCCACCCGACCCCAGTAGTCCAGCGCTTCCTTTGAGGCGAACGCCGCATCATTATTCGGGTCCATATAGCGCAGGAAATACCACGACGAGCCCGCCCAGTTCGGCATCGTGTCAGTCTCGCGCTCCGCGTGTCCGCCGCACTTGGGGCAGGTTGTGCGAACCCACTCGGCGATTCGCGACAGGGGAGATTCCCCGCCGTCGCCGGGTTCATAGTCCGTAAGGTCGGGCAGAACCAGCGGAAGCTGATCTTCGGGCAGCGGAACGTATCCGCAATGCGGACACTTGACTATCGGAATCGGCTCGCCCCAGTAGCGCTGGCGCGAGAACACCCAGTCGCGCAGCTTGAACGTGACGCGCGAGCTTCCGATACCTTTCTCTTTCAGCCACTCAATCATCTTGAGCTTCGCTTGCGCGACGCGCAGACCGTTCAGGAATCCCGAGTTTACGATTACGCCGTCCGCGGTATCGGTGAACGCTTCCTTAGTAACATCGCCGCCCGCCACAACCTCTACTATCGGCAGATCGAACTTCCGCGCGAATTCCCAGTCGCGCTCGTCGTGACCCGGAACCGCCATGATTGCGCCTGTGCCGTACCCCATGAGGACATAGTCGGAGACGAAAATCGGTATGCGTTCGCGCGTCGCGGGATTAACCGCGGCGATTCCCGAAAGCCTCACGCCCGTCTTTTCTTTCACCATCTCCGCGCGATCGAAGTCGCTCTTCTTGCTTGCGGCTTCTCTGTACGCAACCGCTTCATCTATATTGGAAATAAGCGCCGCGTGCTTCTCGACCAGCGGATGTTCGGGCGCGATAACCATATATGTCGCGCCGAACAGTGTGTCCGCGCGCGTGGTGAACACTGTCAGCGCGTCCAATTTACAGCCGTTCTCATCTACTATGTCAAACTGAATCTGCGCGCCTTCGCTTTTACCTATCCAGTTGCGCTCCGCCAAGTCGACCTTCGGGATGAAATCGACCGTATCCAAACCGTCGAGCAGCTTCTGCGCGTAGTCTGTTATGCGAAGCATCCACTGCGACTTCGTTTTGCGGATAACTTCGCCGTGGCAGCGTTCGCACTGACCGCCGACCACCTCTTCGTTCGCGAGACCAACCTTGCACGAGGTGCAGTAGTTTATAGGCATCTGCGCCTTATACGCCAAACCGTGCTCGAAGAGCTTGAGGAATATCCACTGCGTCCACTTATAATAGGAAGGATCGGTTGTGTTCACTTCGCGCGAGTAATCGAACGAGAAGCCTATAGACTTTATCTGCTTGTTGAAGCGGTCGATGTTCGTCTTCGTCACGGCTGCGGGATGAATGTGGTTCTTCATCGCGTAGTTTTCAGTAGGCAGACCGAACGCATCGAAGCCTATCGGAAATAATACGTTGTAACCTTCCATGCGGCGTTTGCGCGAAACTATATCCATAGCGGTGTATGGGCGCGGATGACCGACGTGCAGACCGTCGCCCGAAGGATATGGAAACTCCACGAGGGAGTAATACTTGGGTTTGTCCGAACTGTTTTCCGCCTTGAACGCGCCTTGCTCTTCCCAGACGCGCTGCCATTTCTTCTCCGTTTTCTTATGGTTGTATTCGGGAATGCTCATCTTGTTGTCCTTTCAGATTCAGCTTTGTTCTATTATATGTCATTTCGCATGAATTAGGCAATAGGCGGCGCGATTCCGCTTTAACACGCGGAATCCGCGAAAAACAAATAAAACGATTTAGTGAAATTTGATAGCATATACGCCGTGTTGTATGCAGATTTAACAGTTTTTCGCTATTGCATTTTTTTGAATCTGCGCGTATAATGCAAGAAAGTGGATGACACTGCGACCCACAAATTGAAAGGAGAATATCCGGTGAAGAAACTTATTTCCATAGCTGTCGCTCTTCTGCTTCTCGCAACCATGACCTCGGCGTTCGCGGCGGAAGAACCCATCAAAGTCGGCGTTTGCATCTATAAGTTTGACGACACGTTCATGACCATCTATCGCGAAGAACTTGGTAAATATCTGGAAGAAAAAGGCGCAGTCGTGACCTTCATGGACGGCAAAGGCGACCAGGCTGAGCAGACCAACCAGATTCAGACCTACATCTCTCAGGGTGTGGACGTTCTGATCGTGAACTTCGTTGACCCGACCGCGGCCGACGCGATCATACCGCTTTGCGAAGAAGCCGGAATCCCGCTGGTTCTCATCAACCGCGAACCGTACATCGACAACCCCGAGCGCTGGAACGAAGTTTGGGACAAGGTCACATACGTCGGCGCCGACGCGCGTCAGTCCGGCACTATCCAAGGGCAGATCGTTCTCGATCTTGAAGACAAGGGCGACATCAACGGTGACGGCATCGTCAGCTATATCATGCTCCAGGGCGATATGGCGAACGTAGACGCGCAGTATCGTACCGAATTCTCAATCAAAGCCCTCACAGACGCCGGAATCGTAGTGGACAAACTGTTTGAGCAGCGCGGCGAATGGCAGAAGTCCTTAGGTCAGGAACTGACCGCGACAGCATTGGCGCAGTTCGGCGACAAGATCGAAGTAGTATTCGCGAACAACGACGACATGGCGGTCGGCGCGCTCCAGTCCATCAAGGACGCCGGACGCATCGTCGGCAAGGACATCTATCTGCTGGGCGTTGACGCTAACCCCGATGCAGTCGAACTGGTAAACGCAGGCGAAATGACCGGAACAGTTCTGAATGACGCAGTCGGTCAGTCCCATAAGGCTGCCGATGTTGCACTCGAAATAGTTGGCGGTCTGATCCCGGAACGCGTCTATACCGTTGACTATCTCAAGGTCGTCAAGGAATAATCTTTTCAACGCAATTGAGGAGCGCGCGCGGTTTTGTGCTCGCTCCCCTTTTTTAGTATAATGTAAAAGCCAATTATGGCATAGAATTGTTATCCGTTTTTTTGCAGAGCGAGGTGGGTTTATGCCGTTGGCGAACGAAACTAACGAATACCGGCTCACTATGAAAGATGTCGTCAAGACGTTTCCCGGTGTTAAGGCTCTTGATCACGCGCATCTGAAACTTCGTCCGGGTACGGTTCACGCTCTCGTAGGCGAAAACGGCGCGGGCAAGTCCACGCTGATGAAGTGCATGTTCGGCATTTACAGCATGGACGAAGGCGAGATAATCTACGAAGGCAGCAAGGTAAACATCACTGACCCGATGACTGCGCTCAAAATGGGCATCGCTATGGTTCACCAGGAACTGCAGCCGATCACCGAACGCTCAGTCGCCGAGAACATCTATGTCGGACGATATCCGATGAAGAAACTGCTCGGCTTTATTCCTGTCGTCGATCACGAGAAAATGTGGGCGAATACGAAGAAACTGCTCGGCGATGTCAAGATGAATTTTGACCCTAAGCAGAAGCTTGGCGAACTTTCGATCTCGCAAATGCAATCGGTTGAAATAGCGAAGGCGATATCAGCGGACTGCAAGGTTCTGATTCTGGACGAACCAACCAGCTCGCTCACATACCACGAAGTGCAGGCTCTGTTTGATATTATAGAAGGTCTAAAGAAACAAGGCGTCTCAATCGTCTATATCAGCCACAAGATGGACGAAATCCTGCGCATCAGCGACGAAGTCACGATAATGCGCGATGGGCAGTACATCGGCACTTGGACAGCTTCCGAGCTAACAATAAATACGATTATAATGCGGATGGTCGGGCGCGAGCTGTCAAACCTGTACCCCGCGAAACATAACACACCCGGCGAGGTAATATTTGAAGTAAAAGACTTCACATCAATCAACCCGCGCTCATTCCGCAATGTAAACTTCCAATTGCGCAAAGGCGAGATCCTCGGCATCGGCGGGTTGGTCGGCGCACAGCGCACCGAATTGATGGAAGGCATCTTCGGAATTCGCGCGCACAAACACGGCACGATTGAGCACAAAGGCGCGAACATCAACATAGTCAGACCACGAGACGCAATCCGAAAAGGTATCGCGCTTCTCACAGAGGACCGCCGCGCAACCGGCATCTTCGGCGTACTCTCCGTTTCTGACAATGTCTCAATCGCGAGCCTCGATCAGTATCTGCAGTTCCGGAGATTCCTCAACGACAAGAAGATTAAGACGCTCGTCCATGAGAACGTCAACAAACTCTCTATCAAGACCCCTTCTATAAAAACATTGATTCAGTCGCTCTCCGGCGGCAATCAGCAGAAGGTGCTCATCTCGCGCTGGCTCGCAAACGACCCAGACATTCTGATTATGGATGAACCGACGCGCGGCATCGACGTCGGCGCAAAGTACGAAATATACAGCATCATAGCGGAACTCGCGGCACAGGGCAAGAGCATCATCATGATCTCTTCAGAAATGGGCGAGCTCATCGGCATGAGCGACCGCATTATGGTTATGTGCGACGGACGTCTCACCGGCTTTGTGGAAGGCAAGGAAGCCACTCAAGAGAACATAATGACGTACGCCACCCAGTTCGCGTGACCTGATAGATAACGGAGGTTAAGCAGATGCAAAACAGCGCTGCACAGAAGCCAATCGCAAAAGCTAACGTTAAGCAGAGCGGACAATTCCTGATGAACAACATAATCGCGATATTGATCCTGTTGTTCGCGGTGTTCGTCTGGATTATGCGTCCGAACTTCATTTCTTCAAACAATATCCGCAACTTGTTCGGCAATACCGCAATCAGATTTATCATTGCGCTCGGCGTTTCAGGCTGCCTCATTACGCGCGGCACCGACCTATCTGCAGGGCGAATCGCTGGATTCTCCGCGTCATTAGCTGGAATATTCATGCAGCAGCAGACGTTCTCGGGACGCGTAATCAAGAACATGCCGGAGTTCATGGTCAGGTTTGCGGACTCGAACCAAGGTCTGTATATTTTGTTTGTCCTCATAATAGTGCTTGCGGTTTGCGCGTTCATTGGCGCTATAAACGGAACGGTGGTTTCAAGGCTTAAAGTGCCGCCGTTCATCGCGACCCTCGGTATGCAAACACTAGTGTACGGCTTAGGGCTTGTGCTCATCGGCGCGCAGCCCATCGGCAGTTTCCGCAATGATTACTTGAACGTGGCGACAGGTTATATCGGCAAAGCCGCGCTCAGCGCAAAGGCCGCTGCGGAAACAGGCTCGGGGTTTTATACTGTTTTGAATAACATATCAAGAATGTTCGGGTATCCCGCACTCATCGCGATTGCCGTCGGTATTATCATGTGGTTCTTATTCAACAAAATGCGCCACGGAAAGTATATGTACGCGATCGGCGGAAACGAGAGCGCGGCGGAAGTCGCGGGCGTGAACGTCAGCAAGAGCAAAACGCTCATCTATATGCTCGCCGCGATGCTGTACGGTCTGTGCGGATTCCTTCTCGCGTCAAAGGCGGGCGGTGCAAACGTTGGTTCAACCGGCTACGGCTATGAGCTGGAAGCTATTGCCGGCTGCACGATTGGCGGCGTTTCGGTCAACGGCGGCGTTGGGCGTATCAGCGGTATCCTCATCGGTGTTCTGGTGTTTGAAGTGTTGAAGATAGGCTTGCAGTTCATGGGCGTTAAGAGCGACTGGACATACGTTGTGCAGGGTTTGGTTATCATAACTGCCGTCGCGCTGGACATTCGGAAGTATCTGCGGAAGAAGTAAAAAGAAGTAATAATAATGAAAACAATTCCATAAACGAAAATGCGGCGTTTGATTTAACGCCGCATTTCGTTGTATTGGTTACGCCTCAGTCAGCCACTTGAACACGATATCATACGACCCCGTCATATCCTCATGCCCGAAATCGGGATAGACGAGCATTTCCTTTTCCGCCGTAATCTTGTTATATGCGGCGAACTGCGTGGACGGCGGGCAGATCGTGTCCATCAAACCCGTCAGCATCAGCGTCTTTGATTTGATGCGCGGCGCGAGGTATTGGTTGTCGATGTAGCCGAGCTTGGTGAAGATTTCATCCTCTCGAAGATGGCGCGGGTCGGAGTGGCGGAAGTAGGTATGCAGCTCCTTATACGCGTCGACGCACAAGTCCATCTCCCACACGCGCTTGTAGTCGCACAGGAACGGCATTGCGGGCGCGCACTTGTACAGCGTGGGCGTAAGCGCGGCGCACGCGAGCGTCAGCGCGCCGCCTTGGCTTCCGCCCGTCGCGGAAACGCGCGTCGGGTCTACTTCGGGGAACGCGGAAACGATTCGCGCAAGCTTTGCGGTATCGAGGAAAACGCTTCTGTAGAGAAGCTTCTTAGGGTCGTCGTTGAGTCCGCGGATGATGTGCCCGTCAACCGTCGACCCGGTGTTTCCGCCGACGTCCTCCGACTTGCCGCCTTGTCCGCGCGTATCCATCGCCGCGACCGCGTAACCCGCCGCGATGTAGCCGAACAGGTGCGACCACTCGCCGCTGTCTCCGCCGTATCCGTGGAAGACGAGTATCGCGGGAACCTTCCCTTTGATATTCTTCGGGCGGACATATTTGGCGTAGACGCGCGCGCCGCCGATTCCAGAGAAGTACAGGTCGAAGCACTCCGCGAAACTAACTTGGTAATCCGAGAGTGTGAGCGAAACCTGCGGGTCCTGCGCTTCCGTCTGCGCGATCGACTCGTCCCAGTATCGGTCGAAGTCGTCGGGGCGCGGATTCGTTCCGTTGTATTCGCGAAGCTCGCTTAGCGGCATATCAACTTGCGGCATACTGATCTCCTTCATGATAACTTTCAAGGATTTTAAGAATTTTTTGCGAACACGCCTTCGATTACGTCCGCGATATGCTCGCATGTGTCGCTGCACTTCTCCAGCACGCGATAGACTTCAGTCCAGCCTACTACCAGTTTCGCGTCCTCGCACTCCGTGTAGAGCTTGTGCATCGCCTGAATATACAGCCTGTCGGACAGCTCCTCC
>JAITHB010000108.1 GCA_031280145.1 Oscillospiraceae bacterium | reverse complement strand
CGCCATCGGTCAGCAGATGCAGGACGCGCTGAAGTTTGGCGGCGAGAACATCAAGCAGGCGAAGGATTCCCTAAAGGAAACGTTCCGCTGGCTGTTCGAGCAGGACGAGGAGAAGCGTTAAACCACGCATGTCTATTGTACAAATCCAACCATCCCTGTAGGGGCGAGCCCCCGGCTCGCCCGAATCTCTCAAATACAAACGGCTGTTTATCAACATTCTGGGGCGGCGTTATGCCGCCCGTTTTATCTATGTTCAACGCCAACTGCCGCCGCCGCTGCGCCTGCATCCCCGTATTGCTTTGCCTCGTGGCGGCGTGCCGCAGGGGCAGTTATACTTATGCATGAACTTTAAGAAGAGCCGCTCCGCTTCCTCTTCCGAAATGCCGCCGCAGCCGCTGCAATCGCCCGCGGGACCCGGCGGTCCCGGAATTCCCTGCGGTCCCGGCGCACCGTCCTTGCCGTCTCTTCCGTCCACGCCATTTGCGCCGTCAACGCCGTTTATACCGTCCTTACCGTCTTTGCCCGGCGCGCCGTCCACGCCATTTGTCCCGTCTTTGCCGTCTATGCCATTTGCGCCGTCAACGCCGTTAATGCCGTCTTTTCCGTCCACGCCATTTGCGCCGTCTGCGCCGTTAATGCCGTCTCTTCCGTCCGCACCATTTGCGCCGTCAACGCCGTTAATACCGTCCTTACCGTCTTTGCCCGGGTTGCCCTGCGGACCTTGCGGACCTATCGGTCCCTGCGGGCCTACCGGTCCTTGCGGACCTACCGGACCCTGCGGACCTTCCACTAAGTCGCCGATATATACGCATCCCATGTACGCAGCGTTATACACATACCCGTAATCGGTGTCGCAGGCATACGCGGGATACAGCGACATCGGGCATACCACCTCGTCGTCGAAGTCCCACACGGGGCCGCCGTCAGGCTCGGTCGCCCAGCCAAGCACGCTTCCGTGCGGGATGGTAGGCGATAATGTGGGAAGAAGCGACGCGTCCACCTTCCCGTCGGAGTCAACCTCCTGCGTCGTCACCGTCCCATCGGGCAGATGGATCTCAACGGTGCAGGACTGCTTGGTACCACAGTGCGCGTAAAAGGTAGTGTTGGCGGTCAGCAGGTGTCCGCTCTCTATCTTGTCGCCCCCGACGGGGTCGGTGTACCATCCGATTAACGACATTGTATCCGGGCAAGGGTCGCCGGAAGGCAGCCCGACGTTTCCCGCCGCATTCGATAGAACGCACTCAAGGGGTTCGCCGGTCTGCGGGTCGAATATTGCCGAATACAAATGCATGTCCGACAAATCGCAGTCTCTGCCGTTTGCTTTTTTATCTCCTCTGAAATTCAGGCTTGGAGTTGAATTAACAACTAAAAAATTGCTGCTTAATTTCCCAGTTAACTTCATATCGCCATTTGCGCAATTATTCGAAAAGTTTGCGTAATCGCTTGCAGCATTATTCTCCCCGAATGCAATACCACTCTGTAAAGCTATTCTGGCGACAACGCTGTTACTTCTATATGATGAATTAGGCGTCGTGACGGATATGCTTGTGGCTGAACATATATTTCCAACGCATGAATATGAACCTGTTGTATTCATATATGCGCAGATACCAGCAACGTTAGAATCATAATCACCTTTATTAGGGGCATATGCGGGGTTGTGCCCTGAAACAGCTATGGCGGTAACGATATTATAGTTTACAGTATTGCATACTCCGACGATTCCACCTACACGCAGGCCGCCTTTTACGTCGGCGGCGTTTACACAGTATTGTACTATCCCCGCCATCCCTGCAATTCCTCCAACCCTTTCGGTAACACAATTACCTGAGGGATCGGGAGCTAAACAGTCAGTCGTGTAGCCATCAATAACTCCAAAATTGCAGCAACCATACCCTGCGCTTCCAACTGATGTCGCGCTACTGCTAACGGCATAGCCAACAATCCCGCCCAGCGCTCGAGCTTGAACGTAATATCCGCCATCCATCAAATCGCGCGAGGTACAGCAATCAGCCTTAATCAAACCGAAGTTTACGCATGATGTTATCGTGACAGTCCCGGACGGAACGCCCCCAACGATGCCTCCCGCATCACATTTCGAGTGGATTTCCGCTCGGTTTATACAGTTTGTAATGTTGCCGCCGGTGCAGCTCCCGACAATACCGCCTACACTTCCAATCCCGCTAGTACTTTTGATAATACCGGATTCGATAATAATACCGTCTATATTTGCGGAAGATGTCGCGGCAAAGCCGCCGACATTTTCATCAGTTGAATCAATGTTAACTCGTACCAAACGGGTGTTGCGGCAGGCTGAGCCTTCCGGCAGCGACTCAAACAGCGGCGCGTCCAACCCCTCTATAGAATGTCCCTGCCCGTCGAAATCGATAGGAGCTCCGCTTCTTTGTATCGGCCGCCATCCCCCTGACACGACAATATCCGCTTCCAGCGTATAGTAACGCGGAGCGGAACGGGACAGTTCGTCTCCCGTCAGCTTATCGTATAAGTCCTGTTCATCATATATGCCTATTGAAGAGGTCGCTGTCGATATGTAGTCAGGTGTATATATGCCGAAGCCCTGACATTCGCACGGTTGTGTTAATTTATCATTATATAATACACTTAAGTTGTCGGGGGGGGGGGGGGGGGGGGTATGAATAATATTGTGTATAATAATTTTGGAGTCGGCTGCCGCGTCGCTCTGCGTGGCGCGCAAAGCGGCGCGCCGTATTGCCATTGTGTCTATCGGTTCGCGTTTCATATGAGTACCCGACTTTCTGTATAATGAATGTAATAGCCCGTTACATTTTATGCGGCGGATGTGTATGTGTGAAAGAAAAATATCTGTAAGGGCGGATTACTTCCGCCCTCCAGGCTGTCGACAAAGCCCTTCGGGGTTGTAAAGGGCGACCGACCGAGGCGGTCGCCCCTACAGCATATTGTATTCTTGCATACCGATAGCCAACATTATGTAGAGGTGAGCCCTCGGCTCGCCCGCACGCATACAAAACAATCGTTTGTCGACAGGCCGAAGGGCGGATTGCTTCCACCCTCGGCGTTCAGTTGCAAAACAAGTCAAATTATTGTATTCTGACATAATGAGCGCAAAAACAATCTGCTTCATAAACACATCGGCTGGCGGAAGCCACGGCGCAATCACGCGCGAGCTGGCGGTGGGCGCGAGCGCGGCGGGGTATTCACCTATCGCCGCTTACTCGCGCGGCAATCCGCCCGGTGAATTCGCTTCCGTAAGAATCGGTTCGGACATGGATATGCGTTTGGCAGGGCTTACTACGCGCCTGCGCGACAACCACGGCTTCGCAAACGCTCGCGCAACGCGGCGTTTCCTCTCAAAGCTGGATGAGATAAAGCCCGACCTGCTTCATCTGCACAACCTCCACGGCTATTACATAAACGTCGAAATGCTGTTCTCATACATAAAGAAGAATGAGCTTCCTGCGGTGTGGACTCTCCACGACTGCTGGGCGTTTACGGGGCATTGCAGCCATTTTGTCAGAGCAAACTGCGATAAGTGGCGGACGCTATGCCATGCTTGCCCGATGAAGCGCGAGTACCCCGCAAGCCTCCTTCTTGATAATTCCGAGCGGAACTATCGGCGCAAGCGCAGCGCGTTCACGAACGTGCCGAACTTGCGTATCGTTGCGCCTTCCGACTGGCTGGCGGAAAACGTCCGCCGCTCATTCCTCCGCGATTACCCTCTTTCCGTAATCCCGAACGGCGTAGACACTAACGCGTTCACGCCGTCCGATGAAATGATGGGCGCAATGCATAGTACTACGCATTGCGTGGTTAAGGACGGTTCGATTCTCTCGATAGCCGCGCCGTTCGACGAGCGCAAGGGCTTCACGGATATAATTGAGACCGCGAAGCTTCTTCCGAACAAGCGTTTCATTCTTATCGGCCTTACAGACAAACAGAAGAAACTGCTCCCGTCAAACGCGGAGGGTTACGGAAGAATCAACGACAGGGCGCAGATAATCCGCTTCTGCCGAAAAGCCTCGCTGCTTCTTAACGCAACATACGAGGACACCTACCCCACCGTGAATATGGAGGCGATCGCCTGCGGCACGCCCGCAGTATCCTACAACACAGGCGGCTGCGCGGAGCAGCAGGGGCTTTCCTTGCAGAGCGCCGCGCTGTCGGGCAGACGCTTCATACAGACGCAGGTCGGCGCAATCGTAAACGAGAAGTCGCCCGCGGCTCTCGCGGAGGCAATCGCGCAAACCGAGTTGTCCTTTGCGCGTCCCGATGCGTCGGAATTGTTACATTTGTTCTCCTTGAAACATTTTGACAGAAATAAAGCGGTGTCCGCATACGTTGATATATATAAAGAGGGGTTAGGTATTATGGATTAGGCGGACTGTCGCGTTGAGGCGGGCGGATGTTGCAGATCGCGGGCGAGCCGGGGGCTAGCCCCTACAGGTTTCAATTGCCTGCCCGATTGAAAGAGAACCATCATTGTAGGGGCGAGCCCCCGGCTCGCCCGACAGATTGCAAAACCAAACGTTACAATAACACCTAATACCTAAATAGGCGGTGTCGAATGAAAACAGAACCTCGCGAAGAATGGCTCAACATACCGAACGCCTTGACCGCGCTGCGCATTCTGCTTACGTTCGCGTTTCTCGCGCTTTACATATGGGGCTTATACGTGCCCGCCATAATCGTGTTTGTAACGGCGGCGTCAACCGATATGGTGGACGGTTGGCTCGCGCGGAAGTTGAACCGAATAACAAAGCTCGGGAAGATACTCGACCCAATCGCGGATAAGCTTATGATTGTGTCCGCGCTGGTCGCGCTTACGCTTCACGGATGGTGTCCGTGGTGGCTTCTTATCACCATTGCCGTCAAGGAACTGCTCATGCTCGTCGGCGGCCTTGTTATGCTCACGCGCGGCATAGTCATTCCCGCAATCATGATCGGCAAAATCGCGACCGTCATGTTCATCGCCGCAATCGTTCTTACATTCTTCCACGAATACACACAGCCGTTCGATTTATACGCACAGGGCGCGGTCTGCGTCATAAGCGTGGCGGCGTTGGCGGTCTACGCGAGAAAAGCCTATTACTTATGGAAAGCAAGATAATTACAACAGATGAAGAGATTGTTATCGTTAATAATCATATTGGTTATCCTAATACCTGCGTCAGGTTTGGCGCAAGCCGCGCAGGTTCGCACCGCGGAGGGCAATGTTTCGGTCAATGGTGTAAGCGGAAGCTTTAGCGCCACGCTGACTGATACGGATATTATCGTAAACAGCAATCTTAGCGGAACACTTCACTTCTTTGCGTCCGTCTTTGAATCTATGCTCGTGTTCGGCGACGCAAACAACGGCGAAAGCCTGTTCTTCGTTCCGATAGATACAGTGCCGATCGACGCCGTTCAGTGGGACATGACCGCGTTCGAGGTTGACGAGCAAACGCGGCTGGCATGGCGGGCGATAAGCGAGCTTGGCGTATTCGGGCATGGCATAGAGGAAAGAATCGTAACGTTCGCGCTGCAGACGGGCGACGACATCCCGATATACGATATGCTGGACCGTCAGTGGAAACGCTTCCGCATGAGGATAACTCAGTACGCGGCGGACAAAGGCGGGCTGATGAGCGGCGTGGATAAGCCCTCGCACGTCACAACGTATACCGTCCCCAAGGCGGACTTCCCCGCCATACTCGCGGACTTCGCGCAGGGCATTTCCATCGAACCCGAAATAGCTTGGCTGTTTGGCGCGGCTTCGATGGACGACGCGGCTCTCGCGGAATACAACGCCCTGTTCGCGGCTTGGGCGGATTATGTCCGCACATTTACCTCTTCAGACCTTAAGATGACGCTTCTCTTCGACGAATTCGACGCGATAACGGGAATGACGGGCAGCGTTACGCTCAAGCCCGCGGACGGCAAAAGCGTATCCGTCAGCACAACATATAAGAAGAAGTCAAGCAAAACAAGCGTCACAAGAAACCTTACGCTTCGCGCGTCAACCTCATCCGCAACCGTTCTTGACGTCTCGGTAAAAAATACGGAAAAGACGGCGGGTAACGGGAACAACGCTAAAACAGAAATCGTCTTTATAGCGGATATTTCAGCCACGCTCGGCGGCGTGAAATATAGGCTCTCGATAGATTCCAAGCAAACCGCTTCGCCTGCGTCAGGAGATTCAGGCACGGCTGCGGCGAAGCTGTCGGTCGGAGGTGAGACGCGATACTCCCTTACGTATAAGCTTACCCCCGACGGCGTTATGAATCTATCCCTTTGGGCTGCGGAAGGCGCGGCGAATCCGCTGAGTCCGCATATCGTCGGCGGCGTTCTTTCTTTCGCTCCGCTCCCCGCGACGGACATTGCGGTAAGCGCGGCAATCAGCGTGTCTGACGGCGGGCAGCCCGCACTCCCGCTGGACAAGGCGCGGAATCTTCTCACGCTTGCCCCGTAGCCCAAGCATGAGAGTTTGATTAAAACGGCCGCCAACCGATGGACATATCGCGTTTATTATGCGATAATAGAAATGTTTTCGGAAACAAATCGCATAAGATCAGCCAAGCGCCTTAAACCGCGCACTATAATCATCTGAGCATACCCAATAAAAAGGAGGCTTTCTAATGACTTCTATGGCTCGCAGAATTGTTTCAATTTTACTTTCGCTCACCCTGCTCCTTGGCGGAACATTCGCTTTCGCCGAGGAAATCGCCGTCGATCCGATCGACCCCGAACTGTTCGTCGGGCAGCAGGCAAGCCTTGCGCTCTCAAACGCCCTTCTCGAGGGAAAGAAGCTTGTCACCTCAGGCACAGTCTCAATAGACGGTTTGGAAGCCTTCGGCGAGGAAGCGGGGCTTGTCTCCTTGCTTATCGGCTCTATGCTCGCCACCGACTCAATTCAGATTGGCGAGAACGAAGTTGAGATTTCACTCAAAGCGGGAACGAAGGACGGCTCCGCCGACGTGTTCAGCGGAAACGTCATAATAAACGAAGAAGGGCTTTACATAAAGTCCGACCTGCTTGGCGACGTCGCCTACTCGCTCAACTTCAACGAACTGAGCGAAGTTGTGACCGCGGCTATGAACGAGATGATGCCTGTTCAGGAAATCTCGCCGGAACTGCTTGAAGCGATTCTCGCCCTGTCGGACGCGAACCTGTATCTGCCGCTTCTCACAAGTATCGTAAACTGGGTCGGCGAGAACGTCGTGGTCGTCACGGCGGAAGAATTCGCGAAGCCCGCGAATCACCCCGAAGCCGTCACGCTGTCTTCGCTTACAGTCACGCCCGAGCAGATTCAGGCTTTGGTGAGCGGCGTTATGGACACGCTCGCAACCGACGACGCTCTTATCACCGCGATACTCACGCTCGTCGCCGCGACAGGCGAAGCCGACGCGGAAGAAATTCCGACAGTTGAGGAAGTCAAAGCGCTGATCGCGGAGCTTAAGCCGCAGATTGAAATATTCGTGCCGATGCTCATCAAAACGATTCAGCTCGACTCCTACGCGGACGCAAGCGGAAAAACCGTAAGCGAAGCGTTCACGTTCGGATTCCTGACGACCGAAGGCGAATCCTGCGACTTCACATACGTCTACGACTTCAAGCGCGAAGGCGGAATCGCGGACGAAAGCATTGCGCTGTCCGTAAGCTTCCCCGGCGGAATCGTGGTTCTCACAGCCGCAACCGAGCTTCAGCCGATCTATTATGATGAAGCGCAAGAAACGTATACCCGTGTGCAGTCGTTCAACTTCGGTCTGGAACTGCGCGACACGGAAGTGAATGAAACAATCCTCTTGCAAGCCGCGGTGGATACGCGCGACATCAACACGCCGACCACCGAAACCACAACCACGAAGCTGAATTACATCGTCAGCGGAATCGAAGTGTTTGACGAATCAATGCCGCTGTCGTTTGAAATCACCGAGCGCGCGGAAACCACTTTCGGCGAAAACGGCTTCTTCTCTACAAAGACGACCGTCGATGTCGATTACGGCGCAATCCTCGGTCTGCCGAGCGTCCACGCGGAAACCGAAATGCATCCCGAAGAAGCTGCGCCCGTCGTCGTCCCGAGCACCTCGATAAACCTCCTGACGCTCACCGAAGAAGATATCTCGTCTATAGCGTTCGTCGTCCAGCAGAACCTGATGACAAACGTCCTGAATTTCCTCAGCGCCATCGGAATCGACATGAACGACACAACAACGATAGTCGAGCAAGTCGACCCGCCGACAGAATTGCCCGCGGTTGAAACCGTTCCGAACGGCTGATTCCACAATCGCATAACAAAAGGGCGGATAATCTCCGCCCTCAGACTGTCGACAAACGATTGTTTTGTATGCGTGCGGGCGAGCCAGGGGCTCGCCCCTACAGCATATTGAGTTCCTGTATACCGATAGCATACACCCTGTAGGGGCGACCGCCTCGGTCGCCCGCCCTTTACAACGCCTGTGGGCTTTCATCGACAGTCTGAGGGCGGATAATATCCGCCCTTCTTGTTTG
>JAITHB010000092.1 GCA_031280145.1 Oscillospiraceae bacterium | reverse complement strand
AATACAAGGTAATGGATACGGCTATCGTGGACGCGGGTCCCAAGGCGTTGGAATAATAAAAGGGCGGCAGGTTGCCGCCCTTCGTCTGTCGTTAAACAATTGGTATGTATGCCCGCGGGCGACCGTCCTCGGTCGCCCGCCGTCTACAACATGATTGGCTTTGTCAACGTCCGAGGATTGTCTGTCAATCCCGCGGCAATTGCCGCCCGTTCCCGCGTCCGCCGAAGAACCTCGCCAGCGGTCTCTCCACAAAATATGTAAACACGACCGCGACGACGAGGTTGAGGAACACGCACACCAGCAGATACTGCCACTGCCACGGCCGCTCGCCCGCAATCTGCGGATTCTCGGGCGCCGCGTACGGCGGGAAGCGCCAGTTCACGCGAAGACGCACCGCGATATATTGATGCCAGATATAATACTGGAAGGAGATCCCCGCGAAAAACTTGAGTATTCTATTACCGAATATGGTTTGAAACATACGGAACGATTGCGACGCCGAAACCAGCCACACGGCCGCGCAGACAGCCATCGGCAGGCGCAGCGCGGCTTGTCCCAAGTTAATCCTGTCGCCGTAGAAGTTCTGCGACTGAAACGACATAAGCTTCCATATTCCGATTGACGCGGCGGCGGCGAGAAGAGTCCACAGTATTTCCGTATAACGTTTATTTTTGTCAGGCGCGGGCGACAGGGGACGCTCGCCCCTACAGGATAAGTATGCATATACGTACGCGGCCGCCATGCCAAGCGCGTAAACGTCCGCGAACGCGGGAAGCTGATTCACCCACATGCGCATGTCTTCAAATTGTATGCATATGAAAAGCCTGTACGCCAATCCCGTAAGACACATGCAGGCGAACGTTGCTTGCGGCCTCTTCGCGAACAGCCTCGCGATAAACGGAAACACGACGTACGCCTGCGCTTCTATCGCAAGCGTCCACAGCACCACGTTAAGCTTTGTCCAAAGATATGAATCGCGCATGAACGTATGCGTCATCGTGAGGTGCGACAGAAGATCGCGCCAAAGCTCTGCCGAATCTTTGTATTCATTGCCGGGCAGCGCGAACGCAAACAGAACCAGCAGCACCGTAAAGTAATATGACGGCAGAACGCGCACCGCTCTTTTTCCGTAGAACTCTCTCAATTGCGGCGTCGGCGTTCCGCGGATTGCGGATTTCGCCCATGGCAGGAACAAGAGGAATCCCGACAGCAGGAGCAGAATATCCACAACCATATAGCCCGACCGAATAATCGGCTGCAATGTGAAGAAGAACGAGCCGACCCGAAACTCAAGCGACAGCCACGATTGCTGCCAAAAGTGGTACAGCGCGACAATCGCCACCGCGAGCGCGCGCATGCCGTCCGCGACGGGGATATGTAACGGCATACGTAAAGACGACGAGCCTTCCTTTTTCATGAGGGAATAATATCATAAACGCGGCAGGCCGCGCAACGCTTGCCGACGGATTACCTTACCCTTTCAATCGTGTCGTAGATCGCCCCGCCGCCGTTCTTCACGGCGTACAGCGCTTCGTTGACGAACGCCTCGCGGTTCTCGCCCCATCCGAAGGAATTGGGAACCGCAAGCCCTGTTTGATACGCCTGATATATTTTGCCGATCAGCGGATAATTCTGCGGAATCGCGACGGACGGCGTTGACGGAACCAATCCGTATGAAGCGAGCTTGCTCTGCGATTCCTGCGAGTACAGCGCGAACGTCAGTTGGTCGGCCGCGGCGGAGCGTCCCGAATCAGCGCTGTTCTTGGTTCTGCCGACGTGGATGATCATGTCGCAGAACTGCGGCGTCTCCGATTCCTCCATGATAAACGGAGTCTCGGCGCGGTAGACAAAACCCTTCCCCGCGGCTTCGCGCGCCGCGAACTTGCGCGCGTAATCCAGCGTGGTGACAAGCGCCGCCACGTTTCCTTGCGTAAACTTCGCGTACATCTGGTCGGTCGTTCCCAAGCCGAAGCCGTCGGGCATAGTCCACGCGCGCGCCGCCGCCGTTCCTTCGTCCCACGCGAGCAGCGGCACCAGACCCGCGCCTGACGCCGCCAGCGCGTAGCGTTTCGCCTTCTTATATGTGCCGGGGTCCGCGAGCGCGCGACCTTCGGGATAGAGCGATTCATTCGCCAGAACTATATATCCGCCGAGCGCGACGGGCAGCGCGTACTGTTCGCCCATCCATCTGCCGCTGCGCATGGCTTCTTCGATGAATTCGTTCGTCTTGCCGAACGGTTTCAATATATCCTGCGGGTTATCCATGCTGCCCGGCGCGAACAGAATGATGTCGGGCAGAACAACATTGGGAACGTTCCACGCGCCGGGCTGCACTTGCTGAACGCGAACACGCACGCCTTTGTGCGCCTTCTCGAACGCCGCAATCGTACTGTTCAGCCAACCGTTGAAGCCGCCGCTCCAGCCTTGGCAAACCCAGACGCGAAGCGTCCCTTCCCAGCCCTTGCTGCGAATCAACCCTTCGCGCTCGACGGGATATCCGTTCGCCAGCATCGGAGCCAGCCAAATCAAAACGCACGTAACCGCAAGGCAAACTATCGTAATCAATCTTTTCTTCATGCGGAATTATATGAGGAAGCGGTCCGACGCATGAATAATCCGCGCCGTTTCGCTCCAGAATAAGTTATTGCAAGAGATAGGGGAACGGTATGCAAAAGACGCTCGCAAGAATCTTCCAAGCCGCCATGCTTCTTCTGCTTGTATCGCTCCCGATTGCGATGCTGAAGAACGCCGCGCCTAAGCCCACAAGCGCGGTTTCTTCTTCCGATATAATCAGACTGCACATAATCGCGCAAGACGATTCGCTGGAAAGCCAAGCGCTGAAGCTGAAGCTGCGCGACGCGATACTGGAGAGGTTCGCGGACCCGCTCACCGGCAGTTCGTTTGAGGAGGCTTCCGAACAAATATCAAGCAGGATAAGCGACATAGAAGCATATTCCAACGCCGCGCTCGCGGCGTTCGGCTTCGCGGGAACATGCGCAGCGACGTTCGGCAAGGAAGAATTCCCCGACAGAACCTACGCGGGGCGGCTCGTTCAGGGAGGAGTATATGACGCGCTGGTAATCCGCATAGGAAAAGCGCAGGGACGCAACTGGTGGTGCGTGATGTATCCGCCGCTGTGCCTTCTTTCCGCGGATACGCCGAAGACCGCGGACGTCGCGTTCGCTTCAATCAACGCGTTCAAACCGACTGATTCAGCCGATTCATACATATCCAATAACGATTCCTTCATATACATTGACAGGACTCGTCTGCCGGCGCCGTCAGTGTTAGCCGAAAGACGGACGAATACATCGGCGAATGAACCGAAGGCAAAGACGACATTCGGAAACGGGCTGTTCTTCAGCGCGGTGTTTGAGTGGGTGAAGAATCTGTTTTGATTATTATTCGGGACATGGATAATCCGTGCCTGTTCAGGAAAAAATGGTAATATCCGCAATACGGAGGATTTCAGTTATGAAGACAAGACATTCCTTAGGGTTCAAAAGATTGATTCGCGTTCTCGCGCTATCGCTCATCATCATCATGCTGATGAGCACCGCGGCTGAAGCCGCGTCCATAGCGTGGGGCAGCAAGGGAACCGTCGTCACAAATATCCAGAAGAAGCTCAAGCAATGGGGCTACTATTCAGGCACGGTCGACGGCGTGTTCGGGCAAAGCACATACAACGCGGTAGTCGCGTTCCAGAAGAAGAACGGGCTTAAAGCGGACGGCGTCGTCGGCGCGGCGACCGCCGCCGCGATGGGGGTCAGTCTGGGAAGCGCATCATCGTCGGGCGGTTCGGTAGCGACTTCGGGTTCGACGACGACAAGCGAGACGGAACTGCTGGCGCGCGTGGTATACGGCGAAGCGCGCGGGGAGCCGTACCTCGGCAAGGTTGCGGTGGCCGCGGTCGTGCTAAACCGCGTCCGCAGCGCAAGCTTCCCGAACACGATTGCGGGCGTAATCTACCAATCGGGAGCGTTTGACGCAGTCGCGGACGGGCAGTTCTACCTCGAACCCGACGCTGACGCGTATCGCGCGGCGCGCGACGCGCTCAACGGCTGGGACCCGACCTACGGCGCGCTGTATTACTTCAACCCGCACACTGCGACGAACGCGTGGATATGGACGCGCGAGGTTCACCTGCAGATTGGCAAGCACTGGTTCGCGCTGTAAGCCGCGCACAGAGGGAGAATAATATGACATACAATCACGCGAACGATAAAGCTACATGGCATAAGAGGCACAAGGACCGCGGCATGTTCAGCGACAGCGGACGCGGACGTGTTCGCGGCTGGGTAATCGCGTTCTTCCTTCTGCTCGCGGCGACGCTGTCGCTCATCATCTGGCAGACGCTCCGCGCGGAGAAGCTTAAGCGTCAGCTTGAAGCCGCGCGCCAGCAGGCGTTCTTCAGCATGATAGACGGACTGCAGGCGGTCGAGCTGAACCTGTCCAAGTTTATGGTCAGCGCGACGCCTTCCGAATCCGCCTTGCTGCTCTCTCGCATTTCGATGCAGGCGGGCGAAGCGCAAAGCAGTCTGGCGCAGCTTCCGCTCGATCCGTATCAGGGCGAGACGATTCAGTCGACGATGAAGTTCGTGAACCAGCTCTCAGACTACGCAAGAACGCTTACCGCGGCGGCGGCGGCGGGCAAAACCTATTCCGACCAAGACATGCAAAGCCTCGCCGCGCTTCTTGCGCACTGCTCCGTAATAAACGCGCAGCTTCAGGAAATGATGGCGCAGATTCCGAGCGGCTGGTGGATTGCGGAAGGCTCGACGACGCAAGCGCCGCTTGTCAGCGCGATGGATACGGAGAACGCTTCGGAATATCCGTCCCTCATCTATGACGGCCCGTTCTCCGACGGTCGGTACGGCGGCGCGGCAAAAGCGCTCGGCGACGTCGACGTAAGCGCGGAAGACGCGGAACGGCGCGCGATAACGTTCGTCGGACAAGACAAGGTTCGCGGCGTCGAACGTTCGGCGGACACGACGGGCGCGGTCGCTTCATACGGATTCATCCTCGATACAACCGACGGCAGGCTGTATGTTCACGTGACGCAGAAGGGCGGGCAGATCCTGTGGATGATGCCGGAGCAAGGGCAGTATGCGCAGACGCTTTCCATACCCGACTGTATGCAAAAGGCTAAGGATTTCCTGACCCTGCATGGCTACGGCGAGATGGAGTCCAGCTACTTCCAGCAATATGAAGGTTTGGCGGTAATCAACTTCGCGTGCGTGGAGAACGGGGTTCTGCTGTATCCCGATTTGGTGAAGGTGCAGATTCGCATGGATACGGGCGCGGTAGTCGGGCTTGAAGCGAATAACTATCTCATGAACCATTACGACCGAACGCTTGCAGAGCCCGTGCTCACAGTCGCCCAGGCGCGCGATATGGTTTCCGACAGGCTTAGCGTTACAAGCGAACGCCTATGCGTCATTCCGCTTCCCGCGGGTGAGAGGCTTGCGTATGAGTTCGTCGGCACGTGGTCGGGAAGCGAGTTCCTCATCTATATTGACGCGGAGACAGGCAAGGAGTTGCAGATCCTAAA
>JAITHB010000066.1 GCA_031280145.1 Oscillospiraceae bacterium | reverse complement strand
GACGGCGGCAAGCCGTTATCGCACAGACGGACAGCCGTACAATGTTTCCGCGACTTTCCCCGCTGAGGTTCAGGAATCGTCAAGATACGCGACGCGCATCGAAGTGCTTGCGGACATAGACGCGACCTTCGGCAAACTGCCTGAGCCGACGGGCGATTACCTTCGCACAGCGCCGAATGCGCCTGTCTATACCGATGTTCCCGACTGGGCGGCAGACGCTATTGCGAATCTCGCAAACGCGCGCGTAATCCTTCCGACGGAAGACGGTCTTCTGCATGGCGGCGATGATATGTCCGCAGCCGAGCTGGATTTGATTCTGCGCAGAATATTTACGCTGTATGGAACGCGCCCGCAGGACGACTTCTACGCCGCAATCAATAAGGCGTGGCTGAACGAAGCGGCTATCCCCGAAGGAAGCGAGATGAACAGCGCGTTTGACACTCTCAGAACCAAAATGGAAGCTGTGACAGAAGATATATTCAACTCCATTATGGCGGATTCATGGGAAAAGGGAACGATAGAGCGCAAGATAACCGATATGTATAATGTGGGAATAGATATGGAAGCGCGCAACGCGCTCGGAGTTGCGCCGATCAAGCCTTACCTCGACCGCCTTCTTGCGGCGTCGAGCATGAAGGAACTTGAAGACGCGCTAGCTTTCGTCTCGCAAGAAGCCGCGCTTAACCCGCTCTTCACGATTGAGCTTCTTCCTGACGCGTTCGACAAAACGAAGTACAGTCTGTACATGACCGTTCCTTCGTTCTACATGCTTGACAGCGGCGAAGAAAATGAAGATATGATTCAGATGGGGCAAGAAATTGAGACGCTGTTTAAGCTCGCGGGATACGAGAACGCGCGGGATTACGCCGATGCCGTCTTGCTGTCATACCGCACCATGTCAGCCATCACCGAAGAGATGATGAAAAATGTCCCTGAAGAGAAAGACGATGGATCAGGCGGCATTATGATGTTTTTTGATAAGCCGCAGCCTTTAACTCGGCAAGAGATTGACGAGAAGTTCCCCGATATCAATCTTGACGCCATGCTGGCGGCCGTTGGCCTTACGAGCGAACCTACTTGGTATTCCGCGGCGGTTGGAAACTCGCTTGATGTTTGGGCGGGGTTTTACAAACCCGAACACTTGGAAGAGTTGAAGGTTTACGCGGCGTACAAACTTCTCTCCGACTGCGCGGGAATGCTCTCCGCGGACTTCATCGCCGCAAGCGGATTCTATGATGTGGATTCTGTCGGCTTTGTAACGCGCGAGAGCGTGAAGCAGAAAGCGCGGACATATATTGATAAACTGTATGTTGAGCGAAATTTCTCGGCGGATTCCAAGGCGGACGTCGTGAACATGACGGAGCGGTTTATCGGAATATACCGCGACCGCATCGCAAACCTCACATGGATGAGCGAGGCGACAAAGACGATGGCTCAAAGGAAGCTGGATACCATGGTGATTAAAGCGGGTTATCCGGATAACTGGTATGATGAGTTGACTATCGCGAACATTCTGTCCGCCGAGGACGGCGGAACGGCGTTCGGCAACGATGCGGCGTATCGCAAGGCGCGTCTTGAAATGATAGCCGGCAAGCAGGGGAAGCCCGTCGATCGCCATGAATGGACGGACGCGGTCACGGAGGCGAACGCTTTCTACAGGCCTGACAATAACGAGATAATTTTCCCCGCCGCAATCCTTCAGCCGCCGTTCTACACTCCCGGCGCGAAGGCGGAGCAGAATATGGCGGGTATCGGCTGGGTAATCGGGCACGAGATTACGCACGCGTTTGACAACAGCGGCGCTAAGTTCGATGAGTACGGCAACGAGAAAAACTGGTGGACGGACGAGGACTTCGCCAAGTTCGACGAGCTGTGCAAAGCGGTGGTGACGTATTACGACGGTTATGAGGTGGCGCCCGGAATGACGATGTACGGCGCGGGAACGCTGGGCGAGAACATCGCGGATTTGGGCGGCGTTTCGTGCGCGATGCAAGCGGTATCACAGCTTCCCAACCCGGACTATGAACTGTTCTTCACCAGCGCCGCGCAGCTTTGGAAAAGCACGGCGACGCGCGAAATATTGGAGATGATAGTGGAAAGAGATCCGCACAGCCCAAGCAAAGCGCGCGCGAACAAGCCGATTCAAACCTTGCGGGAATTCTACGATACTTTCAATGTTCAGCCGGGCGACGGAATGTATATCGCGCCGGAAAAGCGCGTGAAAATTTGGTGATCAGCGAAATTTTTATAGAAACCATGAAAATTTTCCTCAATTAGGAGGAATACTAAAACCGTTCTAGAATTATCTAATGAGTTGTGCGCGTTCCCAAGCCGCTTGTCTTAAAGCTCGAAAATGCGGACGGGGGCGGAACGCTCCTACATTCAAAACTCGGAAAGAGGTATGCCTTTATGAAGAAACGCAGTCTCATCGCCATCGTTTCCATGCTCGTCGTCGCCTTTACGCTTATTTCCTGCACAGTCGCGGGAAACGCGACTGAAGCCGCCTCCGTCAAGACGGGTCTGGGCATCGTCGCGGGCTTCACTTCCTCAAAGGAAGCCACTCAGGACGCTGACGGAACCGCGCAGATCGACGCCACGTTCGTTGCCGTCACCGTTGACGCCGAAGGCAAAATCGTGAAAGCCGCAATCGACGTTTATCAGGCGAAAGTAAAGTTCGACGCGACAGGCAAGATCACGTCCGACCTTACCGCGAAGACTCTCACCAAGCGCCAGCTCCTCGAAGGCTACAACATGAAGCCGGCTTCCCCGATCGGCAAGGAATGGTATGAGCAGGCGGCTGCGTTTGAAGCGTACGTCGTCGGCAAGACCTTGGCGGAAATCGAAGCTATCGAAGTTGACGAAGGAAATCACCCCGTTGCGGAAGACATCCGCG
This sequence comes from Oscillospiraceae bacterium, assembly GCA_031280145.1. Classification (GTDB taxonomy): domain Bacteria; phylum Bacillota; class Clostridia; order Christensenellales; family Aristaeellaceae; genus JAITHB01. The sequence goes on along the minus strand of JAITHB010000066.1, from coordinate 3,070 downwards.
CCGGAACAACCATGTCAATCGGCGATTTCAAAGCGGCCCTCAAGCTGGCTGTTGAATCCGCTCAGGATCTCGGCGCGAAGGCGACCGACAAGCTCGGGCTCGCAACCGAAATCGACCTCGCCGAGCGTTCCAAGGACGCGACCGCTGACGCGGACGGCGTTGCCTATGCGTATTCATACTATGCGGCAGTCACCGTCGGCGAAGACGGAAAGATCACTTCCGACGTTCTGAACGCGTCACAGTTCCAAGTGAAGTTCACCGCCGAAGGCAAGTACTCAACCGACCTCACCGCCCCGCAGTTTGACAAGCTTACCCTGAAGGACGGCTACAACATGCGCGGCGCTTCGCCGATCGGCAAGGAATGGTTTGAACAGGCAGACTTCTTCAGCAAGTATGTCATCGGCAAGACGGTTGAAGAGATCTCCGCAATCGAAGTTGACGAAGGAAATCATCCTGTAGCGGAAGATATCCGCGCGGGAACGACAGTCAGCATCGGCAGCTTCCAGGCGACACTTGCGGAAGCGGCGGCAGACGCGAAATAATTCATCGTACACAATATAATGACGGGGCGGATGAAATATCCGCCCTTGTTCTTGCGGGGGATTCGTTATCATGAAGAAAATACTTTCGGCAGTCGCTATACTTCTTGCGGCGTTCCTCGTTGCGTCGTGCGCCAAGCAGCCTGAAGCTCCCGCGAAGAACCGCTATTCCGCAACGTTTATCGAACTGTTCGACACAGCGTCTACGATTATCGGTTACGACGCCGACAAGGAATCGTTCACGGCTTTCGCGGAGGGCGTAAAGGCGGAGCTGCTTGAGTATCACAAGCTCTATGACATATATAATTCATATGAAGGAATCGTCAATATAAAGACGCTTAACGAAACTGCGGCGCTCGCTCCCGTTAAGGTTGACGGACGAATCGTCGACCTGCTGAAGTATTCCAAATATATATACGAAGTTACGCAAGGCAAAACGAACATCGCGTTCGGCGCGGTGCTTCAAATCTGGCACAACTACAGAGAAGACGGAATCAACAGTCCCGAGAACTCGGAGCTTCCCCCGATGGAAACGCTTCGGGAAGCCGCGGCTCATACGGATATTAACGATATTATCATTGATGAAGAGAATTGCACGGTGTTCTTTGCGGACCCATTGCTTCGGCTTGACGTAGGCGCGATAGCGAAAGGCTACGCAACCGAAATGGCGGCGAAGCGCATCATTGCGCAAGGTCGTACGGACGTGCTTCTTTCGATTGGCGGAAACGTGCGCGCGCTTGGCGCGAAGCCTGACGGCTCGGCTTGGGTCGTCGGGATTGAGAACCCCGATAAGTACGCGGAGGAAGCGTCGGGCGAATCGCTGTTCAGGCTTGAGATTACGTCGGGCTCCGTTGTAACCTCGGGCGATTATGAGCGGTACTACACGGTGGACGGCGTTCGTTATCATCACATCATCGACCCTGAAACGCTAATGCCCGCCGCATATTATCGCGCGGTGTCCGTTTTGACGGAGGATTCGGGGCTTGCCGACGGTCTGTCGACAGGCTTGTTCTGTTTGCCGTATGAACAAGCGCGCGCGCTTGCGGACAGCCTGCCCGGAGTTGACGTATGCCAAATAACGCCTGACGGCGAGATTCGGCAGACGGATGGATACGCGGCGCATGTGCAAAAAAATCCGGAATAGAACTAATATCTGTAGGGGCGATTCCCAATCGCCCGCCCTTTTCAAGACCAATGCTGCGGTATAGATATTGGTTTTGATAAGGGCGGGCGATTGGAAATCGCCCCTACAATATTTGTTGTTATTCCGACGTTTATTCCACGACCGTTACGATTGCGACAACATCAACCATGTTGCCCTTCGCAGCGGCAGTTCCAAAAATCTCAAAAACGCCAAGTTCGTCATACGACGCGTCTTGCGGAACATCCCATGTCACCGTTACGGCGCTCACGGATTTGTCGGAAACCGTCAGTTCTTTGACAGTCTCGGGGAGCGTTGGCGCGACGCCCTTCTTTGTCGTAACATAAACGGTGCTTTCGATAACGCCTGTCGCGAACGCGTCTTTGAACGCCTTGAGCGAAGCCAGCGTTGTCGGCGGGGATTGAGACCATGTGCCTTCCGCGTTTTGATACCATCCGCCGCCGAAATACACGGCTTGACCGTTCCACGGCCATACGCCCTGTCCGACATTGTTCGGCACATCGTTGATGAGCTTCAGAATTTCTATCGTGTCGTCGCCCTGCGACTGCACGCTGTACTCGAAACCAACCTCGTGGTTAGGATTATCCATATAATCCGCGACGGTTCCGCTTGAGGGCGGCGAGCATTCCGCTATATTGAACTCGACGCCCGGCAGCATACGGGACAGCTCGACGATGTTTCGCTGAACTTGGTCATATGAGCCGTGCCAATCGGGATAATATGATACGCCGATTCTGTCGGTCATGCCGCTCATCGTCGATAGGTTGTCATTAAGACCGCCGACGAGCGTCAGCACCTTCTTTGAGACAAAATCAGGGTCCATCGCAATCTTGCCGTCGCTCGTTCTCTCGAAGACGTTGAACGCGAAGTGCATTTCCGTTTTGATATTGAGACCGTATTCTTCATTAAGCTTGCGGATGGCGCGCTGTCCCGCGTCGACGAGCTTTGCGAGACGCGTGATGGAGGCTTCAAACGATTTGTATTCGGCGGATTCCGTGTCGCCTTCCGAGTCTTCGTAGTTTATCCATTCGACGCCGCCGCCGAGCGGCGCGTCGGGGTTGCCGCGCACGAAACGCTTGTAGTAATCGTGGAAATCGGCGAAGGGGTTTACCAGACCGTATTCGCTTCCCCACATCATTCCGTTCGTTACTTCGTTTCCGAGCGCGACGATCGTCGGAGCGGTGCCTTGGTCTATCAACGCCTTAATCATTTCGTAGGTGAAATCATAAGTCGTGTCGATAAGGTCCTTCGTGTCCGCGTCTTCCGACTCGAAAGGAAGGTTTGCCCATGCGTACGGCTTAGGTTGGTTTTGCGGGTCGGACCAACTGTCCGCGTAGTGGAAGTCTATCGCCAAATCCTGTCCCGCGCC
>JAITHB010000153.1 GCA_031280145.1 Oscillospiraceae bacterium | reverse complement strand
CAGAGACTGACGGCTGCGGCTGAAGTATGTATCGTAACCCGTGTTAAGCGTTCGCGCGAGCGATTCCGCGATCATGTACGCGAGCATGAGGACTTCGCCGTCTGTGCCTTGCGCGATTGCGGGAACCAGCCCCTGCGCGTCAAACTTGATTTTGCTTATATCAAAACTGTCTTTCATACTGCCACTGCCGCCTTTATCGCTTCATTCAGCGTGAACTTATTCTCATATAACGCCTTGCCGACAATCGCGCCGTAACACCCCGCGCGCTTGAACGCCGTGATATCGTCAAGCGAACCGACGCCGCCGGAGCCGATTATCTCCATCCCCGTCTGCTCGATAAGCTTCGCGGTCTCGCTGATGTTCGCACCGCCGAGCATTCCGTCGCGGGATATATCTGTGTAGACGATTCGCGTTACGCCAAGCTCTTTCGTAGAAAGCGCGAGCCGCGCTGCGGATACTCCCGCGGATTCCGTCCAGCCGTGCGACTTTGCGATTCCGTTCAGTGCGTCAATTCCCACGATAATTCTGCCCTGATATTTCCCGCAAGCGGAAGCGACGAGCGAACTGTTGTTAATCGCCGCGGTTCCGATGACGGCGCAGGCGATTCCCGCGTCAAACAGCAAGTCGACGTCGCTTAAAGAACGAATGCCGCCGCCTACCTGAACTGGAACTCCGAGCGATGCTATACTCTCAAACACCTTCACTTGCGCGTCGGAAAGCCGTCCGTCGAACGCGCCGTCGAGGTTCACTACATGCAGAACGGCTGCGCCTTCGTCAATCCACTTTTTCGCCATGTCGAGCGGGTCGCCGTAACACTTCTCGCTGCCGTCGATACCCTTTGTGAGACGTACGCACTTGCCCTGGCGGATGTCTATCGCGGGATAAATAATCATAGCACTCCTTTGGTTGACGGAACGATTCCGCTTATGCGCGGGTCAAGCGCAGTCGCGTTTCCCAGCGCAAGCCCCGCCGCCTTGAACAGCGCTTCAACCATGTGATGCGCGTTCTTTCCCGTGACCGACATATGAAGCGTAATCCCTGCCTTGCTTGCAAGAGCGCGGAAGAATTCTTGCGCAAGCTGCGCGTTCATTCCACCGATCATCTCGCGCGGCAGGCTTCCGACGAACGCGAGCATTCCGCGCCCCGATATGTCGAGCGCGCAGAACGCCAGCGCTTCGTCCATCGGGACATACGCGTGTGCGGTGCGCGTTATGCCGCGCTTGTCGGAAAGCGCTTGCGCAATCGCTTCGCCGAGCGCGATTCCGCAGTCTTCAACCGTGTGGTGCTCGTCCACCTGCAGATCGCCCTTGCAGTCAAGCTCGATGTTGAAGCGCGCGAACTTCGCGAGCGCCGCAATCATATGGTCGAAAAAACCGACGCCTGTAGAGGATTTAGCATCGCCGACACCGTCGAGATTCAAAGTAATTTTGATGTCAGTCTCGTTCGTCTTGCGCGCTATCGCCGCTGTTCTCATGTGTCAAACCTTATCGTCGCGGACCTTGCGTGAGCGTCCAAGCCTTCGCCGAGCGCGATTCGCTCAATATCGTCCGCGTCCCCCTTCAGAGCGCTCTTCGTGTAGAACACGACGCTTGTCTTCTTTATGAAATCGTCGACGGATAACCCCGAGAAGAACCTTGCCGTTCCCGACGTTGGCAGAACATGGTTGCTTCCCGCAATGTAGTCGCCGACGGACTCGGGCGTGAAGTGTCCGAGGAACACGGCACCCGCGTTCTTCACCAGACCGAGTCTGCTGAAAGTGTGGTCGATGCACAGCTCCAAGTGTTCGGGCGCGGCTTTGTTCGCTGTGTCGAACGCTTCTTCGAGTGTTTCGGTTACGATGATGATTCCGTAATCGTCGATGGATTTCCCGATTATGCTTTTACGGTCGCGCTCGTTCGCCTGCCGCTCAAGCGAGACAGCGACGGCTTGCGCCAGCTCTGCGGAGGGTGTTGCGAGGATTGCCTGCGCGCGTTCGTCGTGTTCCGCTTGGGCTAGAAGGTCCGCCGCGACCCAATCCGCTTTTGCGCTGAAGTCCGCGATGATGAACACTTCGGAAGGTCCCGCGACGCTGTCTATTCCGACCTGCCCGAACACCTGCCGCTTCGCCTCCGCGACATACGCGTTGCCGGGACCCGTAATTTTGTCCACGCGCGGAATCGGCGCGGCGCCGAACGCAAGCGCGGCGATTGCCTGCGCTCCGCCAACCTTGAATATTCGGTCGACGCCCGCAATGTCCGCGGCGGCAAGCGTCAGAGGGCTGAGCCCACCTGTCTTTCTGTCGGGCGGCGTTACCATGATTATCTCGGGAACGCCCGCCACCTTCGCGGGAACGGCGTTCATCAGCACCGACGATGGATAGAACGCGGTTCCGCCCGGCGCGTATATTCCGACACGCTCCAATGGGCGAATCATAACGCCCAACGCTCGGTCGGGCAGATAATCCATCGTGGAGCCGCGCAGCTGCTTCGCATGGAATTCGCGGATGCGTTCCGCCGATTTCTTAAGCGAGCCAATCATTGCGCCGTCGACTTGCGCATACGCAGCGTCGATTTCCTCTCGCGAAACCTCGACGGTGTCCGCGTCAAGAGTTACGCCGTCAAACTTCTTTGTGTATTCCAGCACGGCGTCAAGACCGCGCGAACGCGTCTTGGCAATGATGTTCGCCACAGAATTCTCAACGGCGGCGTCGCGTTCCGCCGCGCGGTTCAGACGCGCCTGAACTTCGGGGTCGCTTGACTTATATATCTTTATCATACTGCTTCCTTCAATGCGTCCAGCAATCGTTTTATTTCGTCGGAACGCGTCTTAAGCGAGACGCGGTTGACGACGAGCCGCGCGCTGATAGGGTATATCTCCTCAATTATGGACAGTCCGTTCGCGAACAATGTTCCGCCGCTTTCCACAATATCGAGGATTACGTCGGAAAGACCAACGAGCGGCGCAAGCTCCACGCTTCCGTGCAGCTCGATTATTTCGGCGTTGACATACCTTCGCTCAAACAACGCGCGCGCGATGCGCGGATATTTCGTCGCGACGCGGTACGCGGACGAACGCAGCCCCGCTTCGTGCATCTCCTGTTTGCCGCAAATGCACAGGCGGCACTTGCCAAAGCCTAAGTCGAGCATTTCGAGCAGCGGCTTGTTCTCTTCAAGAAGCGTGTCTTTTCCGCAGACGCCGGCGTCCGCAACGCCGCGCTCGACATAAGTCGGAACGTCGGATGGTTTTACGAAGATGAAGCTTATGGAACCGTCCGCGCTTGGCACAATCAGCCGTCTGCCGGGGTTCAGCGCGTCCGCGCAATCGATACCCGCGTCGATAAGCTTCGTCAGTAAATCTTCCGCGAGTCTGCCTTTGGCGACCGCAAGGGTGATGCTCATACGCAAGAGCCTCCTTTGCGGAGCGCTTCCTGAACGTTGTCCATATAGATTGCGAAACCCACCGCGCCGCGATTCATACAGAACGCCTTGGGCAGCGTGTCGTAGCGTCCGCCCGAAAGGAGCGGGTGCGCGCAGTTCGCGGTGATACCGTTGAAGACTATGCCCGTATAATAGTCAATCGACTGAACCATCCCCAAGTCGAACGTGACGTTACCGCCCTTGCCGTGCTTCCCGAGAATTCCGATCAAGTCCTTCAGATGGTCGAGCGCGGCGCGGCATGGGGGATAGGCTGACATTTCGTACGCTTCGTCGATTACCTCCTTGCCGCCGAACAGCATAGGCAGGCGCGTTATCGTCTCGCGCAGGCTCTCGCGCTTGTATTCCGAAAGGGCAAGCTCGATAGCGAGCGCGTCCTTCTTCTCAACCATCTGGCGCAGCTTTTCGGTTTGCGCTTCGGTAAGCCCCGCCTCTTCCATCAGACCGTTGAAGAAGCCGACGTGACCTATGTCAATCTGCGGATCGTTTATATTCAGCGCCTCAAGGGAGGTTATCGCAAGAAGCAGAACCTCCGCGTCCTCTTCCCGTGAAGAGCCGCCGATGAGCTCAACGCCCGCTTGCGTCTGCTCCGCGCGGGAGTATGAACCGACGGACGCGGTGCGCAGAATCTTCTGCTGATATGACAGTCGGATGGGCAGCGGCGAATCCGCGTAATAAAGAGACGCGAGACGCAGAACGGGCAGCGTTGAATCGGGGCGAACGACAAGCACGCTTCCGTCTTGCGAGACGAGCTTCATCGCGACGCGGCTGTCGAACGAGCCTTCCTGCACTTGAAGCAGACCGTACGGCTCCAGCATCGGCGTTTCAACAGTATTGAAACCATGCTCGTCATACAATTGATATAGCTTGTAGAGCAATTCTATCCGCTGAGATGTTTCGCTGGGAAGAGAATCGCGGAAGCCTTGCGGCGGAAGAAGCTGTGCCAAGGCGGCTCTCCTTTGCTGATTGAGGATTAATGATTACCGCATAATAAAGTATCACGCCGCAATCGTTATGTCAACCATCGCAGGGCGGCAGGCAAACTCGTTTCAGCATCTCCTCGAACGTTGCAGGTTAACACAGGTTCGGGCGGCCGAGACAGCCGCCCGATCGCCCTCGTTCACGACTAACAAGACGGCGGTTAAG
>JAITHB010000119.1 GCA_031280145.1 Oscillospiraceae bacterium | reverse complement strand
GAACAAATGAAGAATTAACTCTTTATTCATTCGGCCGCCCGCGCGCATACCAACCTAAGAATTATACTGCGCCGCGACATGCGGCGACGCCCAATTAGACCCGCCGAGCAAATGCGGCGACGTTGCGCCGATGTGCGCGTTGTTCATCGTCACGGTGCGATTGAACGGACAGCTCTTGGAGATGTGGTCGCATATGCCCGACGTCGGCGAGACGAACCCGCTTATGCTTGTGGGCATGTTTGAAATCTGTCCCTTATCTATTATGTAGACGCCGCCGAGCGTATGGTCCGGATTCTGCGTGAAATACGCCACGTCATACATTTCGTAATACAGACCGTCTTTTATCCAAAGCGCCTGATCGCTGTACTGCCCCGGCGCCAAGACCGTCGGGCTGTAATAAGTGTAGTGCACGGGCGGAGTCGTGGCGAGTCCGCCGAAGAATTGGATAATCTGCGGATACAGTTCAAACGTGCTGAACGTTCCTATCGTGCCGCCGTTGAGGACATTCTTCTTGGTGACGAGCGGGGTTGACACCTGCGCGTAGCAGCACGCAGACGCTATGCTCTCGTTCATCGTAAGCTCTAAGCAGAAAATCATCGGCATTTCAAACCGATTTGTATCGCATAACGATTGCATTATTATTCCTCCCATACATACACATACGCGAAAGACGAAACAGTTTTCACCTCACGCAAGCATATGCAATATGGAGGAATAACTTTCGTGTTTTTTGTGAATAAGCTTTTATTATACTCGTCCGAGTACCGGGCGGTTCACCGGGTGGTATACAATCCGCACCGTCGCGGCAAGCTTCTGCGCGCTCATCAGAACGACGCTTCCGAACGGCGCTTCCAGCACGCGCTCGACCGCGTGGCGGTAAAGCTCCAGTTTGTCAAGCATAAGCGGAAGCAGGTCGTCTTCCGCGGGCGGCGGAACTGCGTTTATGCGGAACGCCAAGTCGTCCGTAAGCTGCGCGACGAGCCGCAGAATAAGCTCGCCGAGCAAATCCTGATGCGGCGCGAGGAAGACGCGCTCGCGAGAACCCGCAAGGATTATCTTGTCCAGCGTCGGCAGAGTCGCGTTCAGCGAATATTCCTTTATCTTCTCGCGCATGAGCGACGCGTCGTCCCTGTATGCCACGCGAAGAAGCAAGCTTAAGTAGTCGAGGTTGTCCTCGCGGAACAGCGCGCCCGACTCGAAGAACGCGTTGAGTTGGTCCACAGGGTCGCCGCCGGCATTCGCCACGGCTTCTTCCACGGCTTCGCGGGTGCGCGCGGCGCGGCTTTCGCAGATTGCGCAAAGCAGCGCAAGCTTGGAGTCAAAGTGATGGTAGAAGCCGCCCTTGCTGTAATTCAGCGCGTCAATAATATCCTGAACGGACGTCTGTTCATAGCCCTTCTTATAGAAAAGACGCTCCGCCGTATCGATAATCGTCTGTCTGCGCTGTCCGCCCTTAACCATTCTTCATACCTCCGATTTCCTGTCAAGGGATATATTAGTATTTTTTTACGGATAATGCAAGAATCACCTATACCTCATACGTCATATATATACATAGGATATTAATCTCACGGGAACATTTATTAATAAACTTGAGGTGCTTATATGAAGAAACTAATTCTCGCGGCTCTCATCGCGACCCTTGCGCTGACCTCGTTTGCGGGGTTCGCAATGGCGGATACCACCTGGGCAAACGTCGGCACAACGTTCACAATCTTCGGTGAGACGCCGATCTACACCGATACGTCGCTCACAAAGGAAGTGGCGAAGCTGCCCAACGGACAAAAGTGCGTCGTCGTCGCCTCCTTAGGAAACATGGTCGAGGTCTACACCGTAGACACACATAAGGTCGGCTGGATGACTTGGAGCAACAGCGTGTCGGGAAAAGTAATCGTTCCCGCCATAGTGCTGGCGCAGAACGTATCGCTTCGCGAAACCGCCAACACCGCCTCGAAGCTTGTGATGAGCATCGGCAACGGCGAAATCGTAAACGTGCTCAGCGAGGCGAACGGCTGGTACTACGTCGAGTATAACGACCGCAAGACCAACACCGTCGCGACCGGTTATCTGCGCGTCGATTTCCTGCAGAAGAATCCGCAGTTCATCATCGTGACAAAGCTGTTCGACGTTTACGCAATGCCCGTCAGCGGAAGCAAGAAGGTGGCGCAGGTCGCGCAGGGTAATCTCGTCGTGATAGGCGAATATAACGGTTATGTTTGCGTTAACGTTCGCACGGCGGCGGGGTTCATCCGCAAGTCGGACGTGGGGTATTAGCCGCGGCTTAGGTATTCTTATGGAGGGCGGAATAATCCGCCCTCCTTTTTTGAAAGAAATCTAACACAAGAAACGTTTACTTTAATGAGGAATGAGGAGACGAGGCTTCGTTCCTTAACTCCTCATTCCTCATTGAAATAAAGGGGTGATTCCGATGAACACACCGCGGCAGAACAGGATACTCAGATGGAAGGTTGCGGCGTCGGTGACGGATTTCGTCGCGGCGGCGTTTTGCGCGCTCGCTATCGTTCTTCTGTTTACGATTCTCATGAACCTTTACGGCTGGCTGCGCGTCGATATCCGGGAAGTATTCAAGGGATTAACCGAGAATATTACAGGCGCTATAATAATCGGCAACTGATAAGGTTATACTATCTATACGAATGATTAGGCAAGGTTACTGATGACCGCTGCGATGCACCGCCTGCACCAAGAGTGCGAGGATTTCTTCAAGCAAATATATATCGGCGAGAGCCGCGTCGTCGTGTTCGGCGACGGCGACGAGTCCGCGCCCGTGATCCTTGTCGGCGAAGCTCCCGGCGAGCATGAAGCGTTGGAGCGGCGTCCTTTCGCGGGCAAAGCGGGACGCGTATTGGATGAGTTTCTGGAATCGATTGAGCTTCCGCGCCCGTCAGTATACATAACGAACGCGGTCAAGTTCCGCCCGACAAAGCAGAGCAAATCGGGCCGCACGATAAACCGCGCGCCGACCCGCGAAGAGGTTGCGCTGTGGCGCCCGTGGCTTATAAAAGAACTCGCCATAGTAAACCCGAAGCTTGTCGTTACGCTGGGCAACACCGCTCTCCGCGCGGTAACGGGGCGGGATGTTCTGATAGGCGACACGCACGGGCAGGTTATCTCGATTGAGGGGATGCCGCAGGTGTTCGCGCTGCATCACCCCGCGTCCGTAATATATAAGAAGGCGCTGCCGGAAACGTATCAGAAGGATTTGAGTGTTCTGAAGGGATTATTGGCGCGGCTTAATCAGTAAGAATTGAACCAAACAGCCCGACTGTGTCAAGTACGACATGCGCGCCATAGGCGCATCTGCACAGTTTCACCAAATCATCATCGAATTCTTAGTTTATCACGTTGTATTTTCATTTGGTTTAGTATACAATTGAAGAAGAAAGGGGGGAGTTATATGCTTGACGCTATAGTTTACAACCTTCCCATCATATTGTGCGGGATAATCGGTCTGGGCCTCGTTCTGCTTGAGCTGTTCATTCCGGGGTTCGGCGTGGCAGGGCTGTCCGGCATCGCGATGCTCGGGGTATCCGTCTGGCTCACCTTCACAAAGCACGGAGTATGGCCGGCTCTGCTTCTGTTTGTTCTGTTAACGCTTCTTGTCAGTATCTTCTTGTCCACAATAGTCAAGAGCGCGAAGAACGGCAGACTTGCCAATTCACCGTTTTTCCTAAGCGAACAGTCTGTCACCGCCGATGAAGCCGCGCCCGCGTTCGGATCGCTCGTCGGAAAAACGGGAACCGCGCTGTCAACCCTTCGCCCCGCGGGAATAGCGGAAATAGACGGAGCGCGTTACAACGTCGTGACGGATGGCGAGTATATCAAACAAGACGCCGCAATCACCGTCACAAAATCAGAAGGCAACAGAATTGTCGTCGCGCAAAAGTCTTAACCGAACGTTCGTTTAATCGCCAATACGGAAATAACCGCAAGGAGAGATAACCATGCCGCAACTGATTCTTTTTATCATCATCATAGCCGTCGTGTTCATCGTTCTGACAGTTCTGTTTACATTCGTGCCGTTCCCGCTTTGGATTTCCGCAACCGCTTCGGGTCTTAAGATTTCCATCGGAACGCTTGTCGGAATGCGCATACGCCGCATCGCGCCCTCGCGCATCGTTTACCCGATGATTAAGGCGACGAAGGCGGGGCTTAACCTTTCGATAAGCAAGATAGAAGCGCACTATCTTGCGGGCGGCAACATCGACCGCGTCATCGACGCGCTCATCGCTTCGCAGTCAGCGCATATCCAGCTGGACTTCGACGAAGCGCGCGCCATCGACCTTGCGGGGCGCGACGTTCTGCAAGCCGTGCAGATGAGCGTTAACCCGCGCGTCATAGAAACCCCGATAGTCGCCGCGATGGCGAAGAACGGAATCGAGGTTCGCGCGAAGGCGCGCGTGACCGTTCGCGCAAACCTTGAGCGGCTGGTCGGCGGCGCGGGCGAAGAAACGATTATCGCGCGCGTCGGCGAAGGTATTGTAACCACGGTCGGCTCGTCTGAAACGCACAAGCAAGTGCTTGAGAACCCCGACCTCATAAGCCGCACGGTTCTGTCCAAGGGGCTTGACTCCGGAACCGCGTTTGAAATCCTCTCTATAGATATCGCCGACGTCGACGTCGGGCGCAACATCGGCGCTCAGCTTCAGATGGACCAGGCGGAAGCCGATCGCAGAATCGCGCAGGCGAAGGCCGAAGAACGCAGAGCGATGGCTATCGCGCACGAGCAAGAGATGAAAGCCTCGGTGCAGGAGATGCGCGCGAAGGTCGTCGAAGCGGAAGCCGAGGTTCCAAGAGCGATGGCGGAAGCGCTGCGCAACGGCAAGCTTGGCGTGATGGACTACTACAACATGCAGAACACAATCTCCGACACGGCGATGCGCGACAGCATAGGCCAGTCTGCGAAACCCGCGGGAACGTCCGCGCCGAAGCAATCTTAACAGTCGGCGGCACAACGACGGGCGGCGTTCCGCCGCCCCTACCGGGGTCCCCGACAAATTCGCAAATTTGCCGGGGTGGTTTACAGGGAGATGATGCCGATGGAATTCCTACCTCTGATAATAATCGCGATCACAATATTTCTGGCTCTCAGCGGCGGAAAGAAGAAGGCTGCGGAGCAGAAGAACGCGAAGCAGACTACGCTTAACGTCGCGAAGCCCGCCGTACCTGCGCACACGTATCCGCCGCGCGAGCAGTCCAAGCCCCTGTCGCTCGGCAAGCGCATATATAATGTTCTGGAAAGCATGGAAGATGTGGACGACACCGCAAGCTTCATGAAAGCGCTGGAAGCCGCGAAGAAGAAGAACAGCCCGCCCAAAAGGGCTGCGATGTCCTCACGCCTTACTTCCGCGCCGACCTCGCAGCCGCCGAGGCAGGAAATGCACTCAAGCCTTATTTCAGGCTCTATGCCCGATTACGGCGAGGAGGGCGAGAGCGAGAGCGTCCACCGCGAGCACGAGCAATCGACGGCGCAGTATTACGCGGAATCCGCCGAAGCGGAATCGCTTGAGCTTTCGTTCGAGCCTGACGACATCATAAACGGGGTGATTTATTCGGAGATACTGGGCAAACCGAAGTCGCGGCGCGTGATGGCGAGGGCGTAGTATAAACCAAGATTAGTTCAAATGGGGAATTAAGAGTGAGAAACGACCTACGGTGTAGGTGGGACGTACGCGATACAGGCGGGCGATCGGAGATCGCCCCTACAAATGTGAGGTTGCATTCAAACGTGAATATAAATAAACCCACAATGTAGGGTTATATACAATTCGTAAATGGAATATTTCGTTTGTAGGGGCGATCTCCGATCGCCCGCTTTGTTATGCGTACGTCCCGTCCACGCCATAGGTCTTCCCTCATTCGTCCCAATTTCTCGCTAAACTAATTTTCATTTCACGTTTATCGACTGATCCCCCACGCGAATCCACCCGATCCTGCGAAGCCCCTCATACGCCGCAAACGATATGGCGGCGGGCAAGACAATATGCAGCGCCAATATTTTCACAATGATAATCCACGCGAGGTCGCTGCCCTCCATCGCGGTGAACGTGCCGATCTGCCCGACGACGCCGCTCGTACCCATTCCCGCGGACGCGCCCTGATTCTTCATTTGGAACACCGTCGCGGCGAGCGGCCCCGTTATCGCGGCGGCAAGCGTCGGCGGAATAAGTATCTGCGGGCGTTTGAGTATGTTCGGCACTTGCAGCATGGATGTTCCCAGCCCCTGCGCTATCAATCCCGGTACGCCGTTGTCTCGGAAGCTCGCCACGGCGAAGCCGACCATCTGCGCGCAGCACCCCGCGGTCGCGGCTCCCGCGGCAAGCGCAAGCCCCGCGGGAAGCGCAGTCTCGCCTTCCGCGAGCGCGAACACCATCGCGCACAGCGCGGCGGATGAAATGGGCGCGGTGAGAACCAGCCCCACCACGACGGACACGATTATTCCCATCGGAATAGGCGCGAGCAGCATGGAGGAATCGATGAACGAGCGAAGCGCGTTTATAAGCCAGACGACGGCGGGCGAGACGATGAGCGCGGCGATTCCGCCGACGACTATTGTCACGCTCGGAACGACGATTATGTCTACCTTGGTTTTGCCCGCGACAAGCCGCCCCACCTCGCAAGCTACGACGGAGCATACGAAGCAGCCCAAAGGCTGACCCATCGCGTACGAGATCGCGCCGACCGCGGCGTTGCTGAACAGCACGAGCGGCGGAGCCTTAAGGCTCCACGCGACGGCGACGCCGATAGCCGCGCCGACGACATATTTATTCTGCGCAATCGCCGCGAACTCCGCCAGCTTATCGAAATACGGAAGCGGAATCCTGCCTATCTGCTCAAGTATCAGTCCGATAATGAGCGACGAGAAGAGACCCAGCGCCATCGCGGACAGCGCGTCCAAAAAATACCGCTTGGCGAATCGATTCCAGAATTCACGCTTGAACATGCGCACCTCCGAAGCTTTTATTGCGGACAAGGGTTTCAGGCGCTGCGTTCTATAGTAACTCACGCGCATTATTTTTGCAAGCCTTGCGGCGGCCGTTCCATCGTGCTACAATGTGGAAAGAACGCTTGCGCGTTCTCCGGATTCGCGCGACCTCTGACCGCGCGCCGGAATGGAAAACTTTAAATAGATTAATGGATTGAAGGTATGTAACACGAGCGTTGTAACCGCGATTGGCACCCGCGTGACGGGCTTCTTTCTGCCGTCGCGCATGGTTAAGGAAGAGAACAAGGTCGGAGAATTCCCCGGGTTCCGCGAAGCCTACGGCGAGCTTATAAAGATCGCCGCGCCTTCCGTCGCCGAGATGGTGCTGATGTCGCTGATCGGCTGGGCGGACAGCATAATGGTGGGCAGGCTGGGCACCGCGCCGTTCGCGGCGGTCGGGCTTACGGACCAGCCGCGCATGATACTGATGAGCATCTTCTTCGCGCTGAACGTCGGAGTGACCGCGATTGTCGCCAGGCGCAAGGGGCAAAACGACAGGAAGAGCGCGAACCTCGCGCTGCGCAACGCGCTTGTCGTGCTTTCCCTTTTGTCCGTCACGATGGCGATCGTCGGAACGTTCGTCAACCGCCCGCTTCTGCGGCTCGCGGGGGCGAACGAGGATACGCTGGACCTTGCCGCGGGTTACTTCCGCATACTGATTATGGCGCTGCCGATTAACGCGCTCACAATGGCGATCTGCGCGGCTCAGCGCGGCGTCGGAAACACGCGCATTACGTTCATCGTAAACCTTACGGCAAACCTCGTCAACGTCTTCTTCAATTACTGCCTGATATTCGGAAGGCTCGGCTTCCCCGCGCTCGGCGTGCAAGGCGCGGCGCTCGCGACGGTAATCGGGTTTGTCATCGGGCTGGTTCTGGCGATCTATTCCGTCTCGCACAGCAAGAAGCACGACAGTTTCCTTGAAGTGCACCTAAGGGATAATTGGAAGCTGAACCGCGACACGCTGAACAGTCTCTTCAAAATAGGCGGAAGCGCGATGCTGGAGCAGGTCGCTGCGCGCATCGGGTTCTTCGCGTACGCCGCAATCGTCGCGAGCCTCGGAACCGTCGCGTTCGCGGCGCACCAGGTTTGCATGAAGTTCCTGAACATCACGTTCACTATCGGCGACGGACTGGGCATCGCGGGAACTTCGCTTGTCGGGCAGATGCTCGGCAAAGGCAGGCACGACCTGGCGCAGATGTACGGGCTTATAAGCCAGCGTTTCGCGATGATTATCTCGCTCACACTTTTGGGCTTTCTCATCGGGTTCCGCCACACGCTGGTCGGCTTCTTCGGCGCGGACGTCGCGTCGCTTAAGACCGCGCTGGAAGTCCTCGAGAACAAAGAGATGCTCCGCATAGCCGCGGACGTTATGATAGTGGTCGCGCTGATTCAGCCGTTCCAGACGACCTCCGTTGTGATAAGCGGCTGCCTGCGCGGCGCGGGCGACACAACGTACGTGGCGATGATTATGTTCATTTGCGTAGTCGGCATTCGTCCGCTGCTCTCGCTCACCGCTACTCATGTATTTCATTTGGGACTGGTATTCGTGTGGCTCAGCACGCTGATCGACATGATGATCCGCGTGTCGCTTATGCTGCGCCGTTTCTATCAAGGCAAATGGTTTGGTATCAAAGTATAATGAAACCGTTTTGGGAAGCTGATAAAGTATGAAGATAGTCTCGTGGAACGTAAACGGACTTCGCGCGTGTATAAAGAAGGGGTTCGCGGAATCCATCCGCGAGGTCAATCCCGATATATTCTGCCTGCAAGAGATAAAGCTTTCCGACTTCGCGCCTGTCGAGCGCGAGCTTGACGCGCTTTGCGCGGAATATCCGTATCGGTATTGGAACCCCGCGTCCATCCGCAAGGGTTACAGCGGAACCGCGATTCTGTCGAAGGTTGAACCCGCGCGAACAAGCTTAGGTATGCCGACAAGCGTTGAGTGCGAGAACCCGTGGAGCGACGACGAAGGCAGGATTATCACCGCGGATTACGGTTCATTCTTCCTTGTTACGATTTACACGCCAAACTCGCAGGACGGTCTGCGCAGGCTTCCGCTTCGGCTTTCGTTTGAGGAACTGCTGCGCGGTTATCTTATGGAACTTGACGCGAAGAAACCCGTTATAATATGCGGGGACTTAAACGTCGCGCACAACGAGATCGACCTTAAGAACCCGAGCAGCAACCACATGAACGCGGGCTTCAGCGACGCGGAACGCGCCGCCTTCTCGCACTTGCTTGACGCGGGCTTCGCGGATACGTTCCGCACGCTCTATCCCGACAAGCGCGACGCGTACACATGGTGGAGCTTCATCACGAACGCCAGAAGCAGGAACTCGGGGTGGCGCATAGATTATTTCGTCGTATCAAACAGGCTTCTTCCTAAGGTGCGCGACTCGATTATTCTTGCGGATATTTACGGCAGCGACCATTGCCCCGTCGCGCTGGACATCGACCTGTAATACATAAGAAAGGTAAACGAATGTTCTCATTCTCCCCGCGTTCCGCGATGTACGACGCGACGCCCGTCGAAAACATGTTCATCAACGAATATTTGCCCAGGGCGGACGGCGCGTTCGTTAAGGTTTACCTTTACGGGCTTATGCGCTGTTATCACCCTGAGGAGAATTCTTCCGTCGCGGCGATCGCGAAGGCGCTTAACATGCGTGAAGACGACGTACTCAACGCGTTTGAATACTGGGACTCGATGGGGCTGATACGCCGCGTTTCCGACGCCGTTCCCAAATATCAGTATATAAACATACTAAGCAAGACCACGAACGAAGAGCTTGAGATGGATTCATATCAGTTCTTCAACTCGCATCTGCAATCGCTGTTCGGCGCGAAGCGTCTTCTGCGCCCCAAGGATTTCAAGATTGCGCACGGCTGGGCGGACGAGCTTAAGCTTCCGCACGAAGTGATATACAGACTGGTGGAGCTGACAATTGAAAATCGCGGCAACGGCTTTGGTCTGGACAAGCTGAACGGCGAAGCGGTTCAGTTAAAGGCGCAAGGCGCAAGAACCGCGGACGACGTCGATCAAGTTCTGATGATCGCTCGGGCGAAGAATCGCGGGCTTGACCGCGTACTCGCGCGGCTCGGGCGCAAGTCCGCGCCAAGCTGGGACGACGCCGTCATGTTCCTGGATTGGATTGAGAACAAAAAATTCTCGCTTGAAGCCATTCTCGAAGCGTGTCAGGAGACCACCAAGGGAACGCCCACGATGGCATACTTGAACGGGATACTCAGCAGAATCCACGCGAAGACGCAAGAAGCGCCGCACAGCAAGGCGGATGTCGGAAGTATCCTTGAGAAGGAGCGCGCGGGCAAAAAGAGTGTCGGCGAGGTTCTTAATGCGATGGGCATCGACGCCTCGCCATCCGAAACGTGGGTCGCGTGGTACGACAGACAGATAGCGCGCGGATTCACGCACGACGCGCTTATCGAGACGGCGGGCAAGTACGCGAGAGCCGCAAGGAAAATCGAGCGGTTCGACGAAATACTGGACTACTTCGCGGGGCTTTCAATCTTCACGGCGGAAGCCGTCACAGCCTTCCGGGCACAGCAGAAGGAGCAGGAAGCAAAGCGCGTCGGAACGGCGGGCAACCGTAAAGCCGACGATAAAGCCCGCTCGTCGAAGGAAGTTGCGGAGCACCGCTACGCGCAGCGTCAGTATACCGACGAGGAGCTGGACAGTTTAGTCATCACTCAATACGGCGAGGACTTCGGAGGATAGCTTCATAAGGATGAAGAAATACGCAAGCGAGCTTGAGATGGACTATATGCGCATCCGCGAGGAGAACGCGCGTGAAGCCGCGCGAAGAATCGGCGCGGCGGGCGAGCGTGACCCCGAGATTGCGCGTCTGGCGAAGGCTCGCGGAACTCGTCTGCGCCAAACGGTGCGGCTGATTCTAAGCGAAATGGGCAAGCCCGAAGAGATGAACCGCTCCATGGATATATCCGCAAAGCTTGCGGCGGAGTTTGAGGCAATCGGGAAGGAACTGAAACTGCGTCTCGTTTCCGCGGGTCTGCCAAAAGATTATCTCGACCCTATCTACACCTGCGATATCTGCCGCGACACGGGTAAAATCGGCTTCCCAAACTCAGCGCAATGCGAGTGCGCAAAAAGGATGGTGGCAAACAAGCTTCTGCGCGACGGCGGAATGGGTTTGGTCGAATCTGAAACGTTCGCCGCGTTCGACAGAAGCGTGTTCGCGGACGACCCTCCGACGGACGGACGCGGCAAATCGCAGCGCGAGCATATGGATTGGGTTCGCGCGGGGTGTGAGCGTTACGCGGACAACTTCCCGAACAACGCTAAGCCGAACATGCTCTTCTCAGGCGAATCGGGTCTGGGCAAAACGTTTCTGCTGAACTGCATCGGGAACAGGCTGCGCGAACGCGCGATTCCGTCGCTGCGCATAACGTCGTACGACCTGCTGGATCAGCTTCGCCAAAACCACATCGGCGGCGACAGACGCGCCGCGCTGGAACATCTGTATGAAACACCTCTGCTAATGATTGACGACCTGGGCAGCGAGTCCATCTTCGAGAACCTCTCGATACCCGGTCTGTTTCAGATAGTCAACGAGCGCACCTCGACGGGCAAACACCTAATCGTATCGACAAACCTCACGCGAACGCAGTTTGAGGCGCGCTACACGGAGCGCATATCGTCCCGCCTATTCGACACCGAAACCGGCGCGGTCATCCTCTTCTACGGAAAAGACGTAAGGCTCCGCAGAAGAAGCGCCGCGCAGAATAATACATAACGGAGGAACAATATGGACTTACTCAAGACGCTCGGCTCAATCGGACTCATCCCCGTAATCAAACTGAACGACGCGGCGGACGCCGTGCCGCTGTGCCGCGCGCTGGCGGACGGCGGACTGCCCGTCGCGGAGATTACGTTCCGCACCGCCGCCGCGGAAGAATCGATAAAGCGCGTCGCGGCTGAACTGCCAAACGTGATACTCGGCGCGGGAACCGTTCTCAACACGGAGCAGGTCGACAAGGCTGTGGCGGCGGGCGCGAAGTACATCGTCTCGCCCGGTCTCAATCCTAAAATTGTGAAGCATTGCCAAGCGATAGGCGTTCCTGTTCTGCCCGGCTGCTCGTCGCCGTCGGACATAGAAGCCGCGCTTGAGCTGGGGCTTAAGACGGTGAAATTCTTCCCCGCGGAATCGCTGGGCGGACTGCAGTACATCAAGGCGTTAGCCGCGCCGTACACAGACGTGACGTTCGTTCCGACAGGCGGAATCTCCGAGAAAAATTTGACGGACTACATGAAGTTCCCGAAGGTTCTTGCGTGCGGCGGAAGCTGGATGGCGAAGGACGATCTGATCGAGAAAAAAGATTGGGGCGGCATAACGAAAATCGCGCGGCAAGCGGTTCAGCTCGTGCATGGCTTCGACTTGATCCACATCGGAATAAACGAGACGAGCGCGGACGGCGCAATCGCCGCCGCGAAAACCTTTGAGAGACTGTTCGGCTGGACAATCAAGGACAACAACGCCAGTACGTTCGCGGGTACGATAATCGAAGTGATGAAGCCCACGGGACGCGGCAAGATGGGTCACATCGCGGTCGGCGTGAACAATATGGAGCGCGCGGTCGCATACCTCGCCTCTGTCGGCGTAAAATTCATAGAGGAAACGTTGTCAGGCAAGGCGGTCTACCTTGATATGGAAATAAGCGGGTTCGCGGTGCATCTGTTGCAGAAATGAACAATTAACAATGAAAAATTAATGGTGATGGTCCGGTATTGTGGATTTCCGTTCCTAACCATTAATTTTTCATTATTCATTGTTAATTTTTCATTATATCTGTGAATTGGCGACAATCGTGTCCCTCGCCCACGCCGCCCATTCGTCCTTTATGTCTATCTCCCACCATGTGGGGTAATCCTTCGCGATCAGCGAGCCGCCCGCCTTGCGGAACGTGTCCGCCATGTGCTTCGCCGCCGTCTCGATCGTCTTGCGGTCGCCCGTCGGCATAACCTTCTGAATGTCGGTCGGACAATAGAACGCCGCTTTGCCAGCGTACTTTTCCGCCCAATATGTAACGCCCGTCATCTCCGGCTGGTCAAACTGGAACACGCGCACGCCCGCTTCAATCCACGCGTCGACCAGCGGCGCAACCCACCCGCACGAATGCATATGGAAATCGATATCGAGCGAGCGGCACTTCTCGCCTATCTTTGCGTACGCGGGCTGAAACAGCTCGCGGAACACGGACGGGCGGACGAACGGCGCGTTCTGCATACCCCAATCGTCTGAAACCATCGCTCCGTCGCACCCCGCTTCGGCGGCGGCTTCAATCGCCGCCATCTGAAGCTCTAACAGCCGCTCCAGGAACGCCTCAATTTGTTCGGGTTCGGCCGCCATGTCCATGAGCGCGTTCTCCATGCGCCGCGTGTCGCGCAGAACGGAGAACAAGCCCGGCAGATACGTCAGCACATATTTATCCTGCGCTTTAAGGTTCTGCGCCTTAAGCTCATTCACGTTATCCTGCGAGACTGTCGGGAACTCGTACTTCTCAAAGTCCGCCCAGTCGTCCATTATAACGCCGCGCACGCACTCGCCCTTGGTTATTCCGTTGAGACGACCTAATATGTTTCCGTATTTGTCCATCGAAAGCTCGCCGTTGAAGCCCGGGACTCTCGCCTGAAGCTCGGGATACTGCCCCCACTTCTCGAACCGCTCCGTACCGGGGCGCACAAGCTTTGCCGCGTTCACGTGCATTATGTCGTGCCAGCGCGGGTCGTGGAAGTCCCAGCCGATGCGCGGCGGGTTGTTGTGGCGGACGACGCGGCGTATTATCTCTCGTGAAGTCATTCTGTTTCTCCTATCTGTCAATCTGACATACCTAGTCTGCCAAAAGCATTCTGTCGCTTGCGAGCTCCTCACCCGCGCTTCGCTCGAACAGGCGCATGAGGTCGTTCACCTCGAGTATCTGCTTCGCTTCGCCCGCAACGTCGACCACTGCTCTTCCGTTGTGCATCATAAGAAGCCTGTTGCCGTAGCGCAAGGCGTTGCGCATGTTGTGCGTCACCATGAGCGCCGTAAGCGCGCTCTGCTTTATGTATTTTTCAGTAAGGTCGAGCACGGTTTCCGCGGTCTTCGGGTCGAGCGCTGCGGTGTGTTCGTCAAGCAGAAGAAGCTTGGGCACTCGCAATGTCGCCATAAGCAGGGTCAGCGCCTGACGCTGTCCGCCCGACAGAAGACCGACTCTGCTTGTCAGCCTGTCTTCAAGACCCAGATTGAGTTCCGCGAGCATCTCCTTGTAACGCTTGCGCTCGTCCGCCTGAATCTGCCAGCGAAGCGTTCTGCGCGTTCCCCTGCGATTGGCGAGCGCGAGGTTCTCTTCGATGGTCATATCCGCGGCAGTGCCCATCATCGGGTCTTGGAACACGCGTCCCAAATATTTTGCGCGGTTGTGTTCCGACAGGCGCGTAACGTCGGCGTCGTCTATCAGAATCTTGCCCGAATCAGGCGGGAACACGCCCGCGACGCAGTTGAGAAGCGTGGACTTTCCCGCGCCGTTTCCGCCGATAACTGTGACGAAATCGCCCGGGCGGATGACAAGGCTTATTCCGTCGAGCGCGAGCTTCTCGTTCGGCGTGCCGCGGTTGAACGACTTTATGAGCTTCGTAACTTTAAGCATGTCCGCCTCCGTCGCGCGCGCCTGCCCGCTGTTTGACAGCGGCGGAAATATACGGGACGGACAGCGCGACCGTAACGGTTATCGCGG
Source organism: Oscillospiraceae bacterium (assembly GCA_031280145.1). Classification (GTDB taxonomy): domain Bacteria; phylum Bacillota; class Clostridia; order Christensenellales; family Aristaeellaceae; genus JAITHB01. The sequence goes on along the minus strand of JAITHB010000119.1, from coordinate 2,180 downwards.
TGAACAGCTTGAGGTCGTTCGGCACCATGCCGAACTCCATAACCAGCGCGATTATCACGCGGTAAACCACCGCGCCGAATATAACCGACAGCAGGCGCACGAGAAAGAATCGCCGACCCAGCAGCACCTCGCCGACGATGAGCGAAGCGAGACCGATTACGATTGAGCCCATGCCCATCTGCACGTCCGCGAACGACTGGCTCTGCGCGATCAGCGCGCCTGAAAGCGCGACGAGCGCGTTGCTTATCATAAGACCGATTATCATCATCGTGTCGGTGTTTATTCCCTGCGCGCGCACCATATTCTTGTTTATGCCCGTCGCGCGGATCGCGCCGCCCAGCTCCGTTCCGAAGAACCAATACAGCGCGAACACGAGCAGCAAAGAGACTGACCCGCCGAGGATTATCCACGCGGCATACTTTGAAACGCCGAGATTTGTGAAAGCCGTGAAGACCGTCGGAATTCTCAGTATCGAAACGTTCGCGCTGTTCATGACGCGCAGGTTCACGGACCAGAGCGCGGTCATCGTGAGGATGCCAGCCAGCAGCGCGGGTATCTTAAGCTTCGTGTGCAGAACGGCGGTCACAAGCCCCGCAATGCTTCCCGCGAAAAACGCCGCGATTGTCGCCGCCGCGGGGTTATGCCCGCCGCGAATCATCGACGCCGCGACGGCCGCGCCGAGCACAATACTGCCCTCTACGGTGAGGTCTGCAATATCCAGCACTTTATATGTAACGTATACGCCAAGCACCAATACGGACCACAGCAGACCCAGCGATACCGCGGACAAAAGAATCTGACCCATTTTACCTCTTTTATACTCCGCAAAGCAATGTGCGAGCTTTGCATCGTCAACACGGATAGATTATGTGATATTATACACCATTCAACGCGGATACCGCAATGAAAAACGCGGGTGCAATATGACGAATTATATAGAAAAAAGGTCGGCGAATTAACCGACCTTTCTGTAAATTTTCTGTTACTCAGCCGCCTCGTCCATGTAGAACACATACTCCAGCAAGTCTTCGGGAATCTCGATTCCGATTTCTTCCGCGATGGTTCCGTTTATGGCGTACGCGGCTTTGCTCTGAAGCTCTATCGGCATATCGCCTATCACGAGACCTTCTTCCCAGAAGCGAACCGCCATGTCGCCCGTCTGGTACCCGATATCGTAGTAATTGACGCCGATTGTCGCAAGCCCGCCGACTTTTGTCATGCCTTCCTCGCCGCAGACGACGGGGATCTTCGCGTCGACCGACACGCCGTAAACTATGGGCATCGCCACGGCGACGGTGTTGTCCGTCGGCAGATAGATTGCGTCGGAGATTGCCGCAATGCGCTCCATGCCCTGCTGAACTTCGCTCGAGTTGGTTATCGTGACTTCCGCGTACGTCAGACCCAGCGCCTCAATGGCTGCCTTCGCTATGCCCGCCTGCACTACGGAGTTTGTTTCGCCCGAGTTGTAAAGAACGCCGACCGTCTTAACTTCCGGCGCGAGCCTCAGTATGAGGGCTATCTGCGCCGCTATGTCCTGCATGTCAGACGTTCCCGAAACGTTGTGACCCGGCTTCTCGTTGGCGTCCGCGAGACGCGCGGAAACATAGTCCGTTATCGCGGAACCCATTATCGGAATATCCTCCGTCTTGCCCGCGAGCATAACGGTGGCCTGCGTTCCGACCGACAGGATGAAATCGACGTTATTTGAAACGAACCTGTCGCCTATTGTGGACATAATCGACTGGTCGTTGTTCGCGTTCTGATAGTCGAGCGTGTAGTCCGTGCCTTCGACATATCCGTGGTCTGTCAGCGAATCCAGGAATCCGTTATAGACGGCGTCGAACGCGGGGTGCTGAACGCCGAGGATCGCGCCTATGCTGATCGGCTTCGCGGTTTCCGCAATAAAACCAAACGAAGGAATCAACAATACAAGAATAACAGAAAGTGCAAGCAGCATACGGGTACGCTTCATTTTTCATTCCTCCGACAGTTATATTATACCGTTTGAAACGCATATTCCCAAAGAATAAACCGTCTTGCGATATTAGGAATGAGTATATATGCAAAGCTTGCAATTGTCAACAGGAAAAACATTCATTTTTCAAAATGTGACAAATGTGACAAAAAGGGAAAGCGAAATATCAAAATATATACATCACGGGCTGTCGACAAACGATTGT
>JAITHB010000103.1 GCA_031280145.1 Oscillospiraceae bacterium | reverse complement strand
CGCCGCCGACCCTTATGAACAGCGGAAGCGTCAGGAAATCGCAGGTTTTGGCGCGCCACGCGCCGCCGCGCACGGTTTCACGCGTGAAATAATCCGTCCATTCGCCTTCCGGCAGATATACCTTGCCCTCGCCATCCTCGCCAAATATCGGCGCGACAATTATATCGTCGCCGAGCATATACTGGCGGTCGAGATAGGCGCAATTGTCGTCGCTCGGATAATTGAAATGCATCGCGCGCAGAATGGGCGTTCCGTTTTGCGACGCCTCGCGCGCGCACTTCATAAGATACGGCGTGAGCTTCCGCTTTATGGCGACGAACCTTCTGCACACCTCACAGCTTTCCTCGTCGTAATTCCACGGAACGCGATAGCTTGAGGAGCCGTGCAGTCTGCTGTGCGTGCATAAAAGCCCGAACTGAAGCCAGCGCTTGTAGACGTGCGCGGGGCTTTTATCCTCAAACCCTCCGATATCGTGGCTCCAATACGCGAAGCCGCTGTCTGAAAGCGACAGCCCGCCGCGCAGGGTTTCCGCCATCGAAACGTATGTGCTCGTGGAATCGCCGCCCCAATGGAGCGGAAACGCCTGCGAGCCCGCAGTCGCGCTTCTGGCGAACAATACCGCTTCGCCCTCGCCCTTCTCGCGCGCGAGCAGCTCGTAAACGCATTTGTTGTAAAGATACGTATAGAAGTTGTGCATACTCGAAGCGTCCGCGCCGCTGAAGTACACCGCGTCGGTCGGAATCCTCTCGCCGAAGTCCGTCTTGAACGCGTCCACGCCCATATCGGTCAGCGCCTTCAATTTCGATTGGAACCACGCGGCGGCTTCGGGATTGGTGAAATCCACCAACGCCATGCCCGCCTGCCACATATCCCACTGCCAAACGTCGCCGTCGGCTCGCTTCAGGAAGTAGCCGCCCGCTAACCCCTCGTCGAACAGAGGGGACTTCTGCGCGATATACGAGTTAATCCAAACGCAGACGCGAAGCCCGCGCTCGTGCAGTCTTGAAAGCATCCCTTCGGCGTCGGGGAACGCGTCCCTGTCCCAAAGAAGCGAGGTCCACTCGAACTCCTTCATCCAGAAGCAATCGAAGTGGAATACGCCAAGCGGAATTTCGCGGCGTTCCATCTCGCTTACAAAGCTCATGACGGTTTCTTCGTTATAGTTGGTCGTGAACGATGTGGACAGCCACAAGCCGTAGCTCCATTCGGGCAGCAGCGGCGCGCGGCCCGTAAGCTGCGTGTAGCGCGCGAATATCTGCTTTGGCGTGGGTCCGTATATAATGAAGAACTCCAGCTCCTGCCCCGCGGAGGAAAACTGAACGGTCTCAACCTTCTCGCTGCCGACCTCAAAGTTTATCGTATCGGTGTTGTTGACGAACACGCCGTAACCCTTGCTTGTATAATAGAAGGGAATGTTCTTGTAAGACTGCTCCGACGCTGTGCCGCCGTCCTCGTTGCGAATGTCTATGCTCTGCCCGTTCTTCACCAGCGGACCGAAGCGTTCGCCCAAACCGTAGACAAGCTCGCCGACGTCGAGCGAAAGCCCGCCGACCATATAGGTTGCTCCGGCGGATCGGTCGCGGATTACGCCGGTCTCCCTGCCCGTCGACGAGACAAGCTTGCGCCCGTCCGCGCTGAAGTTGAGCCCCCACTCGCCCTTCTTCACGGAAAGCGACAGCGCGCCCGATTTGAGCGTCGCGCCTTCGCCGGTGATTTCAATCTCGCCGCCCGCTTGCTTTTCACAGATCGGAAACTTCAATTGCGGCTTTCCGCCTTTGAAGTTGCGGAGGTTGACGCGGATCACGCCGTCCAAATAGCTTTCCGCGGCGACGGTCAGCAGGCCGACGTTGAGCGTGTCGCCGCGCGATTTTATGCGCTTGTACGGGGCGTAGAAGACCAAGCGCCCGTCCATTTGCGTAATCTCCCTGATATCCGAGGGAAACGAGGCGTCGTATTCCTCGCGCATCAGCCAGAATCCGTCGGTAAACTTCATGTGAATCCCTCCGATTAATCAGCCTTTGACCGCGCCCGCGACCATGCCCTTGATGATCTGCTTGCTGAAAGCAAAGTACAGTATAACAATCGGCGACATCGTAAGCAGCATCGCGGACATAATCTTGGGATAATCCGACGCGAACTGCCCCGAGAACTGCGTCATCGCCAAGGGAACCGTCTGAAGATTCACCGATTTCATAAGAACCAGCGCGAACGAGAACTCGTTCCAGCAACTGAACACCTGTATAATCGCGATCGTCGTGAGAATCGGCGTGCAAGTCGGCAGTATTATTGTGAACAGCGTCCGCGAGAACGAGCTGCCGTCGATCGCCGCGGCTTCCTCAAGAGCGATCGGGATTGATTTCACGAAGCCCTCGACAAGAAATACGCTTATCGGCATTCCGAACGCCACGTAGGGGATAATCAGCGTGAACCACTTGTCGTTCAGACCTGTTCGGTTGAACACAACGTAGATTGGAACAAGCAGCGAATGGATGGGAATAAGCATGCCGAGCAGCATCGCGTAGTATACGATTCTGTTTCCCCTGAACTTGACCCTTGCCAGAATGTGTCCGATTATGAAGCCGAAGAAGACTATAAAGAACACCGAAAGGAACGTGGTCCGCGCGCTGTTGAACATCGACTGCCAGATGTGGTAGTCGGGGTTGGTCATTATGGTTATATAATTGCTGATTGACGGAGCCGCGGGCAGCGACAGTATGGAGGCGTTGAACTCCCGCTTGAGCTTGAGCGACGACATCAGCATCCACAGAAGCGGGAATATGCACGTAAGGGAGAATATAATGAGTATCGCGTTGAAGACGACGCCGATAGTAATCCGCGCCGCGGGGCTTTGCCGCTTTATTCCGTATTCCATGCTATACCTCGCTTTCACGGGTCAGCCTTGTGAGCGCCGTCTGCGAAATCACGATAATAAGCAGGCTTAACACGAATATGCCGACCGAAATCGCGCTGCCGTAGCCCATGTTCATTTGAGTGAACGAAACCTTATATCCGTAAAGCGACATGACCATCGAGGAATTCCCGGGTCCGCCGCTCGTCATCACATAGATATGGTCGAAAGCCTTCATGTTCCCCGCGATGCAAAGCGTCATGCATACCAGCAGGGTGTTCTTAATCATCGGAAGCGTGATGTGCCGCGCCCTCTGCCATTCGCTCGCGCCGTCTATTTCCGCGGCTTCAAACAGAGACGGGTCGATTGAGGATACAGCGGAGATAATTATAACCATATAGTAACCGATATACTGCCACATCAGCGGAATGCTGATGAGCAGCATGACAAGCTCGGGGCGGTTGAGCCAAACGAACTGCGCGCCGTTAGTGCTTATATGCAGGACTGACGAGATGAACCAGTTGACGATTCCCCTTTTATAATCGTAGACCATCGTCCAGATGAACCCGATTGAAACCGCGGCGATGGTGCTCGGGAAGAATCCGAACGTTCTGTGGATTCCCTTAAGCTTTACTGTTTTTGAGTTTATCATGAGAACGAACAGGAAAGCTATTCCGATTTGCCCTATAATGCAGGCGGCTATCAGGTAGATGTTGTGACCGAACGATTCCCAAAAAACGCGATCATGCAGCAGCGATACATAATTTGTTATTCCGTTGAAGGTCTTGACGGGACCGCCCTTCCAGTTGAAGAAGCTGTAATACAGGGCGGTGAACAGTGGCACAAACACCGCAAACGCGTACACCGCCAGTGGTATCAGCAGATATGCGAAGATAACCCTTCCTTTCGGACGTATGGTTTGCAGCATCTGAAACCCTCCTCTTGTATAAGGAAATATACGGGGGCAACCACCCGATGCAATGCAAACCCTTTGCATTGCACCGTAAAAGGTCGCCCGCACAGACTGTCGACAAACGATTGTTTTGTATGCGGGCGGGCGATGTTTTGTATACCGCGGGCGAGCCGGGGGCTTGCCCCTACAGCATATTGAGTTCCTGTATACCGATAGCATACACCCTGTAGGGGCGACCGCCTCGGTCGCCCGCCCTTTACAATACCGAGGGGCTTTGCCGACAGTTTGAGCAGGCGACCGTCCCCGGGGTGGGTCGGTCGCCCGCGTTCTTCAGAACAATATTATGTTAAGACTAGTTTAAGTATGAAGATTCATACGCGGCTTCCGTCTTTTCCGCCACTTCTTCAGGGGTGATGGTTCCGTTCAGCAGATTCTGAAGGTCGGTGTTAAGAACGTCCCAAACCTCGCCCGTGAGGTATGAGTCGTAAATTTCGCTTCCTTCGTTGTCATAGTAGTTATAGAAATCCTGCGTGAACTGATCGAAAGCGGAAAGGTCAACGCTTTCCGGGGCGGCAAATGACGAGAGAGCGAAGTCTTCGCCGACATATTTTCCGTATTCGGGTCCCGTGATGAACGCGGCGAGGCTCTTCGCGGCTTCAAGCTTGTCGCCTGTGAGCTTCGCGTTGATGGCGACGGCGTATCCCTGCCCCGTCGCGTGAGTCTTGTATGTCGCGGTCGCTCCGGCGGGCTGCGGCAACACTGCAAAACCTATGTTGGCGTACTTTTCGGGATCGATTTCTTTAAGCGTCGCGCCCATATACATTACGTCCCAGTTGCCGCCGATATAGCTTGCCGCGTCGCCTGAAATGTAGTATTCGCGCGCGTCTTCGTTGGTTACGACGTTAAAGTCGGGGTTGAAGATGCCGGACGCGAAGATATCCTGCGTGAATTTAAGAGCGGAGACAAACTCGGGATCCGTAAACTTCGCGCCGCCCTTTTCGATCAGCGAATAGAACCACTCGTGTCCCGTAAAGCGGTCGCCGACGGTCGTAAGGAACGTGGAGTTCACTTGCCATTTTCCGCCGTTGCCGAAAGCCATGACATTGATTCCCTGCGCGTCGAAATATTCTTTCGCGGCAAGAACCTCGTCCCAGGTTTCGGGGAATGAATCGTAGCCCGCGTCTTTCCACATTTGCTTGTCGTAAAGAAGCACAACGCAAGAGCCTTCGGTAAGTACCGGATAGCCGTAATATTTGTCGTTAGACGTGAACGCGTACAGCTTTGACAGGTCGTACGAGTCAACGTCGGGGGAATTGGTGATGGTCTCGGTCAGGTCGTAGATAAGCCCCTGCGCCGCCCACTGAGCGGTGTTCATGCCCTGCAGGAGGAACACGTCTGGCAGGTCGTCGGCGCCCGCCAATACGGCGATCTGCGTTTTATACTCGTCGTTGGCAAGAATGTTCTGCGACAGCGTGACGTCGGGGTGAGCCGCCGCCCAAGCGGTGTTGATAGTTCTGAAAGCGACCGACGCGCCGTTTCCCGCAGCTTCTTCGCTGGTTGAGAAGTGCATGATTTCAAGGCCGCCTTTGTACGCCAAGGTTTCCGCCGACGCGGCTTCGGTCAGAAGCGCCAGCCTGTCCTTTTCGACGGGGGCCGAGCCCGTGCTGCCTTCGGCTAAACCGACGCACGCGCTGAGTAAGAGTGTGAGCATAAGGATCGCGGAGATGATTTTCTTCATTTTACTTCCTCCAATTTATTTTATACTTGCAAATGAAGACATTGTCGACTATGCGACAATAATACTGATTTATTATAGCATTTTTTTGATAGTATGTATAGCGGCATTCTTCGGGTTTCCGGCAGATTTCAACTCTTTCTCCATGGTCCCGCCGAGCTTCAACGTTGCCGGTTCAGCCATCCCGTTACATCTTATTCCGCAAATCCTTAACGTAATGGTTTCCGTTGTGGGCGAACCCGTTCGCTTCAAGCGCTCTGTTTGAAGCGAGGTTGTCCTTCTCCGGGTCGACAATGATTCTCTTTGCGCCGATTCCCGCCGCCTCTTCGCAAAGAAGCCGCACGATTTCTTTTCCGTATCCCTTGCCCAAAAATTCAGGATCGCCGATCAGATAGTCGATGCTGTAAATCTCGCCTTCCGTTTGGCTGATTTCAGGCTCGTCGTTCCATATCTCGTGTTCCCGCGCGAAGTGGGCGTCGTAATGCTGGCAGAAGCCGATCGGAACACCGTCGGCGACGGCGATGAAATGCGTGATAAAGCCGAATTCGTTATGCCTGCCGCGGATTTCTGCAAGCCAATGGTCGGGATGCCGATACCACTTCGCCACATGCGGAGCATACAGCCACTTTTCAAGCAGGGCGGCGTCGTTTTCCTCAAACGGGCGCAAAACCATCATACGCTCGCGGCTCGCTCTCTTTTCAGGTAAACCATATCCACCAGTTGCTTTCCATCCTCAAACATCGGATGGTCGTAGTTATCGGTAAAGAAGTTCTTTATTCTGTGCGATTCCGTAAAGCCGCAGCTCTTATAAAACGAAAGGGTCGAACGGCAGTCGCCCGTTCCGACAAACATAACGCCGCAATCGGGGTATCGGGCGAAAAGGAATTCTATAAGGCTTCGCCCGCAGCCCTTCCGCTGACAAGCGGGCAGAACCGCGATGCTTTTAAGTTCATAAACGCCGTCGGCTTCCTTGGTTATCACGCACTCGGCTTTTGCGCCGCAGTCGTCCAGAACGTACATTTCGCCGCGCTCAAGGTATTTATCTATCATGCTTTCCTGTTCGTCGGCCAGCAGAAGCAGATCGATGTATTCTTTTTTGTTGTTTGCGACTTTTCTTATATTCACGGATATTCGCTCCCGCGCCGTAATTCATTCGCGCCAATCACGAGGACGAGGACGCCGCCGCCGCCGCGGAGGTCGCAGCAATCACGGCAGCCTGTTGAGCGATGATAAGGTTTGTTACCATATTGGCAAGCGCGGCGTTCGCCGTGGAATTCAGCAGCTCGTCGGCAATTCCGCACGTGACCAGCGAAGCCGCGAACAACAGTATAACCTGCTTGCCCTCTATGCGGCTGAAGCCTTTCACGGTCAACAGCGCGGCATAACAATCCGCGACCTGCTCCGCAATCGCCTCGGGTTCGCCGGGCAGCAAAGACAATATCCCAAGCACGGCTGCAATCTGCGCGCCGGGCTTCAGCCTTTTCTCACGCAAAGCTTCGCGCAAAGCGACTATGCGGGCGACGGCGTGTTCCCGTGATAATGATGTATCCGCGCGGCTTGTTCCTAAAACCAGCGCCTGAGCCAGCGATTGCCTGACATTGGGCGAACCCTTGAAATGCGGCGTCAGAAGCGCCATCAGATTATCCATTTCGGCGCTTGCGGGTTCCGCGTCAAGCCCCGCCGCCGCCAGCATGCACGAGAGGATATAATCGTCCGCGCCTGTGATAAGCGGGTGGCTCTTGCGCATCCAATCGTAGAAATCCCGCGCGCGCGACACCGTGGCGGTATACTGCGAGGGTTGGGTGTTCAAGGCTATTTGGGCGGCGGCGACGGCAAGATAATTGTTGCGCCAAAACCGCGCGCCTTTCAGAAGCTCCTGTACGCGAATGGTATTGCCTATGACTTCTTGCGGACGTTCGCTTTGCGATATCAGCGCAATCAGCGGCATACCGGCAATGCCGCGCAGGTTTGAGAACACGCCCGCGTTGCGCTTGATCAGCTCCTTGGCCGTGAGCATCGCCTTAGCGTCCGCTTGCTTGCCTGCCGAAGCCAATATGATGGCGGCGAGGCGGACGCTCAGAGTGTTCTGCCACCTGAATACTTTTCTGATGGTCCGTATGTTGGCTGTAAACAGATGCAGCGTCGATTCATATGCTTGCATGTTTGCTCTCCTTATGCGCGGCTTCCGATCCGTTTGCTTCAAACGAGCAGACGGACTCCTTTATTACATTCTTGATTAAGCTGCGAATTCCTGCGGAATTGCTCGCGTCGGAAGATTATCATTGACGACTGATTCACAGAGGAACACGCTTAGGGAATTCACCTCCCGAAATTTTCCGTCGAGTTTGATGCCGACAGTATTGACAAGTCATTTGGCCATGCTATAATAAGCTCATCTAAGATATTCGCATAATGTTAATATCATTTTGTCAGAAAGTAAATTGAGATTTGCGGAAGGGGGCAAGCGATGGAACAACGCTTCGCAAATAACCATTAACCCGAAAATCCGCTCAAAAACCAACCGAACAACAGAATACATGAAAGGAATGCAACTGTTATAATGAAGAAACTGATTCGGATTATCGCGCTGGCTCTGTGCATATCGCTTGCGACGTGCGTGACGCCGTCCGCGTCTGCAGCCGTTCTCAACGAACCGATTAAGGACTCGGGAATTATCACATTGCTCAAAGCGGTCCGTCCGCTGACGACCATCGCCACGGTTATGAATACCGCTGCCCATCCGGACGACGAAGGCAGCAACTGGCTGGCGGCTCTGTCGCTTGGCGAAGGCGTTTCGACTCACGTTGTGACTATCACTCGCGGGCAGGGCGGTCAGAACGCGATCGGTCCCGAAGTATACAACGCGATGGGCGTTCTTCGTACAGAGGAGCTTACCAAGTCCGTCACCGTGCTTGACACAACCGTCGACTTCGCGCGAATTGACTTCGATTCGCCCTGTATGGACTTCGGATTCTCAAAGAAATGGGAAGAGACAGAAGAGAAATGGAACTTTGACTATGTTACGGAGCGGTTCGTCTATTTCATCCGCGAATATCGCCCCGAAATAGTGGTGCTTCCGTTTAAGCTTGACAGAACACAGCATGGTCATCATCAATCAATAATAATCTGCACGCTGCTTGCGGTTGAGGCCGCAGCCGATCCGACGCGCTATCCGGAGCAGGGGCTTCCCGCCTTTAAAGTAAGCAAGGTTTACGAACCCGCAAACGCTCAGGATGAATTCACCGCGCCTGTTAATACGGGCAAATTTGATCCGTGGTATGGCACCACCTATCAGGTTATATCCGATTACGCGCGCAGCTTCCACGCGTGTCAGGGTATGGGCGGGCAGGGCTTGCCGCAGCCGGGGACGCGCCTGCTGCATCTCAACGATGAAGCTGAGTCGCCTTACGAAACGCCGCAGTCGGAGGATTCCATATTCGCGGGTCTGCCGTATGACTTCAACGATTACGCGGAACTCGTGGGCGACGCCGATATCGCAGCGCAGCTCAAGAAGATCCAGTCGGACGCCGAGGCGATTGAAGCGGCTTTCCCGCATAACGCTCAGGTGCTGGCGGGCGTATACGCGATGCAGGGCGACGTCGAGCAAGCGCTGTCGGCCGTCGCAGCCTCCGATCTTGATCCCGAGAGAAAGTATGACCTGACGTTCCACCTTGAGAAGAAGATAACGCAGCTTGCTCGCACAGCAGCGGCCGCTGCCGCTGTTGAAATTCTCGTCGTTCCGGAAGATATGGAAGTGGCGCCGGGTCAGACGATAAACGTCGCCGTGCGCGTCCATCAGGGAACGGACGCAATACTGTCAGTGGAAGATGTAACGCTGAACCTGCCTCAGCAGGATCAGTGGACGGTCGAAAAGGGCGAAGCGACAGGCGAACTCGGACCTAACCTCACATATATCCAAAATTTCACAGTCACCGCGCCGAAGACCGCCGACTACTACAACGCCTTCCACGCGGACGGAATATCCGCCGCGGTTGCGTTCGGAGGAGAGAAGGCGTTCTCATGGTACGGTAAGTCGGAAGGAAACTTTGCGTATGTGCCTGAGTTTTCAGTAGCCGTTACACCTGAAAAGGCCGCCGTAAACCTCGCTAAAGGCGCCGAGCCTGTAACGTTCGGCGTGACCGTAACCAACAATACAACAGGCGCCGACGAAGGGGAACTTACGCTCGCGGGGCCTGAAGGCTGGACAATAGAGCCCGCGTCCGCGAAGCTGTCATTCGCCAAGGGCGGCGAATCGACCGCCGTATCGTTCACGCTGACTCCGCCCGAAGGCGTCGCCGAAGGAGAGTATACGTTCCTCGCGCAGGTGCAGGGAAGCGAGCTCGTCAGCAATCAGACGGTGCAGACCATCGATTATCAGCATATCGACAAGACGTATTACATCTACAGCGCAGAGGGCGCGGTTCAGGTATTCCCTGTTGAGTTTGACAGTGAACTTAAAATCGGTTACATTGAAAGCGGAAACGACACGGTTGCGGATACCCTGAAAGTTCTGGGTATGAACGTAACGCTGCTTACGGATGACGATGTTCGCTTCGGCGACCTGAGCGCATACGACACAATTATCACAGGCGTTCGCGCGTACCGTTACCGCTCGGTTCTCGCGGAGTGCTACGACAGGCTCCTTAAGTACGTCGAAGCGGGCGGTAATCTGGTCGTCCAATACCACACTTCCGGCGACGGATACAAACCCGAATACGCGCCATACCCGTTCAAGATCGGCAGTCCCTCTCTTGAATGGCGCGTAACTTACGAGGATTCGCCCGTCACTGTCTTGCTGCCCGATAACGCGCTGCTCAATTCCCCCAACGTAATCACAGACTCCGATTGGGACGGCTGGATTCAGGAACGTTCATTGTACGTCCCGATGGAGTGGGATGAGCGCTACGAAGCGCCGATTCGCAGCGGACTTGTCGAACAGGAAAACCGCGAATATGACGGACAGATCCTTACCGCCAAGTATGGCGAAGGAACATTCACCTACACGGCAATCGTATTTTTCCGTCAGGTTACAGGGCTTGTGCCGGGCGGCGTGCGGTTGTTCGCGAACATGATCAACCGATAAGCTGCGCAGTGTCCGCAGGGCGGAAACGCCCTGCGGACGTCGGAGCTTGTTGGAGCGATGCTCCCTAATATTCTATCAGTCAGAGGAAGGAAAGAGGCGAAAACATGAAAAAGTCAGCTCGGGTTTTGGTATTCCTGTTGGCGGTCGCGATGCTTATTTCAGGCGCGTCGCTCGCCGAATCGAAAACGACGGTTACAATCTACACCGCGCGCGACACGAACGTAATCGAATACGTTAAGCCGTTGTTTGAAACCGCATATCCTCAGTACGAACTTGAAGTGCTGAACATGGGCGCGCAGGAGATTCTTGAGCGTGTGCGCGCCGAAAAGGTGAACCCGCAGGGCGATTTCCTTTGGGGCGGAACTGAAGCCGCGTTCAAGCTCGCGGCGCAAGAAGGGCTGCTAAGCGCCTATACGCCAAGCTTCGCTGCTGATTTCCCCGCCGCCTACAAGGATCCCAACGATCTGTGGTACGGTGAAATATTGCTTCCGGAAGTAATTATGTACAACACGGAGGCGCTGACCGAGGCCGATCTGCCCAAGGACTGGGATGACCTTCTGGGCGAAGCGTATAAGGACGCGTTCATCATCCGCGGCGTTCTCGCCTCGGGAACGATGAGAACCATCTATTCCTGTATGATATACGCGAGCGGCGGAAGCGATCCCGAACAGGGCTACGAATGGCTGCGCAAGTTTGACGCAAACACAAAGGAATACGCGCAGAACCCAACGGACATGTATCTTAAGATTGCCCGTCAGGAAGGTACGCTTTCTCTGTGGAATCTTCAGGATATCATGATTCAGAAGATTGTCAACGAGCAGCCGTTCGGCTACGTTATTCCCGAAAGCGGCGTTCCGATTCTCGTTGACGCGGTCGGCATTATAAGCGGAGCGAAGAACGAGGAAGGCGCGAAGGCGTTCTATGAGTTCCTCTTTACGCCTGAGATAAAGCTGGCGCTGGCTGAAAATATGTATCAGATCCCGGCGCAGGGAGATATCCCCGCGGATAAGCTCCCGCAGTGGATTCAGGACCTTGAGCTCAAGGCGATGGATATCGACTGGTCGGTTATCGCCGAGAACGAAATGACTTGGATGACATACTGGGACGAGAATATCAAAGGCAAGAACTGATACAGCGCGTCAAACCATTATTTCGGCCGCCCGACTTATAAGTCCGGCGGCCGAAATAAAGAAATATTCCGAAAGTCGGAGGAAGCGGAACATGGCGGACGTTTTTTTGCGGCATCTTCGCAAGTCATATAACGGAGTAAACGCAGTGGAAGACGCCGATTTCCATATCCGCTCCGGCGAGTTCTTTACGCTGCTCGGCCCCAGCGGCTGCGGTAAAACTACGACGCTGCGAATGATAGCGGGGTTTGCGTATCCGACAAGCGGCGCAATTCTGTTTGGCGATCGTGATGTGACCGCTCTTGCGCCGAACAAGCGCGATATAGGCATGGTATTTCAGAACTACGCGTTGTTCCCCCATCTGACAATCGGCGAAAACGTTGCGTTCGGGCTTAGAATCAGAAAAGTATCGCGCGCCGACCAAGCAAAGCGGGTGGCGCGCGCTTTGGATATGGTTAACCTCAGCGGATATGAAAAGAGGCGCGTTCATGAGATATCGGGCGGACAGCAGCAGCGCGTAGCGCTCGCGCGAGCGCTTGTGATAGAACCTACTATCCTTCTGTTGGATGAACCGCTTTCAAATTTGGACGCGAAACTGCGCGACGACACGCGTTCCGAAATCAAACGTCTTCAGAGAGAGATGAGCATAACGACTATCTATGTCACTCATGACCAAGCGGAGGCGATGGCGGTGTCTGACCGTATACTCGTTATGCGCTCAGGCGTTACACAGCAGTTGGATACGCCGCAGGGCGTGTATATGCGTCCGCGCAACCGCTTTGTAGCGGAGTTTATAGGAAAACATACTTTGTTTGATTCAAAGGTCTTGAGCGTACACGGCGATATGGTTACTGTCGCGCTCAAAGACGGTACGAAGCTTACGGGGTATAACAGAAACGCGGCGGAAGGCGTTTCGTTCACACTTGGCGCAAGCGTGCTTGCCGCCATACGCCCCGAATGCTTTGAACCCGCAGGAGACCGCGAAGAGAACATACTGGTAGGGAATGTTCTGCACTGTGAATATACGGGAATGAGCGCTCAATATCTGGTCTTCACGCAAGGGAAGGAGCTGAGGGCAACGTTGGTCGGATATCTTCCCGACGCTTCCGATATCGGACGCCCCATGCGTTTTTGTGTCGACACGCAAAAGCTGTATTTTCTGCCTGCGGAGGATGCTCAATGACGCTGAAACAGAACGACGCGCGCGTCAAAACTCCGATAGCAAACAGACCATGGTTTATATATGTCGTGCTGTCCCCTATCTTTTTCGTACTGCTGGGATATGTGATATATCCTTTGCTCGGTGTTTTCCGTGACAGCTTTTTCGTTAACGGCAGCTTCAGCTTGGCTTATTATAAACGTATTTTCAATACCTCCGGCATGACGAACCTGCAGGCGATATGGAACAGCCTGTATATTTCGGTGCTGAGCGTAATCTGCTGCGGCATCGTCGGAACGGGGCTGGCTTTTCTGCTTGAGAGCTTTGAATTCCCCGGCCGCAAGGCGCTCAAGGCGTTCGCCGTCATTCCGATGGCTCTGCCTTCGCTGATAGGCGCGATATCGTTCGATTTTCTGTACGGTTCGACGGGAATAATCCCGCGCGGTCTTAAAGCGATATTCGGGCTGTCCGCGGTGCCGTTCGCGCTGAAAGGTATTTCCGGCGTGCTGGTCGTGCATACGTTTACAATGTACACATATTTCTATTTGCCTGTTTCGGCGGCGCTGCGAAACGCGGATACATCGCTGGAGGAAGCGGCGTCGGGTCTTGGCGCGAGCCGCCGTCAGGTATTCGGCAGAGTTCGGCTTCCGATGCTCACGCCGTCAATTACGGCGGCGACGATGCTTGTGTTCATGATTTCGATGGCGTCCTATACGGCGCCGCTTATTTACGGCATAGACAGAACTCTGACAATGCAGATTGTGCTTTCACGCACAAACGGCGACTTGGGTATGGCGTCTGCGCAATCAACCATACTTGCCATGATATCCGTGTTTTTCTTGGTGATTATGCGCGCGTATGAAGGTCGGCGCAACTATTCGGGAGTAAGCAAAGGCTCGGCGATACACCGCAAAGAGGTCAAGGGTCGCTTTACGCGCGCGCTTACCGTCGCGGGTTCGTTTCTCGCCGTACTGTTTTTGATGCTTCCAATCTTTGTTATCATATTGATTTCATTCTCCGCGAACGGAAAATGGACTACGCAGGTGCTTCCGCCCGTATATACGCTTAACCACTATGTTGATTTGTTTACGCAGACAAAATTTCTTCTGCCGATAAAGAACAGCCTGATCATGAGTTTGGCGGCGGCTGCGGGCAATGTGGTGTTCGGCGTGGCGGCCGCGTATTTCATGAGCCGCAGAAAGTTTGCGGGACGCGGTATTGTCGATAAGCTTATAATGCTGCCGTGGTCGCTGCCGGGCACCGTCGTCGGCATAAGCCTTATTGTGGCGTTCAATATACCGACAATATTCAGCTTCGGTCAGGTGTGGGTCGGAACATACTATATCCTGCCGATCGCGTACTTTGTGAGGCATTTGCCGCTGGTATACCGTTCCACATGCGCCTCGTTCGCTCAGACGGACGCAAGCTGCGAAGAAGCCGCGCGCGGGCTTGGAGCCAATTGGTTCTTTGGGTTTTTCCGCGTCGTGCTGCCAATGGTTGCGGGAGGGGTCGCGTCAGGCGCGATATTGGGGTTGGTGCAGGGAGTGGGCGAGTTCGTCGCTTCAATACTGCTCTATACATCCAAAAGTATGCCTATTTCCGTGGCGATAAATCAGCAGATGTATTCGTTCAGGTTTGGCACCGCCTGCGCCTACGGCACGCTGCAGATAGCGCTTGTCGCCGTTTTACTGTTGATTTCCGAGAGACTGAAGGGCGATACTGCGTCAGGACCTATCTGAAAGAAAGCCGAGTGAGAGAATGAGGGCGATAAACATTGCGGGTCGTGATTGGCGGGAGCGTTCAAAGCAGGCGAAGTATGCGCTGCTTCCGCTCGCAAGCTTTGAATATCACGGACCTATCGCGCCTGTCGGTACGGACGCGGCTATCGTTCAGTCGCTGGCGGAGCGATTTGCCGACGCGGACGATTGTTTATTGTATCCGCAGGTCATATATACCGCGTGTCCCGCAAAGACGCGCCGACAGCCGACGATTTCTATCGAACCCGATGTAATGCTCGGCTATCTTCTGGGTATAATGCGCGGGATTCAGAACGCGGGCATAACCCGTCTGCTTGTGCTTAACGCGCATGACGGGAATATGGGCATTGCAAGGGCGGCGGCTGAAGCCATGGAGGATGGTTTCCAAACCTTGATAGTCAACTGGTGGCAGTTGATTTCGGATGAGAAGACCATGTTTTCGGACGGCGGACGGGGACACGGAGGTCCGTTCGAGCTGTCCGCGGCGTGGGCGTCGCTCGGTTGGACAGATATGCTCGGAGACCCCGCTTACGACCTGCCGTCGTATAAGTTTCCCGCGCCACATGTTTTGGTTGAAGCCTCCCCAAAGGGATTCGACGGATATGCGGGCAGGGTTTCGGAAGCGTCGGGCGCGAAGGGGGAAGATATATTGAACCGCGCGGCGGAAGAACTCCGACGTGTAATCGCTCGTTGGCTGGCGATTGAGTACGGCTGAGCGGCGTGAATGAAATTGGGACACAACAAATATTACGTAAGGATAATGTGATGACACCATATCTTATCGGAATTGACGGCGGCGGTACGAATGCGCGCCTTGTAGCGGTAGATATTGCAGGCAGCGTGCTCGGCAATTGCAGAGGTAAAAGCACTAATATAGAAAGCAATCCGCCTGAAGTTGTGCGGGAGAATTTGCGCGCGCTGTTTACCGAATTCTTCGTTGGAAGCGGGTGCGCTCCAAAACTGTGCAAAGGCGTTTGCCTTGGCACCGCGGGGGTCGATACGCAGGATACAAAGGAAACAGTCGAGGGCTTGCTGACTTCGCTGAACCTTCCCTTTCCGTCGCTGGTGGTTAACGACGCCGAGATAGCGCTGGCGGGGCAGACTGAAGGCAAGCCCGGAATAATACTGATATCGGGAACAGGCTCAATCGGACTTGGCGTAAACGCACAGGGCGAAGTGCATCGCGTCGGCGGGTACGGATATCTGGTAAGCGACGAAGGCTCGTCGTACTGGGTCGCGAAGGAAGCAATAGCTGCGTCGCTTCGCTCGTTTGATCGCATAGGACCCGATACGAGGCTCCTTGCAATGCTGGAGAACGCGTTGAAGCTTCCCGCGTTTGACAAAATCATAGACTTTGTTTATACCACGAATAAGAGCGATATTGCGCGGCTCGCGCCGCTTGTCCCTGACGCGGCAGCCGAGGGAGACGAAATTGCGGCGGATATAATGAAACGCGCGTCGATTCATCTTTGCAATATGGCGGCGGCATTGGCGGAGCGGCTCAACATGTGCGGTCAACCATATCCGCTTGTCTACTCGGGGGGCTTTCTTACGAATACGCCGTCCCTTGTTGAAGCTCTGCGGCGTGACGTCGCGGCGAAATGTCCGAATCTTTCGCTGACGCCTCTTGCGGTGGAAGCGGAGTGGGGCGCGGTGTATCTTATAGCGAAAAAAGTCAATGTAAAACTCAAAAAGTCAAAGCATGCTCTTATGGATGGTGTAGTGGTTGGTATGCTGCAGGACACTGGTGCAACCGCCTAGTATCCGCGCGTTTTTGCCCAGCTTGGAGTGTAGCACGTGAATCGGGTTCGGGGTTTTGCCCCTGATCATCGACGCGACCCGCGGAATGTAAGCCTGCGCGCTTTCCATAACACCGCCGCCCAGCACGATGATTTCGGGGTCAAACAGCGCGGCGAGGTTTATCATCACCATCGCCATTTTATCCAGAAAGTCCTGCAGAATCTCCTGCGCCCAATGCTCGCCGGATTCGGCGCAGCGAAAAAGATCCGCCGCCGTCGCGTCGGCGTTTGGTGTTCCGTTTGCGCTCAGCGCGGCGCGCGTGCGGTTGCCCATACCGAATCCGGAGATGCGTTCTTCAAGCGCGCCCATGCTTTCAAACGGATATTTCAGATGCTCCGCATCCAGCACGGCATACCCGAGTTCGCCCGCGCCGGTGTGCGCGCCGTGCAGGATACAGCGCCCGAGCACAATCCCCATGCCGACAAGCGTTCCTATGTGGATGTACAGCAGGTCGTTGCACTGCTTGCCGTATCCGAACCACAGCTCGCCGAGAGCCGCGAGATTGACGTCGTTTTCCACGAATACGGGGTATGGATAGTATGGTGTGAGCATGTCGGCCAGCAGTACATTGTCCAATCCGACCGCGGGCGCGGCGATTACGCGGTTTCCTCCGATTACAATGCCGGGAACGCCGACTGATATCCCGCGAACAGTGCGGGCCGCGACTTTGCCGAGCATTTCGTCGGCAAGCGACTTGAGGAGATCGACGCAGGCGATTCCGCGCATTCCGTGATTCTGCACGGTATGCCGTTCAAGAATCGCTCCCGTTATGTCGCATAGACACGCGGTTGCGTGCGTGCCGCCCAGCGTGATGGATATGACTACGTTCTGCTGCGTGTCCAGCTCAATCAACGGTCTGCGTCTGCCGCCGCTTGTCTCATACGCGCCCTGCAGATGCACGAGACGATCCTCCGTAAGATCGTCCGTAATGCGCACGACGCTGGACAGACTGAGACCCAGATCGGAAGCGATCATCGAGCGCGATACTGCGCCATGCTGACGCAGGTATTCCAATATGCAGGTTCGGTTGATATCTCTCATTTCCTTAGGGGTGATGCAGCGTATCGCGTTCTCAATGCCCATGCGGGTTTCCTCCGATGTGTTTGTTACAATTGTGCCATATGAAAAGTCCGAAAGCAAGTGGCAAACCGAAAAACCGTACGCTTGAGTTTAATGAAAGGATGGAAATAATGAGTATCCGTGAAAAAATCGTTATGCAAGACGGCGCCGTGTTCCCCGCAAAAGCGTTCGCGGACGCGGTTCTGGAGCCGGTGTTTGATACTCAGCGCGATTACTATTATCAGCATTTCCTGGAGATCAGCCTGGCTCACGCGGTAATGCTGCATGAGCAAGGCATACTTGAACGGGAAGAGACGCGTATAATCCTGCGCGGGCTTCTTGAGATACGTGAGATTGATTTTTCAAACGCCAAATACAACCCCGCTTATGAAGACATGTTTTTTACATTGGAGAAGGATTTGGAGAGGCGGATCGGCGCCATTCCGGCGGGTCGGCTCCATATTGCACGCAGCAGAAACGACGTTGGGATATGCCAATACCGCATGGCGCTGCGCTTGCAGCTTCTCGCCGCGCTTTGCGCGGTGCGGCGGCTGACCGAGACGCTGATCGAGGTTGCGGGAGAACATGTCGAAACCGTTATGCCCGCATACACGCATACGCAGCCCGCTCAGCCTACCACATTCGCGCACTATCTGCTTGCCTTCTGCGATTCGCTTATTCGCGGCTGGGAGAGGCTGTTCGGCGCGTACGGCAGCGTCAACCGCTCGACGCTCGGAGCCGCCGCGATTACCACGACGGGTTTCCCGATAAATCGGGAGCGCATGTCTGAATTGCTGGGGTTCGACGGACTGGTCGAGAATTCGTATGATGCTATCGCGTGTGTGGAATATATAACTCACACCGCTTCCGCGCTGACTGAGCTGGGCGTTTCGCTCTCGCGTTTCCTGAAGGACACGCTTGATTTCTGCACTCGCGAATACGGATATTTCCGTTTGGCGGATCCTTACGTTCAGATCAGCAGCATAATGCCGCAAAAGCGCAACCCCTCGTCGTTGGAGCACGCGCGGCCTATCACGAGCGCGCTGATCGGGCAAGCGCAGACTGCCGTGATGATGCTTCACAATACTCCCTTCGGAGATATGGTGGATTCGGAGGAACAGTTGCAGCCGCACCTGTACGCGTCCATAGAAAATCTGATGCGGGTTCTTACGCTTCTGACGAATAATTACGCTACGATGGAAGTAAATAAGGATATAATGCGGAAGCGGGCGGGAGAAGGATTCATCACCGCCACTGAACTTGCGGACACGCTGGTGCGCGACGGCGGGCTGTCATTCCGCGAGAGCCACCGCATTACTGCCGCGATTGTGCGGACAATGTATGAAAAAGGACTTACCCAATCCGAGCTGACCCCTGACATAATCCGAGAAATCGCAGGCGGCGGCGCTGAAGTGAACAGGGCAATGATTGAGACGGCGCTGAACCCTGCGCACTTCATATCCATTCGCGGTATAACAGGCGGTCCCGCGCCTGATGAAGTTCGCAGAATGCTGACGGATAGGCAGTCTTCGTGCGCCGCCCTTGCGCTGCATATTGATGAGCTGCGCAAGCATCTGGCCGACGCTCATCAGCTCCTTGAGGTATCTGTTCAGCGCATTACGGAAACATAAATTAAGGGAAAAGGCATTCCTTTCGGTCTGCCTTTTCCCTTAACCAAATGGCATGGGCGGTATTCCGCCCATGCGTTTTTGCGCAGCCTTTACTTCGCCGGCGTTAAATCCAGTTCAACAGGACCGCCGATGAGGTTTCCTTCGGTATCCGCGGAACGGAAGACTATCGCGCTGACTTCGCCTTCGGCGGTCTGAGCATATGTTATTTGCACGGATGTGTTGTCGGAAGACCATTCGTATGAAGCAATCTTCGCTCCCTTTATCGCAATGCCGAATTCGTTGGGATTTACGGCTTTGCTGAAGCTTATTGCCGCTCCGTTTTCAGACACGTCCGCCGCCGTAATAACAGCGTCATACAGTGTAAGCGCGGGTTCTGAGTATTCCGGACGAATTTCATCCAGAGGCTTATATGTGCCGTCTTCATTCAAGTCGCTCGCCCAGTTGCCGAGCAGCGGCCAGCGCGTCTCGCCAAGCGGCAGTCCGGACTTAGGCGTGTTCTGCAATTGCTGCGGCTTCCATGACGGCGTTTGAGTGTTCTGGGTGAATGTTATTGTTCCGTCTTCGGCGACGACAGGAATCTGAACGGTCGACTTGAAGCGCGCGCGGTCGCTGCCGTCTGCGCCGTCGGTGCCTGTCGGCTGCCACTTTTCAAACTCGACGTCGATATAGATTGTGTAATCGATGAGCGCTTCAATGTGGGCGTTCTTAATGCTGAACTTTACCTTTTCGCCATATGCGACAGCGTCGCCCGGCGTTCCCTGATAGATGATAAGCGTCGCGCCGTAAGGCTGCAGATAGCCTTCCTGCGTGTACACTTCTCCGCCTTCATATACCTTGTTGTCGTAATCATATACGTCGCTCTTGAGCTGAACGCCGTTCAAATAAAGCGTTACGGGGTCAGTCGAGCTGTTGTAGTTTACGAGCGGGGTAGTGAATCCGACTGAGGTGCCGACGTCGTGACCCAATGCGCTGTTGTCCGAGAAGCCATGGCGCAGCGCGTCGCTTACGGTCCAGCCGCGGATTTCAATCGTCTTGGAGTCTTTGGCAGACCCTGTCGCGGAAGCCGTGTATTGCCCCGCTTTCGCTTCTTCGGACGTGATGCTGACTGTCGCTTTTCCGTCCTCCGCGGCAACCGTCTTTTCGGTTCCGTCCGCCAGTGTTACGGTTACGCTCTCGGCGTCGGTGTAGAATGTGATATCGATTGCGATGCCTTCCGTTACACTGTTCGCGTCCGTATAGATGAAGTATTTGTCGGGACGCGACCAGTTGAGAAGCGCGCTCGGGATGAAGTATGGATTGCGGTCCGCCTCGGTCAATGAATCGTAGGAATGCTCCGGCAGAATTGTTCCGCTACCGTCGATAGCCGCGGGATTTTCAGCGGAGACCTTGAGGCTGTCCCAGCTCTTGACGACATATTTCTCAGCGCCTCTGAACGCTTTATCCATAATCGCGATGATATCCGGCAGATCGCGATCCTGATTCGCGTGAGCCTGATCGCGCGCGATCGTCGCTATTCTGTCGCCGTATCCCAGATATTCATATACTTCGCGTCCGGCCAGGATGTTTAAAACGGTTGCGGGGCTGTTAAGCCAAGCGTCTTGTCCTTCGCCTGTCCAGCATATGAAATATCTGCCGTCTGTCGCGCAAAGCGCGACAAGCGCGTGCAGATCGATTGGGGTATTGTCAACCAAATCGGGGTTCGTCGTGAAGATCTGAGCGCGGTCGTCGAACCACTGCGCTTCGCCGCTGTTCTGAATGGCTCTTTGAATCGTCTCATTGAGGCCATACGCGTATTCGTGCGGTACGCCTGCCTGGGTGGGGGGATTGTAGCTGAACAACTGGCTCTCTGTCGAGTAGCGGAATCCCGAAAGTCCGCCGCCGCCCGGATCGCTTGCGGATATAATTTTGACTCTCGGCTCAAAGATGCCGCCGATGAGCGCGCTTTTGCCACCGGTTGAGCAGCCTGTTATCGCCGTGTTTTCAGTATCGACTGATTTTATCTGCGCGTTGTCGCCCGTATAATTTGAGAACGCGTCAAGCGCGCGGCTGAGCGACCATGAGCACAATATCTTTGTGCCTGTGTCGGTCGTCCAGTCTTCCGTTTCGGGATAGATTTTACGATACTCGGCTTCGGGTATTCCGTCGAGCGGCGTAACCATGAATGCGTATCCCGCGAGGTTGGTTGTGACTTGCTGCTCTTCGCTCAGAGCGCTCGTCGCTATCAAGATGGGATACGGAGCTTCATATTCCGTATCTTCCGCGGAAGGAGCGCGCAGGCTGACGGTGAATTCGCCGGTCGTCTCGGGCAGCCATTGCCCGTCGGCGGTTACTTCAATCGTAACAGTCCATGTGGGAAGCAGAATTGCCTCATACAGATTGGCGTGTTCAGCCCATGTGTCTCCGACCTTCCAATCCGCAAGGTCGCCCGGCATTTCATACGCTTCCGCCGCGACAAAGCTCTCGTCCGCGGCAATGTTTGAATAGAACGATCCCCAAGCTAAGCTGTAGGTGTATGAGCCTTCCGGCAGGTGCGGCAGTTCGGTATACATGCCGTACATCATGGCGCCCATAACGCCGTCCGCCCAATTTACCTGTTGGTTTTGGGTTGCGGCCTTGACCCTTGAGTATTCCTTGGGCGTGGGTTCTTTGTATCCGTAGATGTAATAGTACAGCAAGTCGCGAAGCTCGTCGCTTCTGGCTTGCCATTCGTCGGGGCTGTCAACGTAACCGTTTCCGTTCGGATCGGCGCTTTTGTCAAAGAACTCGAACAGGTTGGGAAGGCTTGTGTTATCCGGCAGTTGACCCAGATCCTCGGGCGATAGGAAATAACCGCGCGGCGCGTTGGCATTATCCGCGGCAATTGCGGGGGATGATGCGGCGGTCATGAGCATCACTAACGCGGCTGCGATGATGAGCAGCCTTGAGCCTGATTTGCGCATGTGTTTTTTGTTCCTCCTTGTTTCTTTATTTCTTGTGAAATAAAGAATAAAAATGCCGTGACTTATTATTTAAATGTCACAGAACACGTATATCGTATAGCTTTGGAGGGCAGTTGTCAAGCTTAAAATTGGTGCTATTTGCCATGCCTTAAAGAAATTTCCGTCATAGCTTTCAGGCTGTAATTGAGGTTGATTTTGCGTTAAAATATGTGAAGGTAGATGACGCGGTGATAGTTATACTCACGTATAAAGACGAGCGCTGCGTAAAAGATTTATCTATCAATTGCGGTCCGCCCTTTGAAAAGAGTATAATAGTGCCGACCGAACGGCGGGCGTATCAAACGCGTGTTTGCCGACAGCCCGTAATAATACGGAGGTAATCCCATGAGCCGATTTTTACCTTGCCGATATCTACCCGATCCTTTCATGAAGCCCGACGGCACGAGAATATCAAAGCCCGAGGAATGGGCGGCGCAAAAGCAAATTATCCGCGACTTAGCTCAAACGCACATGTACGGCAGATGGCCCGGCAAGGTAAAGTCTCTCCTGCCAACCGTCAAACGCCGCGAAGTCCGCTATGACGGCGAGATGATAGCTGTCTTGGAAGAGGTTACACTGTTCGTTGACAATGCGTTTGAAATGGATTTAAAGGTTCTTCGCCCTGAATCAGCGTGTAAAATACCCGTGATTGTGTTCATCGGGAACCACTGCCCGATCGAATATGAGGTTCTCAAGAGCGGATACGCGATCGCGTACTACAACCGCGATCATATCGTTCCCGATTGGAGCAGCGCGAAATATCAGGGGACGGAAGATGAAGCGCGCGTAAGAACCTATCCCACGCTGGATTGCGGCGCGATAATGGCTTGGGCATGGGGCGCAAGCATCGCGGCGGACTATCTGAAAACCTGCGAGTATGCGGGTCCGTTGATAGTCACGGGACACTCGCGCGACGGCAAAGCCGCGCTTTGCGCGGGGATATTCGACGAACGCTTCGCCATTGTCGCGCCGATAGGCTCAGGCTGCGGCGGCGCGGGAAGCGCGCGTTTCTTGGGTACTGCCGACGGCTCGCGTCAGAACGGAACACGCTGCGAAACTATCGGAAGAATAACGCACGCATACCCCGATTGGTTCGGCGGTACATACGCGCAATACGGTTCATCCGAAGAACCCTTCTATCCGTTGGACGATAAAGTGAGCGCGTTACCGCTGGACGCACATATGCTGCGCGCGGCTTGCGCGCCGAACGCGGTGTTTGACTCGGAGGGCGAGCAGGACGATTGGTGCAACACGTTCGGAACGCAACTGTGTTGGCAGGCAAGCCAAAAGGTGTTCGACTTCTTGGGTGTTCCGGAAAAGAACGGATTCCATATGCGCAAAGGCAGACACGCGTTCAACGCGCACGATTGGGCGGCGCTGATATATTTCTGCGACACGGTGCTGAAACGCGAACCCTTGATACCTCATGATGATATCAATAAACCGACGTATGATATCGACCTTAAAGAATACGCGCCTTGGCGCTGAACGGCGAGCGGCTTCATACGAACAAAACGTGAGGATACCATGGATAAAAACCAATTTGCGCCAACGCCGCCCATGGGCTGGAACAGTTGGGATTGCTATGCCGCGGCGGTCACGGAAGAGCAGCTTCTCGGCAACGCCCGTTATATGGCGGATAATCTGAAGCCGTACGGCTGGACATACATAGTCTGCGATATACAATGGTCCGAGCCGAACGCGGGTACGACAGACCGAGAATACATACCGTTCGCGCGTCTGACGCTGGATGAGTATTCGCGGCAGATTCCCGCGCCGAATCGCTTCCCGTCGTCCGCAAACGGTGCGGGGTTCAAGCCCGTCGCGGACAAAATCCACGCGATGGGTCTGAAGTTCGGCGTCCACATCATGCGCGGCATTCCGCGTCAAGCGGTGCACGCGCGTATGCCCATCTTCGGCACGGGCAGAACGGCGGACGAGATCGCAAACCCGTCGTCAATCTGCAAGTGGAACAGCGATATGTACGGCATAGACGCGGCTAGACCCGACGCGCAGGCTTATTATGATTCCATATTTGCGCTTTACGCCGACTGGGGTGTGGATTACATAAAGGTTGACGACATCTGCAACACCAATATGTATCCCCACGCGCCGTATTCCGCCGAAAAAGAAGTTGAAATGATAGCGGCGGCGATTGCGCGGTGCGGCAGACCGATGGTGCTGAGCCTTTCGCCGGGTCCCGCCGTTATAGACAAGGCGTGGCATTTGGAGAAGTACGCCAACATGTGGCGCATTACGGACGACTTCTGGGATCGGTGGGATCTTTTGAAGAATATGTTCGATCGCTGCGAGGTATGGCAGCGCCATGTTTCGCCCGGCTGCTGGCCGGATTGCGACATGCTCCCGCTGGGACATATCGGAATGGGGTTTCATAACGGACGCAAGACCGCTTTCACCCGCGACGAGCAGCTTACAATGATGACGCTGTGGTGCATATTCCGATCTCCGCTGATGATGGGCGGCGAGCTGCGCGATAATGACGATTGGACGTTATCTTTGCTGACGCATGAAGAGGTGCTGCGTTTGATCGGTCACTCGTCAGGCGCGCGGCAGTTGGAGCGAAGCGAATCGCACGCAATATGGCAAAGCCGTGACGACGACGGAAGCACATATATAGCGTTGTTTAATCTCGGCGACGCGCCGATCGAAGTCGGAATCTCAAGCAAAGAGTACGGTTTGGATAAAGCGTTCATTCGCAATGTGTGGGAGCGCAGGGAACTGGGACCCGTTTTGGAGCGTGTTGCGGCAGCGCTCGCGCCGCATGGCGCCGCGCTGTATCGGATACACGATTGAATGCAATCATTCATTTGCAGGGCGGATTCAATCGCTCCTGCAAATGTGCGGGTGTATACAATCGGACGATGTGTTGTTAACCGCATTGACAATTCTTACCAATTATGTTAATATCATATAAAATGTTCGCCGATTCATTGTACAACATATCTTAAGAATTCTTTAGATCCGTTGAATAATGACGCGCGGGCATACAGAAGGAGGATTCCCTATGCGCAAATGGTTAGCGGTGCTGCTGTGCGTGTCCCTTATGGCAGTCGCAATGCCGTCTCTCGCGTCGCAGAATCTCATGGACCTGTATCTGTTCCCCTACAACGACATGACCGACGAGGAAGTCGCGGCGAAGCTTAACGCCGCTCCGCTCGCCCCCGCAGGCGGCGCTCTCTCAGACAAGCTCGCGGGCAAGGCCTTCGACGTCATAACGGATCAAGGCGCGACGCTAAGCTTCGTGTTTGACGCGGAAGGCTCCGGCGTTACCGCGACGGTCGCTCTGCCCGCCCCCGTTCCCGCACCCGCGGCGGAAGGCGCGGAACCTGTCGTTCTGCCCGCTCCCGCGCCCTTTACGTTCAAGTCTGAATACGCCGCGAAGGAACTGAACAACTTCGTGCTGTTCGCCCTGCGTCAGCCCGATTCGTCCTCCGCGTGGGCGGTCGCGGTCGACCTTAAGAGCGGTCTTGCGGTCGCGTTTGAGCTGTGGTTCGCGGCGTCGACAGGCGGCTGGGGCGGCGACGTGCTCCCCACTGGTGAATAGCCATCGCGGGTGGCGGGCGCAGAGTTCATTAGGGAATCTCCGCGATCCCCTCGTGGGGAATCGGGGCGCTGTCAGAAGAGAGTTCGAGCAGTGATAGTGCATTGTTTGTGCGGTTCACGTCGGATCTGGGGAATCGCTTGAAAGACCCTGCCGATTCGTCCCAGCGTGACGCCCACCGACCCGTCTTGCTTGCGCAACACACGCTGTGCTCCCCCGCGGGGCCAACACCCGTTCCCCAAACTCTGGCTGATCCCTGATTTGCGCGTCTCCGGCCAGGAGGCGTT
>JAITHB010000120.1 GCA_031280145.1 Oscillospiraceae bacterium | reverse complement strand
GTACGACCATCAGGCGGGCGATAGGACCCACCCCGCCAAATCTGCGGATTTGGCGGGGACCCCGGGGAAATCGCCCCTACAAACGAATGGGTATATGTTATTGGGCGGCGCAATTATAACCGCGGGCGAGCCGGGGGCTCGCCCCTACAGATTTTACAATAACTTCCCAATTGAATGTAAACAAACACCTGTAGGGGCGACCGCCTCGGTCGCCCGCGGTTCGCAATACATCGCCCGATTGAACGCAACCAAGGGTCGCATCGACAACGTTTGCGTATGTTAAATCAGAATTACATGCCCGATCGGATATGTATACAAACCCCGCCAAAACAAAAAAAGGGACGCTTTCGCGCCCCTCACAATGGAATCAGTCTCGCTTATTGCAGGAAATCAACGTCGCCGTAGAATTGCGTCCACTTGGCGATGCGTTCGTCGATGATCGCCTGTCCGCCCGACTGCAGATAATCCGCCACGCCGGAATCCCAAATCGCGTCGAACTGGTCGACAGGCGCGGATATGGATTTGCCGAGGATGGCGTTGCGCTTGCTCTCGAGTTCTGCGCCTATGCCTTCCTGCGCTTCGATTATGCCGACGTTTACGGGAACCATGAGACGGTCGTAATCGAGGTAGTGATGCACGAACAGCTCGACATAGCGCGGGTCGGTGTTGTCATAGGACAGCGCCAGCGAGTTGATCTTGGTTTCGGGATCGGGGAGATTCTGTCCGTTGATCGTTATCGTGTAGTCGATATTGTTGACGGAGTTCATCTTCTTCGCGCCCGAAACGCCTATCGTCTTGATGCCGCCGTTTTCCTGAACTTCATGCGTCACGCCTTCTTCGCCGTACTGCAGGAAGTAGGTGTTCTCAAACGTTGAAATCCAGTCGAGGTAAAGCAGCGAGGCGACGGGTTCGTCGTTGGTGTACGGGAAGAATATCTTGCGGTCGGAAGCCTTCGCGGGCGCGTAGCGCACGACTTCGCCCGTCTCGTTCGGGAACGGGTTCACGGATACGAACGCCGCGTCTTCGCCGATGATACGCTTGAGCGCGTTGTGGATGCTGTCGGTGCCGTTGCGGTACGGATAATCGGAATTGTGTACGAACGCGCCGACATATCCCGCCTTTAGCTGATCGTCTTCCAACGTGCCGATGGTTGTCGCGTCATACAGCGCGAAGTCGTTCCAGCAAAGACCCATGTTATACCACTTGTTGAGGACGCGCGCGGTTTCTTTCGCGGCCGGCCACAGGAACTTTCTGTCGTCGGAGCCGTAGATGAAGCGCTCGCGGTCGGTGAACGTGTCGGGGGTCAGCGAGTCGAGGATCGGCTGCCAGCGGAAACCGACGTCGTAGGAGAACATGAACGGGATAAGCTTTGCGGCTTCAGTGCCGAGCAGCAGTTCCGCGTTGTCGCGGAAGGCGACGAGAACGTCTTCAAATTCCTGAAGCGTCGTCGGAACGGAAAGTCCAAGCTTGGCGAGCCAGTCTTCGCGAACGAAGGTGTTCTGCTGCCATGAGTCTATACGGTTGGCTTCCACGCACCAAAGATGCCCGTCAATCGGATCCTTGTTCCACCATATCAGTTCCGTACCCACGGTGCCGAAAAGGTTGGGAAGAGCGGCTTCAAGGTCAGTGATAAACGGGGCCAAATCGGTAACTCCGCCCATTTGTCCGTAGGTGTTTACCACGTCCATGCTGTAGGTTATGCAGATGTCGGGCGCGGAGCCCGCCGCCAGCAGGTTCGCGATGTCGGTGCCTTCAGTCCAGCGCGGAACGCGGACGAATTCGACTTCGACGTTGTGCTTCTCGAGCATACCCTTTTTGATGAAGTCTACATACATATTGTCGTCGGGCTGAGGTCCGTCGTCAACGCTTCTGTCATAAATTTCGACGGTAATCTTGCGGGTTTCGGCGAACTTCAATGTTTCGTCCAAACCGTATTTCGCAAGGTTTTCCGCGGAAACGGCTTCCGCCAGAGAGACTGCGGGGATCAACGCCAGAAGCATGATCGCGACAAGCGCCAGGGATAGAAATCTCTTCATGTTTGTCCTCCTATTAGGTTAGAGTCGTCTATACAATCGGTGTTTCCACCGAATGTTTCGGATTACAGCGAGGGATTAGGGCGGGCATATCGTTCCGTAGGTTACACGTGGGATAAAGGCGGGGTACATCGTCCCGCGCGGGAGGGTCGTACGACCTCAGGCGGGCGATCGGAGATCGCCCCTACAGGTTTTGCAACACCTTCCCGATTGAATGTAAACAATCATTTGTAGGGGCGATTTCCAATCGCCCGCCTGTAGGTCGTACATCCCGCCGCAACGCAGGAGGCATACGTCCTATTCCTTCACCGCGCCCAGCGTCACGCCTGATATAAAATATTTCTGCAGCCACGGATACACAAGCAGAATCGGGACCGTCGCGAACATAACCGTCGCGGACTTTATGGATTCCGCGGCGCCCGGCGTCGAGAACCCCTCCTGCGTTGCGACCTCAAGGCTCTGGCTGTTGTTGAGCAGATTGTAGAGCAGAAGCTGTATCGGGTGATACTGCGTCTTGCTCTTTATGTAGTACAGCGCGTCGGTGTAGCCGTTCCAGCGCCCGACCGCGTAGAACAAGGCGAGCGTCGCGATAACGGGCAGCGACAGCGGAATGTATATCGAAAGCAGCACGCGCATCGGCCCCGCGCCGTCAATCTCCGCGGATTCGCGCAAGCTTGCGGGTATTCCGTAAAAGAAGCTGCGCATAAGAATCATATTGAAGACCGAAAGGCACGACGGAAGCACGAGAACCAGCCAGTTTTCAAGCAGCCCGAGCTGCTTTATAAGCAGGTAGGTTGGTATCGTACCCGCGCCGAAATACATCGTAATAAGAACGATTGTGTTGAGGAATTTCTTGCCCGGCAGGTTGTCGAACGTAAGCGGGAACGCGCACAACGTCGTCATGACAAGCGACACCCCGACGCACAAAACCGTAAGCCACGCCGTGAAGGCCAGCGAATTCGTATACTTGGCGGAAGTCAAAACGCGGCTGTAGGATTCTAACGTAAAGCCGACGGGCCAGAACGTCACCTGGTTCTTTATCAGCGCGTCCGCGGAGCTTACCGAACGCACCGCGATATTTATGATCGGCAGAATGCATATGAAAATAATGAAACAGCATATCAGCACGACGACGACGTCGCCCGCGCGGCTGTTATTCGTGCGAAGCCCGGACTTCTTGCGGAGATTCCCCGTATGCGCCGTATTCACCATAACAATACCCCTCTTTTAATGAAAAATTAAATGAACAATTGTTTGTTTCGGACTGTCGACAAACGATTGTTTTATATGCGAGCGGGCGAGCCGGGGGCTCGCCCCTACAGCATATTGAGTTCCCGCAGACCGATAGCCTACACCCTGTAGGGGCGACCGCCTCCGGGGTCCCCGACAAATCCGCAGATTTGGCGGGGTGGGATTCGGTCGCCCGCCCTTTACAACACCGACGGGTTTTTGTCGACAGCCCGGAACAATTGTTTGTTTGTCTTATTAAAACAAACCATTAATTTTTCATTTACATCAACCCGCGTTCGCCGATTCTCTTCGCGAACATGTTCGCCCCGACCAAGAATATAACGTTTATCACAGACTGGAACAGACCCACCGCCGTGGACAGGCTGAACTGGCTGCCCTGTATACCGTTTCTGTATACGAACACCGAGATGACGTCGGATACGCTGTCGACTAATTGGTTGCGCATTACAAATGGTCTCTCGAAGCCGCCGCCCATTATGTTGCCGAGACTCAGCACGAGCAGAACTATGATGGTCGGGCGCAGGCACGGCAGCGTCACATGCCAGATTTCCCGCATACGCTTCGCGCCGTCGACGCGCGCGGCTTCGTACAGTTCGGGATTGATGTTCGTTATCGCGGCGAGATAGATTATCGTGTTCCAGCCGATGCTCTGCCAGATGCCGAGGAATACGTAAGTGAATATCCAAAGTATCGGCGTACCGAGGAAGTTTATCGAAGCCGCTCCCGCGCGGTTCAGAAGGATGTTGACCAATCCGTCGGTCGGCGCGAACAGCCGCATCGCCAGCCCGTAAATGATAACCCACGAGAGGAAGTGCGGGACATACGCGATGGTTTGCGTGAGCCGCTTGAATTTCGGGAAGCGCAGCTCGTTGAGGATGATGGCGAGGATGATAGGCGCGGGGAAGCCCATAACAAGGTCGAGCACGTTAAGCACGACGGTGTTGCGGATGGCGTTGAGGAAGGATTGGTTGGCGAACGCTTTTATGAAGAATTCTAAGCCGTTGTTCTTCGCCCACGGAACTTCCCATATCGGCTTTATGATGTTGTTCTGCTTGAACGCCTGCGCCATATACGGCATCGGCAGGTAGCGGAAGATAACGAAATACGCTATCGGGAGCAGCAGCATAACATACAGCACCCAATAACGTTTCATTCTGGTTAAGACGGATTTCGCGAGTATCTTTTTTTCGAGCGTTCCGGCGGGACGTCGTGCGACAGCTTGCACCGGGATACCTCCTCTGACGGGATACACATCGTCATTTACATATTATTGTTGCGATAAACACAGAATAATGTAATGTTTTCGTGCGGACGAGCCTTTTGTGTTATTATAGCAAGCATTCAGTTTAATGTCAACAAGGCTGAGGGCAATAAAATTGTCAGTATTGCAACAAAATGTTACTGCCCGGCGGGCGAGAGGCGAGGTAAAGCAAGGAGCAATGGCGGGCTGTAACCTATATTGTTATTATTCGGCGTACCTTGCCCGCCGAACAACAACAACGGAAGAAAATATTTTGCGAGTATTATTGATAACGCTGTCAAAATATGGTAATATGCATTTGGATAGAGGTCTCTCGGCGGACTTTGTTTCTCCCGCGATATGTTTCCACGGTTTCCCACGGCTGCCACGGAATACATGGAGAGGGGGGATATGTTATGACGACATATGAAAAAGTTTCGGTTGTCTTAACAATTATCGGTCTCCTTCTTTCAGCTTACAAGCTTGTAAAGAAAAAAGACTAAGGCAAGACCGTCGTAGTTAGGCCTACGGCGGTCTTTATCGCGCGGGGTCAAAGTTCGCCTTGAGTGAACGCCTCTATCCGTATTATATACAATTCACGAGAAAAAATCAACACCCCGAAACAATTTTCTCCTGCCCCAATTTGAGGTTCATGCATGATATTACAATTTCAGGAAAGCATAATGCCAAACAGGAAACAGATATGGAGGAAATTATGCTGAAACAGGGAAAACACTTTGCATACGTTTTGTGCGCGCTGCTCATCATCTTAACGTTAGCTTCATGCGCGTCCGCGGGCGACGGCGCTGTCGAAGGCACGGACGGCACAGAAG
Source organism: Oscillospiraceae bacterium (assembly GCA_031280145.1). GTDB lineage: Bacteria > Bacillota > Clostridia > Christensenellales > Aristaeellaceae > JAITHB01. The sequence continues at coordinate 12,176 of JAITHB010000120.1, read as the reverse complement.
GCACGGCAGGCACGGGAACCGCGGCGACCGACCAAACGCCGCCGCTGCCCGACAAGATTCAAGCGTTTCAGGGCGAGGTGCCCGTAGTTAAGGTCTACGTGAAGGACAGCACGGCGGTGGAGGAGATGGCGATCGAGAAGTATCTCGAAGGCGTTCTCGCGGGCGAGATGAAGAACGATTGGCCGCTTGAGGCGCTCAAGGCGCAGGCGATTCTCGCGCGCACCTTCACGCTGCGCTTCATGACGGATAAGGAAAGCAAGTATGACGGCGCGGACATTTCCACCGACATAGAGGAAGCGCAGGCGTACAACGCGGCGGACGTGAACGAGAACATCCGCGAAGCCATCGAGGCTACAAAGGGAATGGTTCTGGTCGCGGACAACGGCGGCAGCCTTGAGTATCCATACGCGTGGTTCCACGCACATTCAGGCGGCAAGACCGCGCTCGCCAAGGAAGGTCTGGACTACGAAGACGCGGAGCCTTCCTACACGCAGGTTGTGGACGGGCTGGACGCAGACGCGGCTCCCGAAGACGCGAAGCAATGGAGCGCGACTTTCTCCGCGGACGAAGTGATGAAGGCCGCGAACAAGACGGGCGAGCTTTCTTCTATTGAGATTGGCGAAAAGGGCGAATCGGGACGCGCGACGACCGTCTTGGTAAACGGCGAACCCGTTCCCGCCGCAAGCTTCCGCATCGCTTTAGGCAGCACGGATATGCGCTCCACCCTGCTGGAAGAACTGACGCTCGAAGACGGCAGCGTGAAGATGTCTGGCAAGGGATACGGACACGGCGTGGGAATGCCGCAGTGGGGCGCTTACGGCATGGCGGAGTCGGGCAAATCGTATGAGGAAATATTGTTGTATTATTTCAAGGATTGCAAGGTTGGCAAGGCGTGGTAGGGTAATACAGGGCCATGTAAATAGCCATACGGGATTCCCTGTCGTCAATCACGCGGGCGTTGTATAGGGCGGGCGACCGAGGCGGTCGCCCCTACGGATTTTACATTATTTTCCTGATTGACTGTAAACAAACCCTTGTAGGGGCGAGCCCCCGGCTCGCCCGTGGTATTCAATACATCGCCCGCGGTATTCAATACATCGCCCGTGGTATTCAATACCTCGCCCGTGGTACTCAATACATCGCCCGCAGTGTTCGATACATCGCCCGAATGAAATAACCAAACGTCACTACAATAATTGTGTGTTAAACAGGAACGCTGTCGTTATACAGTTCGTCGGGGCAGACATCCTGCCCGTGTATCCATTCGATGCTTAAGCCTGCGGGCTTCGCTGTTTTGAACAGCGTTGGGATTTTCAGTTCCCGATATGCCGGATGATCCAGATGCGGTTTAACGTCAAACAAGCGTTTCTCACCATTGTCGAACGTTACAAGCAGGCAATAATCGGGTCGGGGTTCAACCGCGACGCAAGTCGGACGAATGCGCATATTACCGCAACCCCTCAATCTTTATTGTTTCGCCGTACTCATTCCATGCTTCCCATGCGGCTCTCAATTCCTCTTCATGAATCATCGCCCATGTTTCAACCAACTGATTCTTTTTAGGCGGAAGATTTCCGCTTAAAAGATTCCCTTCTAAATCGTAGGCAGCTTCATGTTCCGCATACTTAGCGTGAAAATGCGGTTTATTGTGTTGTATCTCTTTTTCTCTATAGATGTATATTAATATCCCATAGAAATGTGATATTAACGGCATAAATCCTCCATAGGGGCGGCTGTTACAAGCCGCCCCGTCGTGCCGCCTAGTAAGCCTCGCTCACCTCAATATTCTTATACCGCTTCATGCCTGTTCCCGCGGGAATGAGCTTGCCGATTATGACGTTCTCCTTGAGGCCGACCAGCGGGTCTATCTTGCCCTTTATCGCGGCTTCCGTCAGAACGCGCGTGGTCTCCTGGAACGACGCGGCGGACAGGAACGATTCCGTGGCGAGCGTCGCCTTCGTGATTCCCAAAAGGACGCGCTTGGCCACTGCCGGCGTTCCGCCGTTCATTATCGTGCGCTCGTTCTCGCGCTCGAACTTGAATATGTCGATGAGCGCGCCCGGCAGAAGACTGGTTTCGCCCGCGTCCTCGACGCGCACCTTGCGCAGCATCTGGCGCACGATTATCTCGATATGCTTATCCGAAATATCGACGCCCTGCAGTCTGTAAACCATAAGCACTTCGCGCAGCAGATATTCCTGCACCGCGCGAACGCCTAAGATTCGCAGCAGGTCGTGCGGGTTTATCGCGCCGTCGATAAGCTCCGTTCCGGCTTCCACGAAGTCGCCGTCGCGAACCTTAAGGCGGCTGCCGTAGTTGAGCGGATACGCCTTGCGCTCGTCGTCCTCGCCGGTTATTACGATTTCCTGCTTCTTGCGGTTCTCGCCGAACGAGACGGAACCCGATATTTCCGCGAGAATGGTGTCGCGCTTGGGCTTTCTGGCTTCAAACAGTTCCTCGACGCGCGGCAGACCCTGCGTGATGTCGTCCGCGGAAGCGACGCCGCCCGTGTGGAACGTACGCATCGTAAGCTGCGTACCGGGTTCTCCGATGGACTGCGCCGCGATAACGCCGACGGCTTCTCCGATGTCCACGTCCTGACCCGTCGCCAGGTTCATGCCGTAGCACTTCGCGCACACGCCGCGCTCGTTGCGGCATGTGAGGACGCTTCTGATAGAAACTTCGGTTATGCCCGCGCCGACTATCTTCTTCGCCTTGGCGTGGTCTATCTTGTCGTTCTTGCGGACTATCACTTCGTTCGTCTCGGGGTTTACGATATCTTCAGCCGCGAAACGCCCTTGCAGGCGCTCTTCCAAGCCCTCAATCTTTTCGGCGCCGTTCATTATGTCGGCAATCTTGATTCCGCGCACGGGCTCGCCGCGCGACTCGAAGCAGTCGATCTCGCGCACTATCATCTCCTGCGAAACCTCGACGAGACGGCGCGTGAGGTATCCCGAGTCCGCCGTGCGAAGCGCGGTGTCGGCGAGCGACTTTCGGCTTCCGTGCGAGCTTATGAAGAATTCGAGAACCGTTAAGCCTTCGCGGAAGTTCGCGCGGATAGGCAGCTCGATTATGCGCCCGGAAGGCGAGGCGATGAGTCCGCGCATACCCGCGAGCTGCGAAACCTGGTTTATGCTGCCGCGCGCGCCTGAGTTCGTCATCATGCGGATAGGGTTAAGGTCTGGCAGAACGTCCATCAGCATTCCCTTGAGGTCGCTGTTCGTCTTCTGCCACGTGTCTATTACGCGGCGGTAGCGTTCCTCGTCGCTCATCAAGCCCTGGCGGAACGCGCCTTCAACCTTGCGCACCGTTTCGTCCGCGGCGCGCAGCATATCCTGCTTCTGCGGCGGAATGATTATGTCGGATACGGAGAACGTTATCGCGCCCTTCGTTGAGTATTCAAAGCCCAGCTTCTTTATTTTGTCGAGAAGCTCCGCCGTGCGCGTCACGCCGTGCGTGCGGTAGCACATGTCGACTATTTTCTTCAAATCCTTGTTGCCGACGAGCTGGTCTACCTCAAGCTTGAACATATCCTCAAGCGTTTCGCGGCGAACCATGCCCAGCGTCTGCGGAATCGCGTCGTTGAACAGAAGACGGCCGAGCGTGGTGCTGATGATTCCCGTGTGCGTTTCGCCTTGCCACTCCCGCGACACGCGCACTTTTATGCGCGCCTGAAGCGCGAGCGCCTTGCACTGATACGCCATCATCGCCTCGTTCTGGTCCCTGAATATCTTGCCTTCGCCCTTCGCGCCATGGTGTTCAAGCGTCAGGTAGTAGCAGCCGATAACCAGATCGTGCGTCGGGCTTATGACGGGCTTTCCGTCCTGCGGCTTCAATATATTGTTCGCGGCGAGCATAAGGAACCGCGCTTCCGCCTGCGCTTCCATCGAAAGCGGAACGTGAACCGGCATCTGGTCGCCGTCGAAGTCCGCGTTGAACGCCGTGCAGACCAGCGGATGCAGTTTGATAGCCTTGCCTTCCACCAGAACCGGCTCGAACGCCTGAATGCCCAAGCGGTGCAGCGTCGGCGCGCGGTTCAGCAGAACGGGATGCTCGCGGATAACCTCTTCCAGAATGTCCCATACTTCGGGCTTCACGCGCTCGACCATGCGCTTGGCGCTCTTCACGTTGTGCGCGAACCCGCCGGAGACCAATTTCTCCATGACGAACGGCTTGAACAGCTCGATTGCCATTTCCTTGGGCAGACCGCACTGGTAAAGCTTAAGCTCGGGACCCACGACGATAACGGAACGCCCCGAATAGTCAACGCGCTTGCCGAGCAGGTTCTGGCGGAAGCGCCCCTGCTTTCCGCGCAGAAGGTCGGACAGCGATTTCAACGGACGGTTTCCGGGGCCCGTCACCGCGCGTCCTCTCCTGCCGTTGTCGATAAGCGCGTCCACGGCTTCTTGAAGCATTCTCTTCTCGTTGCGCACGATGATGTCGGGCGCGCCAAGCTCCAGCAGACGTTTCAGCCTGTTGTTCCTGTTTATTACGCGGCGGTACAGATCGTTGAGGTCGCTCGTGGCGAACCTGCCGCCGTCGAGCTGAACCATCGGGCGAAGCTCCGGCGGAATGACGGGGACTACGTCCATTATCATCCATTCGGGCTTATTGCCCGACGCGCGGAACGCTTCCACGACTTCAAGGCGCTTCACGGCTCTCGCGCGCTTCTGCCCTTCCGTCTCGCGTCCGCGCTCTTTGAGCTTCAGCGCCTCAATCTCTTCGCGCAGCGAAACCGCCAGCGCTTCCAGGTCGAGCGAGCGCAGCATTTCCTTCACGGATTCCGCGCCCATACCCGCGCGGAAGCGATTGCCGTATTTGTTCAGGCATTCGCGGTGGCGCGCGTCGGTCAGCAATTCGTAACGCTTGAGGTCCGTGTCGCCGGGGTCGAGAACGATGAACGACGCGAAATACAGAACCTTCTCAAGCGAGCGCGGCGAAACGTCCAGCAGCATACCCATGCGCGACGGGATGCCCTTGAAGTACCATATATGGGAAACGGGCGCGGCAAGCTGTATGTGTCCCATGCGCTCGCGGCGCACCTTCGCGCGCGTCACTTCCACGCCGCACTTATCGCACTTCATGCCCTTGTAGCGCACGCGCTTATATTTTCCGCAGTTGCATTCCCAGTCCTTCGTCGGTCCGAATATGCGTTCGCAGAAAAGACCGTCGCGCTCGGGCTTAAGCGTCCTGTAGTTTATCGTTTCAGGCTTGGCGACTTCGCCGTGCGACCATTCCAGAATCTTTTCGGGCGACGCCATGCCTATCTGTATGGAGTCGAGGTTGGTAAGCTCAAACATATATGCAACCTCCGTTATTTAGGGATTAATACATTCTTTGTAGGGGCGATTTCCAATCGCCCGCCCGATGGTCGTACGACCCGATTCACCGTTTCCGACCCGCCTACGATGTAGCAATTATACGACATACTGGGGGGCGATTGGAAATCGCCCCTACAATGTGCGTGCGACCATTAAGCCGCCCTGTAATAATGGTTTATTCTTCCGGAATCAACACGTCGTCGGCAAGAATCAGATCGTCCTCGAACACGTCCGGCAGATCAGAAAGCAGATCGATTCCGCCATCGCCGAGCGCGTCCGTCGGTTCGTCCGCAAGCTCGTCTTCGGGAATCTCTTCGGGCAAATCGTCTTCAAGCGCGTCTTCGGAATCGTCCGCGAGTTCGTCGAAGTCGCCCAGGTCTTCGTCGTCGTCGAAGCCCAGCAGGTCGCCGATGTCAAGCTCGTCGCTCTCGCCTATCGGCTCGATTCCGCCGTCGAGGTCGTCGCGCCCCTTGTCTTCAAGGCTGCGCAGCGTGCCTTCCGTGTCAAGCTCGTCCTCGTCGGTCTCGCGAATCTCGATGATGGACTTATCCTCGTTCAGAACCTTTATGTCAAGCCCCAGGCTTTGCAGTTCCTTTATCAAAACCTTGAACGATTCGGGGATGCCGGGCTCCGGAATATTCTTGCCCTTGACGATCGCCTCATACGTCTTCACGCGCCCGACCACGTCGTCGGACTTCACCGTCAGAATTTCCTGAAGCGTATACGCCGCGCCGTAGGCCTCAAGCGCCCACACTTCCATTTCGCCGAAGCGCTGTCCGCCGAACTGCGCCTTGCCGCCTAACGGCTGCTGCGTGACCAGCGAGTACGGACCCGTCGAGCGCGCGTGAATCTTATCGTCGACCAAGTGCGAAAGCTTCATTATATACATGTAGCCGACGGTCACCGGGTTTTCGAACGCTTCGCCCGTTCTGCCGTCGTAGAGCGTCGTTTTGCCGTTGGGGTTCATGCCCGCCTTTATCAGGCACTCGTCTATCTCTTCCTTCGTCGCGCCGTCGAACACCGTCGTCGCGACGTGCCAGCCGAGCGCCTTCGCGGCCATGCCCAAGTGAACCTCAAGCACCTGCCCGATATTCATTCGCGAAGGAACGCCGAGCGGATTTAAGACTATCTCAAGCGGAGTTCCGTCGGGCAGGAACGGCATGTCTTCCTCGCGCATGATGCGCGATATTACGCCCTTGTTGCCGTGGCGGCCCGCCATCTTGTCGCCGACCGAAATCTTTCTTTTCTGCGCGATATATACGCGAACCATCCTGTTGACGCCGGGCGAAAGCTCGTCCTTGTTCTCGCGGGTGAACGTCTTCACGTCCACGATTATTCCGTATTCGCCGTGCGGAACCTTAAGGCTTGTGTCGCGCACCTCGCGCGCCTTCTCGCCGAATATCGCGCGCAGCAGGCGCTCCTCCGCGGTAAGCTCCGTTTCGCCCTTGGGCGTCACTTTGCCGACCAGTATGTCGCCCGCCTTGACTTCCGCGCCGACGCGTATCACGCCGAACTCGTCCAGGTCGCGCACCGCGTCGTCGCCGACGTTCGGTATGTCGCGCGTTATTTCTTCGGGTCCGAGCTTGGTGTCCCTGGCTTCAAGCTCGTACTCCTCTATATGGATGGAAGTGAATACGTCTTCCTTCACCAGCTTCTCCGAGATGAGAATCGCGTCCTCGTAGTTGTAGCCTTCCCACGTCATGAAGCCCATCAATATGTTGCGCCCCAAGCCTATCTCGCCCTTTTCCGTGGAAGGGCCGTCCGCGATTATCTGCCCCTTGTCGACGCGTTCGCCCGCGGAGACGATGGGGCGCTGGTTTATGCAAGTGCCCTGGTTGCTTCTGTTGAACTTGCGAAGCTTGTATTGGCGCAGACTCCTGTCGTCGCCGCGCACCAATATTTCGCTCGCTGTAACCTTCTCGATTACGCCGTCGACTTCGCTGATGACGACGACGCCGCTGTCGAGCGCAATCTTGTGCTCCATGCCCGTCCCGATAATCGGCGCTTGCGGAATGAGGAGCGGCACGGCTTGGCGCTGCATGTTCGAGCCCATCAGCGCGCGGCTTACGTCGTCGTTCTCAAGGAACGGAATCATCGCGGTCGCGACGGACACGACCTGCTTTGGCGAAACGTCGATGAAGTTAACCTGCTCGCGCGGCACCCGCGTTATCTCCGCCTTTATGCGAACCGCTACGCGCTCGTTGACGAAGTGCCCCTCGTCGTCCAAGGCTTCGTTCGCCTGCGCTATAACGTATTTGTCTTCCTCGTCCGCGGACAGGTAGATGATTTCGTCTGTCGCGGCGTTCGTCGCGGGGTCGACTCTGCGGTACGGCGCTTCGATGAAGCCGTATTCGTTGATGCGCGCGTAAGTCGCCAGCGAGCCGATAAGACCGATGTTCGGACCTTCCGGCGTTTCGACGGGGCAGATGCGCGAGTAGTGGCTGTAGTGAACGTCGCGCACTTCAAACGAGGCGCGCTCGCGGTTGAGTCCGCCGGGTCCGAGCGCGGAAAGCCTGCGCTTGTGCGTCAGCTCCGCGAGCGGGTTTGGCTGATCCATAAACTGCGAAAGCTGGCTGCTTCCGAAGAATTCCTTTATCGCCGCGGAAACGGGGCGGATGTTTATAAGTTCCTGCGGGCGTATGTCGTTCACGTCCTGAATCGCCATGCGCTCCTTCACGACGCGCTCCAAGCGCGACAGACCTATGCGTATCTGGTTTTGCAGAAGCTCGCCGACGGAACGGACGCGGCGGTTGCCCAGATGGTCTATGTCGTCGGTGTGACCGATTCCGTACGGCAGACCGATGAGGTATGACACCGACGCGACGATATCGTCAACCAGTATGTGCTTGGGGATGATGTAGTGGATGTTGTCGCGCACAAGCTGCTTGTACGCCTCGACGTCTCCGTGCGCGTACGGGTTGGACGCAAGCAAGCCGTTGAGCGTGGGCAGGTGAATCTTTTCCGTTATGCCAAGCTCGTTAGGGTCGAACGGCAGAACGGCCGCGGGGCTGACAAAGTTGTTGCCCAGCACGACCACCTTGTGGTTGTCTGCCAGAACCGTGACGGACGAAATGCCCGCGTCCTCTATGTCCTGCGCCTGATCGGGGTAGATTCGCGCGCCTTCTTCCGCAATCACCTGCCCCGTTTCGGGATGGACGACGACTTCGCCCGCGACCTGCCCTGATATGCGGTTCGCGAGACCCAGCTTCTTATTATATTTGTGACGACCTACGCGCATCAAATCGTAGCGCTTAGGGTCGAAGAACAGCGAATTCAACAGGCTGCGCGAACCGTCTACCGTGGGCGGCTCGCCGGGACGCAGTCTTGAGTATATTTCGATGAGTCCGTCCTCCACAGACTTCGCGTCCGCGTCTTTTGTAAAAGTAGCCGTCAACCTGTCGTCTTCGCCAAGGAGGCGCGTGATTTCCGCGACCGTGCCGTAGCCCAGCGCGCGGAGCATTATAGTGATCGGAAGCTTGCGGGCGCGGTCGACGCGAACCCACATTATGTCGTTGCTGTCTGTTTCATATTCAAGCCACGCGCCGCGGTTGGGTATCAATTGGCTGGCGTAAAGCTTCTTGCCCGCCTTGTCGCGCGACATCGAGAAATACGCGCCGGGGCTGCGCACGAGCTGGCTTATTACGACGCGCTCCGCGCCGTTGATAATGAACGTTCCGTTTTCGGTCATGATCGGGAAATCGCCCATGAACACGTCGGATTCCTTTATTTCACCCGTCTCCTTGTTCTTGAGCCGAACGAAAACCTTTAGCGGCGCGGCGTAAGTGAGGTCGCGCTCCTTGCACTTTTCAACGCTGTTCTTGGGCGGTCCGTCGAGCGAATAGTCGACGAACTCGAGCACCAAATTCTCCGAATAGTCGGTGATCGGCGAAACGTCGGCCAAGGCCTCGCGCAGGTCGTCCGAAAGAAACCTTTGGTAACTGTTCTTCTGCACTTCGATGAGGTTGGGCATTTGAAGGACCTCTTCGATGCGCGAGAAGGACATGCGTTTGCGCAGCTTCCCCATTTGGACTTCGTGGATCATATATGTGTAACCTCCCGTTATTAGGTTGGTCGGTAGGCGTTTCCCGAAAAATTTCTCTTGCCGAATTAGGCGTTATCGTGTAAAATAATAACATCGGCAGACTGCGGTCAATTCAGTTCTTCTGCCCGCGCAAAGACGCATGTCCATACTTAGGCAAGTGTAAATTATAACACCGCGTATGTGGCGTGTCAACAAAGCGCATACAATTATAATGGTTTGTAATAAGTTGTAATAAACGGACTGATGTATACAAATCCTTGTGTCTGATATATAATAACAGTGGAGGCGCATCATGCAACAAGATTATACAATGTTGAAGATACCCATGACTGCAACATTATTGGCCGCCGTTGAGGAGCAATATCAGAAAATGGGAACGACGTTTGCAGAGGTCGTTCGTTCAATAGCGATTCGCAGTTTATCACTGCCGGTCATGCCTGTTCGCGCTGAAAAATGCAAGGCTCGCGGCATGGCGCGTGAATATGCCAATCCCGCGCTTATTCCGCTGGAAGAGGCCGCAATGGCGGAATGATATAAAACCTATAAGTTCAGCCTGTCGACAAATGATTGTTTTGTATGCGGGCGGGCGAGCCGGGGGCTCGCCCCTACAGCATACTGCATTCTTGCATACCGATAGCATACACCCTGTAGGGGCGACCGCCTCGGTCGCCCGCCTGCGTACAAAACAATCGTTTGTCGATAGCCTGCAATCGTTTGTCGACAGCCCGACCTATAAGGTGTATATCTCTTTATGATATACACCCGCCCGTCACCCGCATCACCCGCTCCACCGTAACCCCGCCCAGCTCCGCCTCGTCCGCGCACGTTATTATGCATTGCGTTCCCTCGATAAGGCGGAATAAACGCGCCTTGCGATTGGGGTCAAGTTCCGACAGCGCGTCGTCCAGCAGAAGCACGGGGCGCGTGAATCCAAGTGATTCATATACTGAAATAATCGCGAGCTTGAGCGACAGCGCGGCTGTGCGCTGCTGTCCCTGGCTTGCGAACTGACGCGCTGGCAGACTGTTCACGAACACGTCTATGTCGTCGCGGTGCGGTCCGACCGACGTTTGGCAGCGCAGAACGTCAAGCTCGCGACGCTCGCGCATGAACGCGCCTATCTCCGCGGGCTGCGTCTTGTATTCCGCGCAAAACGCTTCGCCGCCGTCTGTCAGATACGCGTACGCTTCGCCCGCCTTCCCCGCGAGTTCCTTTATGAACGCCGCGCGCGTCTGTTTAATGCGCGCGCCTTCGACGCAAAGCATGTCGTCCCACGCGTCAAGCTCGCGCCGCTCGCTCGCGCCTTGGCGTATCTGCTTTAGCAGACGGTTGCGCTGCAAAAGCGCGCGCGTATACTTCTGCAAGGAAGAGAAGTACGAAGGGTTAATCTGCGATATCGCGATATCCAGAAACCTTCGCCGTTCCGCAGCGCCTTCCTTTATCAGCGACAAATCCTCCGGCGAGAACAACACCGACGGCACATGCCCCAGAAGCTCCGCCGCGCGGCGAATCGGCGAGCTGCCGACAAGCACCTCTTTCCGCTTGCCCTCATGCAGATTCACGCGCACTTCGTGCGTTCCGTCCGCGTGGCGCGAGAGCGCGTGAACCGCAGCGCCGCGCTCGCCGATGCGCACCAGCTCCGCGTCGCGCGCGGTTCTGTGGCTGCGACCCACGCCCGCTAAATAAATCGATTCAAGAACGTTGGTTTTGCCTTGACCGTTCATGCCCAAGAGGACGGACACCCCTTCGCCGAAGGGGATGTCCGCGCGGCGTATGTTTCTGTAGTTATATAGGGAGAGGGATGTAAGGTTCATCGCGTAACATTATACCAAATTCAGCGGCGCATTGGAACACTTGTTTGGAAATATCGACACGTAACGGTTGAACTATCTGACAAAATAAAGTAAAATATGTCAGTCGGCGCAGTATAACACGACGCTTTGCTGGCTAACCCCGCGCCACTCCCGCTGTTTGCGGGCGGAAAGGGGGGATAGCCATGCGGTGGTGGATAATGCAGATAATGATCAGCTGGGAGACATATAAGTTCAGCGCAAACCAGCTAAAGAAAGCATTGACGCATTGGAAGCGTAAGAAAAGGAACTGACCAGCCCACCCGCTTTTCAGTTCCAACCCGCAAGGGTGACCCTAGACTCATTAGGTTAGCCTCGCTCTGTTAGTATTATACTGCGTCCGACCTAATTATGCAACACCTTTGCGGAAATTTCCACTCTCGATTCACGGATTGTTGTTGCAGTCCGATGAGACAAGCAGGGCGTTGATATTTTAACTCTACTGCGCGTTTTTAAGCCGCTTTAAGTAAGAAACTCGTCTGCCGCATTGACGAAAATCATTGCCGTAGACATATTTGACGCACCTGTCACAACTGTTTCCTGAGTTCCTGTATGTCTTGGCCGGTATGATATTCAGTCCATTCCAGTATCGAATCATCCGTTCTGCCCTTGCGGATTAATGCAACGATTTTTGCCCGTTCACGCTCTTTCATTTCACTGACCAATTCTTGTTTGCCCTCTTCCTTCCCCTCTTCCTTCCCTTCTTCCCTCGCGGCTTGTTTCTGTAAAATTTGTTCATAATCAAGGAGCATCTGTTCACTCGTCCATATCCGGTAGTTTTGACGCGTCTCTTTATCAGCAGACGCTACTTCATGCCGCTGTATGAACTGAGTGAACCCGGGGTTTTTCTGCGCATAGCCGCTTAACTGTGCGTCCATTCCAACTACCTCCTTCAAAGATAAGTTGTTATCCTGCGCCCTGCAAATCGCCGTCAGCCAGCAATGCAGCGGCTTACTCAAGTTC
>JAITHB010000089.1 GCA_031280145.1 Oscillospiraceae bacterium | reverse complement strand
GAACGGACGCTGCTGACCCGGCGTGAACGGACGCTGACCCGCGGGCGCTGCTTGCCCGCCGTACGAGCGAAGCGGAAGCCCCGTCGCGGTGGTCTGTCCCGCGGGAGTGAACGGACGCGGTCCCTGCGCGGGAATGAACGGGCGCGGCGCGAACGTCTGACGCGGCGCGTCGGTCTTATTCTCCGTGCGCGGCGCGGCGGACTGCGGCTGACGCGGCGGAAGCATCTTTCCCTGAATGCCCGGCTTGAGCGGATACGCGGCGTGCGTACCCGGCGGCAGAACGCGTTCTGCCGCCCTGTAGTCGCTCGGGCTGACCGCCGCCTGACCCTGCGGGCGGGGAGGACGCTGCGGCGCAGCGTCTCTCTGACGCTTGGGCTTGTCGGTCGGTTTGGCGTCTACGCGCACGATACGTCCCGGCTGCGGGAAATTCGTCTGCACGGCGGGCGGCGTTTGTGCGGGCTTGGGTTCCGCCGCGGGCTGCGCGGGCGGTTCCGCCGCCTGAACGACAGGCTTCGCGGGAACCTCTTGCGCGGCGACCGCGTCTGCCGTCGGCAAAGCTTCGGCGGCAGGAGTTGAATCCGTCAATGAGGAATCGTCGGTTGTAGGGGCGAGCCCCCGGCTCGCCTGCGGTATTGGCAGGTTCGGGCGACCGAGGCGGTCGCCCCTGCCTTCCTCATTCCCAATTCCCAATTCCTCATTCGCGACAACATCGACCGTCTCTTCGGGCGCGTCCATGATGAACGCCGTTCGCTGGTTCTCCTGCCGTATGCGTTCCTGCTCCCGCCGCTCCTCTTCCTTGCGCTTCGCTTCCCGGCTTTTGAATTGGTCGTCAATTCTGCGCAGGAAAGAAAGCGTGTCGGTCGCGTTCTTCTTTATCCGAAGAACGTTCTCAAGGAGCGTTCCGGCGTTGGTTCCCAGTTCCTTTGCGGCTTCCAGAGCCTTAAGCTTTGCCACTTATTCGCGCCTCCAAAAGGTCTTGCTTGTATATTCATTCTCTTACGTAATAATCTCTTTTATCTTATCCGCCAAACCCGACGCCGCCATCGCCGCGACCTTCTTCCCGTCGCCGCCGATCGCCCGCGCGAGCCTTCCCGCGGACATACGGCACAGCGGAACGCCATGAGCCTTGCAAGCGTTTTCAATCTTCTTTCGCGTGTTCACGCCCAATTCCTCATCCGCCAGAACAATAGACGCGCGTCCCTTGCGGATAAGCTCCAGCACCGCGAACTCGCCCGAAGAAACCTGTCTCGCGCGCGCCGCGAGACCCAGACACCCCGCGATTCGCTCCTCTTTATCCATACGACACAAAGATACAGTATTGTATGAGTTTCGTCAAGGGTTTTTAAGGCTGCAACCGCAAAGGGCTTGCATTGGAGCCTTAAAGCTCGTCAAACAATTCCGCGGGAACGGGAACGCCAAGCGCGCGGTCCAACATGCGCGCCTTCCTCGCCTTCGCGAGACATTTGCCGTCATTGCAGATATATGCGCCGCGGCCGTTCGTTCTGCCTGTTTTGTCAAGAACGACCGCGCCTTGCGGCGTTTTGACGATTCGCGCAAGCTGCGCCTTCGGCTTCATCTCGCGGCAGCTTACGCACATGCGCATGGGGACTTTCTTGCCGCCTTCCGCCGCCGCGGATTCCTTTTTGGGTGTGCCCGCCATTTTCTGCCGCTCCTGTTTACGAATGAGGAATTACCTGTTGTTACCTGCGATGCGGTGGGACGAACGTACCCTACGATGAAACAGGGGCGTACGACCATCGGGCGGGCGATTGGAAATCGCCCCTACATTAATGAAATATTCCATTTCCGGATTGGATGGTTACATACGTTCCCTGCGGTGCGGGCGGGACGTACGACCATCGGGCGGGCGATTGGAAATCGCCCCTACAGGGGTCATATTCCATTTGCGAATCGGACGCATACAACGTTATGGTTTTGTTTGCATTCACGTTTGAATGTAACCAAACCTCTGTAGGGGCGATTTCCAATCGCCCGCCTGTCGGTCGTTCGTCCCTGCCGCACCGCAGGGGGCGTACGTCCCATCCGCACCGCAACCCACCCGCGCCGCAGGCAATTCCCGATTAAACCGATTCCCCGTCAGCCAACGCCTGCCCCTCGGCTTCCTGCGCCTGCTCTTGCAGCATCTCGTCAAGAAGCTCCTCCGCCTGCGACTGGCTCTTTATGTCTATGCGCCATCCCGTAAGCCGCGCCGCAAGCCTTGCGTTCTGCCCTTCTTTGCCGATTGCGAGCGACAACTGATTATCGGGGACAATCACGCGGCAAGCCTTCTCCGTTTCGCTTATGTAAACGGAAATGGCGCGCGCGGGCGACAAGGCGTTCGCGACGAACTGCGCGGGGTCGTGGCTCCACTTGATTATGTCTATCTTCTCGCCGTTCAGCTCCTCGACCACCTTTTCGACGCGGCTTCCGCGCGGACCCACGCACGCGCCTACAGGGTCCACCGACGGGTCGGAGCTGTGAACCGCAAGCTTGGTGCGGTTGCCGGCTTCCCTGGCTATCGATTTTATCAAAACGACGCCGTTCTGAATCTCCGGCGACTCCAAGTCGAACAGCCGCTTGACGAGCCCGGGGTGCGTTCTGCTGACGCGCACCAGCGGACCCTTCGCGCTCTTGGCGACCTCAAGAACATACACCTTAAGGTGCATGCCGATTCTGTATATCTCGCCCGCCGTCTGGTTCTGCGAGTCCAATACGCCGCCCGTGCGCCCCAGCGCGACGTAAACGGTTCTGCCGTCCGTGCGCTCGACAATCGCGGTCAGCGCCTCGTTCTCTTTTTCCGCGTACTCGTCGTATTCGATTCCGCGTTCGGCTTCGCGTATCCTTTGCAGAATAACCTGCTTCGCGGTCTGCGCGGCGACCCTGCCGAAATCGCGCGGCGTGGTCTCCTGCTCGACTATATCGCCCGCGACGTATTCCGGCTGAATGCGCCTCGCGTCGGTCAGCGCGATCTGCGAGCTGTCGTCGACAATCTCTTCATCCTCGACCACGATTTTGCGCGCGAACACGGTGACGTTCCCGTTGTCGCGGTCGATTGCCACGCGCACGTTCGAGGGCGCGGGCATATTCTTGGCTTCCGCAACCGAAGCCGCGGTCACGCTTCCGCCGCGCTTTCCTATTTTACGGTACGCGGTTTTAAGCGCGTCCTCGATTGCCGTGAACAGCACCTCTTTGTTTATTCCTTTTTCTGTCGCCAGAACCCGTATGGCGTCGATTACATCTCTGTTCATTTATTCTCTCCTGTGGGGATTGGTATGGCGAATCTTTTGTCGCGGTGATTCCTGTCGGCAATCACGCGGGCGGCGCGGGGCGGGCGATTGGAAATCGCCCCTACAGGGGTACTTCGACGTGCAGCTTAATCGCCGAAATTTCCTTCCTGCTGATTTCTGTTTTTTGCGAATCAATCTCAATTATAACGGACGCGCAAGGCGTACCTACGCACCCCGCGAGCGTGCCGCTGAATCGCTTGCCGAGCGGAGGATCTTGTCTGATAGGTTTATATAAACGAACGTCGACAACCGAGCCTATAGCTTCGTTCAAATCCTCGTCGGTCTCAAGGGCGCGATCCGCGCCTCTTGAGGAGCACTCAAGATAGTCGTATTCAATATTTTCAACAATATCGACCGCGGCTTTGTGGAAGCGTTCGCAGTCGTCAAGCGTAACCTGCTTCGCCGCGTCTTGCGTATCAATCGTAAGCCGCAGAACGCGGCCGTGCGCCTCGCGCGCAAAAGCCGCGCCGAAAAAGCGCAGCGATTGACTTTCCGCAAGCTTTGTGAGTTCCTTCTTAACTTGTTCGAGGTTTGTGGGTTTCAATGGGAAAGAACGCTCCGCGTCCGGGTTTTGTATCGTTTTGATAGATAATTCCTCCGCCTAAGCCCAAAAAAAAGGTGCGACCGTGTACGCAACCATTTATGGCTGCAATGCGAACCGCTTCACATTGCGACCGTAAAAAACCCTGCAATACCTTTATTATACCACATCCTCGCAAACTTACAAGTGTTTTCGGATATATTTTTCGGCGCGGAGCGCGGGTTTTGTTACAGCTCAGCAGAAGCAGACAAGAGGGGAAAGAAGTGGTAAAATAAGGGAGAGATGAGAAATCCAGAACGGGATGTATTTCGGCAGTTAACAGAGACGATGGAGCGCAACGAGAAG
>JAITHB010000042.1 GCA_031280145.1 Oscillospiraceae bacterium | reverse complement strand
CTACGGGGTACGTCAAGGTCGCCCTGATGCAGAATAGACCCGCGCAAATACCGTCCCGCCATGGATTTGAACCAACTGCCCGCGCAGTCAAACTCGGTTGCGTCGCCGGGATAATGCCGGCGAATATAGAAATCCTTCAGGTGAATCATCCGTGTAATCGGCGCGGCGCGAATCGCGAACGCTTCGGGGTCTTCGTCTACGCACACGACGTTGCCCGTGTCCATCAGAATGGCGTAGTTCGCGCGGTCTACTGCGCGAACCAGACGCTCCGTCCTGTCCGCGCCGTTGACGAAGAAGCCGTGGTTCTCAAGCAGCGTCGTGATTCCGTATCGTGAAGCGTGGTCCGCAATTTCGCCCGCGGCGTCCGTCATTTGCGGGAACAGCTTTTCGAAATAGGGGAGAGCGTTCTCTTCGCGGCTGCGCCTGAACGAGCTTATGTCGTGGCGCATTCGCGAAAGCCCAAGCTCCGCCGCGATATCGACGTGGCGCTTCACGCGCGCAATCTCCGCGCGCAGCGCGTCCGCGTCGGTTTCGCACAGATTCGCCAGAACGGAATAGTTCTCAAGCGTGATTCCCGCGTCGGCCGCGCGGCGCTTCACGTTTCTTATGCCGTCGTAATCGATTTTGCCGTCGTCCGTCTCAAACTTGTAGGCGAACGGAACCAACTCGACGCATTCCGCGCCGTTCTTCGCCGCCCAGTCGATAACATCGCCAAGCGTCATCTTGCGGTTTTCCATAAGGTTATTGAGACAATATGTGCTGATGCCGAGCTTCATTTTCTTCATCCGCCTTTCCGCGTCTGCTGTGATGATATCAAAAAAATCGGGCGTGTTCAACATTAACGCAAACAACAAGGGAAGCGGTACTCTCGCTTGCCGGTTTGTATACCTCGTCAAGCTTCGGCACTCATTGCGCCGAAATCCCCGCGTCATGATGAACGGGATAGAAGGTCGGCGCGACAAGGTCGCCGAAGTTAATCTTCGTTGCTCCTTTGGGTATCTTCTGCTTTTTATGCAATTTTACATAAATCCCCTTGACACTTTACTTAATTTTACGTATAATTAGTTAATGGGAAGGAACAATGAAACGGAAAGATTTAGACCAACTGCTGATGCGAGCGGGTTATATTATTAAGCCCGATAATCCGCATGATAAGGCAGTTCATCCTGATAAGCCAAACCACCGCATTACGATTCCCAAACACAAGGAAGTGGATAACTACACCGCCAAAGCGATACTGAAGCAAGCCGGAATCAAGGAGGCAACAAGATGATTTACGTTTATCCCATTAAATACACCATTGAAGAAGGCGCGCATTACGTCGGAGAAGCGCCTGACCTGTCGGGCTGCGTTTTCGGAGCGGATTCGATGGCGAATCTTCTGCGCGAAGGTTCCGACGCTATGGGAACATGGATTGACGACGCGTTGAACTGCGGTGAGGAATTGCCGAACCCTTCGGAAGTGGAATCATTGCGGCGAACTCCGCATGAGTATACGTCCCATATCATGGTCGACCTTGACGAATTCAGGCGCAGATTCAGGTCGAAGGCCGTGAGAAAGACGCTGTCAATTCCCGAATGGATGTCCAAACAAGCGGAACTTATGGGATTATCGTTGTCTCAGATACTTCAAGACGCTCTTTCAGCCAGATTTCAAGGGTCTTGATCAGTATACCATCGATAACTTTGCAGATATAACCTGAAACAGTTCTCCGCCCAATACAGAAACAAGGGATTGGCGCATCGGTAAGCCAATCCCTTTTGTTTGCTATGGAGGCGCCACCCGGATTCGGACCGGGGAATAAAGGTTTTGCAGACCTTCGCTGTCTAAGCAGAAAAGTGGGGGTTAAGTTTGATTTATGGGCTGTAATGAAATTGGGTTTAGAATATTTGCCAAGGAAAATGCCAAGGTTAGAGATGAATTTCAGCTATCGGCGCAAAATAATTATTCATAACCGATACGTCTGAAACAGCGCGTTCTTTCTGAATATGCGTGTATATGCGCGTGGTCGTAGTGGCGTCGGCGTGACCTAACCAGTAAGCGACGGTAACGGGCGAGACCCCGGCCGCTATGCACTCTGTAGCAAAAGTGTGCCGCAAATCATGCGAGCGTATGAATGGCTGCGCTGATAGTTCGGGATAGATTTTGCGAAGATATTTGTTGAATGATAACAGCGACTCGCGAACACGCGAAGGCGTGGCTAAAGAACTGTCAGCGCATGAAAAAACCAAGCCTGAAGACGATTCGAGAATCGGGACAATCGGTGCGAAAACAGGGACTAGGCGACGTTTTGCTTCTTCCGCTCCCGGTCGCAGCTTTTCGGACTTCAGCGCGTCCAATTTTGCTTTGCCTTTTGAATAGCATACAGCGCGTTCTATAGTAAGCTTATTGGTTGTTTTTGAATAGCATTCCGATGTTTTGAACGCGCAAGCCTCGCTTATACGGAGTCCTTCAAACAGCATTAGCATTGCAATTGCGCCGAACCTGTGCTTTCTCCAGCAGGAGACAATCGCAGAAATTTCATCATGCGTTAAAGCTCTGTGTTTCCCGGATGTGCCGTCGGGTTTTTTTATACCGGAGCAATGGTTTTGTCTCAAAAGCCTTTCTCCGACAGCGGCTTGAAACATGGCGTTGCAAAGATTGTACGATCTGTTTATCACCGATTTTGACATGCCTTGAAGCCTGTCTATCTGATCGATCGGCATGTTGGTGATGGCCGCAAATCGCGCAAGCTCCGTAGCCGCTTCTTCCGCGCCGAGGTTTGAGGCGGTACCCAGCTTCAGCATGGAAGCGGAGAAGTTTTCTATGTCTCGAACCTTAACGCCGAGCTGTCTAGCGGCAGCCGCTACACCCGCAATCTCAACCGCCGTGAACGTCGTTTCGGTAGACATTTTCAGGATGCCTTCGCGAAGCTTCGCCATCTGCGCGTCCGTTCCGTCGACCGTCTTTTCAACGCCGCGGAACGCCGTCTCAAACTGCATGGCGGAGCTTGCGGCTTCTTTGCCAACGCCCATAATGAGTGTCGAAAGCTGCGTTAACTGCTCGCGCGCAGCTGCAAGCGGTCCAGTTTCGGCCCTG
The DNA here is from genome assembly GCA_031280145.1 of Oscillospiraceae bacterium. GTDB lineage: Bacteria > Bacillota > Clostridia > Christensenellales > Aristaeellaceae > JAITHB01. Next base: position 1,153 of record JAITHB010000042.1, on the reverse strand, counting down.
AACATTAATTGGATTACAAGTTCTTTCAGGTCCATTTTTAGCCTCTCCATGGTATAATGTAAGAGCAAGAAGCCGGGAGGAAAAAGGCGTGACGTTTTGGGAAAAAGTATTCTTCTACAGCCTGCCGATGCCGCGCAAGGCGGAACGCAAAAAGCGCGGGTTCTCTCAAACGCGCGCCGTAATTAACTGCATATCAATTCTGATTATCGCCGCGGTCGTTTTCTGTTTGGCGACAGGAATAATCCGCTGATTACATGCCCAGCAGGAACGCGCCGACAGCGTCAGCGGAGTTGTAGTGTTTCTTGCGCGTCTTTCTGCGCGGCTCGTTATCCGGTTGGTTCATATCCGCGTATTCCTCAAACACGATGTCAAGCTCGCCCGGATAGTAATCCTCGAGCAGCGCCTTCTTTGTTATGCCGACCTTTAACGCGCAGACTATCAGCCTGCTGAAACGCCTTGAAGCATCGTCTTCGCTTTTGCCGCTACCGTCTTCGCGGCTTTCGTAAAATTTTCAATGCGGTTCACCTCCGCGAACGCAAGAAGCATATCGCACAAACCGTCAAGCCCGATAGCCGCGTCTTCTTCAAGAACCGCTTTGGGTATATCGAATATGGTTTCCAGTATCGGGAACAGCTTGTCGGGTATGGAAGCTACTATGTCAAACGCGATCAGCGGAAGCGTCGTCGCGGGTGTTTGCATCAATTGCGCAAGCGCAGCCTTGTTTGAAAGGACATGCGCCGTAATATCGTTTGAAACTTCTTTGAGCTGCTGCGTGAACTTTATATATTTGCCCAGCGGCATTCTCTTAATCTCATAACCGCGAACCGTCTTGGAAATCGGTATGCTCGCGCTGTATTCGCTCATGCTTGTTCCGTCCTTTTGAATAAAGTATTGACGATGCGCATACAATGCAATAGAATAATTGCAGAGGTGATATTATGGCGTCTAAAACAGCCAGTCTGACTATCCGCATAGACCCGCAGCTTCGAGACACGGCGGAGAGTGTGCTTGAAGAAGTAGGAATGACTATTTCGGAAGCTAACGGTATTCCTGAAACAGGTTGTTTTCACCGACGGAATCCCGTTCAGGGTAAAGCGTCCGCGGTACAGACCCGAAACGATCGCGGCATGTATGGACACGCCTGACATAGTAA
>JAITHB010000029.1 GCA_031280145.1 Oscillospiraceae bacterium | reverse complement strand
ATGGACTCGGAAAGCCCGCGGGGCTCGGCATTCCCGGGGTCCCCGACAAAACCCCGGGGCCCCCGACAAAACCGCAGTTTTGTCGGGGTGGTTCTGCAGTTTTGGCGGGGTGGTTTAGCATTCCGCGCTGCGCTCCCTGCGGCATTCCCTGAGGCATCATACCGCGCTGCATCCCCTGCTGCATTTGCGGCATTCCTTGCGGAACGCCCGGCGGCATCATACGCTGCATTCCTTGCGGCATTTGCGGCATGGCGCCCGCTTGATATGTGTTCCGCGGCTGAGAAGATTTCTTCTTGCGCGGCGCTTCGGTTTCTTCTTCCATTATAACGTATCTGGATCTATTTTTGTTTTTAGGCATTGTAATGCCTCCTTTACGCACATATAAAATGTATCAATAACAATCTATGCGGAAAGACTTGCATGATTCAAAGTTGTAACGCCGATTTATAAATAAGGACAATTTGTCGATTAGGGAAAACCTGTAGGGGCAATTGGAAATGCCCGCCTGCGTCGCGTACGACCCACCTATACCGTAGGGTACGTATTTCTGTCTGCGGTGAATCGGGATGTCGGACCATCGGGCGGTCGAGTGGAAATCGCCCCTACAAATGTATGGTTATATCCACGAATAGACATAAACAAACATTATGGTTTTGTTTGCAATCCCGATGAATAAAATCAAACCCTTATAGTGGCGATTTCCCCGGGGTCCCCGACAAATTCGCAAATTTGGCGGGGTGGGTCCTATCGCCCGCCAGCGTCGCGTACAACCCACCTATACCGTAGGGTACGTATTTCTGTCTGCGGTGAATCGGGTCGTACGACCATCGGGCGGGCGATTCATGGGAGTAATGCAGTGCCTTTGCATTGCAGCCTTAAAATCGCCCCATGCAGGTTTATCTGACTACACCCCTTGCGCAGCCCACATGGAATAATACTCGCCCTTCCTCTCAAGCAGCTCCTCGTGTGTGCCTTGCTCCGCGACGCGCCCTTGCGAGAGAACCACAATCATGTCCGCGTGTCTTATCGTAGACAGGCGGTGCGCGATAATGAACGTCGTGCGTCCGTTCATCATGCCGAGCATCGCGCGCTGCAGACGCACCTCCGTGCGCGTGTCCACGTTTGACGTGGCTTCATCAAGAACGAGTATAGGCGAGCTGCGCAGCATCGCCCTTGATATGGAAAGCTGTTGACGCTGCCCCGACGACAGATTGCCGCCCGACTCGGACAAAACCGTCTCATAGCCGTTCGGCAGGCGGCGAATGAACGCGTCAGCGTCGGAACTCTTTGCGGCGGCCACAATCTCTTCGCGCGAGGCTTCGGGATTGCCGTACGCTATATTGTCCGCAACCGTTCCCGCGAACAGATACGTATCCTGCAGAACGACGCCGAACATAGTCCTGAGACAGCTTCGCTGAATGTCGCCGACGCTCACGCCGTCCACCGTAATTTTCCCGCCGTCCACTTCATAAAACCTGGCGAGAAGGTTCACCAGCGTGGTCTTTCCCGCGCCTGTCTCACCTACCAGCGCGACGGACGACCCCGCGGGTACGCGGAACGACACGCCGTCAATTATCTTCTTATCGGGAGCGTAGCCGAAACTGACGTTCTCGAACACGACTTCGCCGCGGACCTGTTCTGCGGATATGCACACCGCGTCGGGCTTGTCGGAAACTTCCGCGCGCTCGTCGAAAACCTCGAAGACGCGCTCCGCGCCCGCGACAGCCGTTTGAAGCGTGTTGAATATGTCCGCGACTTCGTTCAGCGGGCGGATGAACTGTCGGCTGTAGCTGACGAACGACGCGATTGTTCCGATTGATATAAGCCCTTTTATCGCGAGATTCGCGCCGACGCCGCTTATCAGCGCAATCGACAGGTTGTTTATGACGTTCATCATCGGCATCATGAGACCGATCCACAGCATGGCGTTCAAGCTGAATTTCGTGTACTTCAGATTGTTGCGCTCGAACTGTTCAATCTGCAGCTCTTCACGGCTGAACGCGTGAATTTCAGGCAGCGCGGAGACGCTCTCCTCAAGCTGCCCCATCAGCTCGCCGAGCGCGGCTTGCTGTTTGCGGTACAACGGACGCGATTTGCGCGTGATGGTCTGCGTGAACACGATCGCTATACTCGCGGGAATGAGCAGCGCGGCAGTCATTATCGGGCTTATCGTAAGCATTATGACGAGCGAACCCACAAGCGATATGCACGTGTTCATGAGTTGTTCCGTCGAGGTGGATATTGTCGTCGAGACGTTGTCTATGTCGTTTGTGACGCGGCTCATGAGGTCGCCGTGGGCGTGCGTATCATAGAAGGAGAGCGGCAGGAACTGCATCTTGTCAAACAGGGAGGAGCGCAGAAGCTTCACGGTGCGCTGCGAGATTGCGGCGATGCCGACTCCCGACAGCAGGGCGCAAAGCCCCGTCGTGAGATAGGCGAGAAGCAGAAGCCCCGCGGCGAGCAGAAGCGGGTGCGTATCTAACATGCCGTGCCATATGTTTTCCACAGCGTCTACGCCCAGACCGATGAGCGCGGGCGCGGCAAGAGTTGCGCCTGCGGACAGGAGTGTGAGAAGAAAGATTACTGCAAGGCTTTTCTTTGTTTCTTTGAAGAACCCCCACAGCCTAACGAGCGTCTTTTTCATGTTCTTGGGCTTAACGCCCGACGCCCTGCGCATGAACGGAGGTCCCGCGGGCTGCGAGCGCCCCGGCATTGATGTAACCGGCGGAACGCTTCCCTGTTTATTTTGCATATGCCGCCTCACTCACACCTGAAACTTTGCGGCTGCTTGACGGCAGTCCGATCTGCGATTCGTATATATCGCGGTACACTTCTGAACTCACAATCAACTCGTCGTGCGTACCGTACGCGCAGCAGCTTCCATCGTCCATAACGAGAATCTTGTCGCAGTTTCTCACCGTTCGTATCCGCTGGCTTACAATCAGCGTTATCGTGTTTGCTTTATATTCAAGAAGCGCCGACATCAGCGCGGCTTCGGTGTGAGCGTCAAGCGCGCTCGTGCAGTCGTCGAGCAGAAGCAGGCGCAGCCGCTCGCTTTTTGTGAGCTTTACCAACGCTCTGGCGATAGTCATGCGCTGCTTCTGTCCGCCCGAAACGTTAACGCCGCCGCGTCCGATCACGGCGTCAAGCCCGTCTTCAAGCGAGCGGACGTATCCGCCGATCTGCGCCGCGTCCAATGCCTTCAGAATTTCCTCGTCGCTCGCGTTCTCGTCGCCAAACTTGATGTTGTCGCGAATCGTTCCCGTAAAGAGTTGGTTGCTTTGAAGCACGACCGTGGAGAGAGCGCGCGCGGCTTCCGACGAAATATTGGGCAAATCCTGCCCGTCAAACAGAATCTGCCCGCTTGATATCTCATACAGACGAAGCAGCAGGCGGATAATCGTACTCTTGCCCGAACCCGTCGAGCCGATGATTCCTATGCGTTCGCCGCCTGAAGCCGTGAAGCTCAGGTCGTCTATTGCGGTGCGGGATGAGCTTGGATAGCTGAAGTTCACGTTCTTGAATATAAGCTTGCCGATTGAATCGCCGGAAGGCGCAAGAACCCTGCTCGCCCCTGTCGCAGCGTCTGCATTGTCATTTTCCTCATTCAAAACCTCGTTGATACGCTTGCCCGAAACCATCGCGCGGACAAGCTGATTTATAATGTTTGAGAACATGGACATAGAGTTGAGTATTATTGTCATGTAATTGACGAACGCCACGACCTTGCCCGATTCCTCGCCGAACCATCCGCCGATAAGAATAACCGCGGCGATTCCGATATGTATGATAAGCGCGACGAGCGGCTTGAAGTACGCGAGAATCGTATCCGACCTGCGCGACGCTTCCGACAAGTTGGCGTTCGCGTCCTCAAAACGTTTCTTCTCGAAGCCGAAACGGTTGAACGCTTTGACGACGCGGATTCCGCTGAAGTATTCGCGAATCAACGCGCCAAGCCTGTCAAGCGCGGTCTGCACCTTAAAGAAATATGGATAGCTCACGCGCGAGCTTAAGAACACGACTGCCGCTGCTATCGGCATAACAATTACCAACACCATCGAGAGCGTGCCCGAGCTTCGCACGGCCATTATGATACCGCCGACGCACAGAATCGGCGCGCGCATATAGAAGCGCATCATTCCGTTCGTGAAACCCTGCACCTGCTGTACGTCGTTTGTGACGCGCGTGACGAGCGTCGCGCGTTCATATTTGTCGGCTGTCGCAAGCGAAACGCGCTGTATCTTTTCGTATACGCGCAAGCGCAGGTCATGCCCGAACCATTGCGAGGCGTAACGCGAGAGCAAGGCGCGACCGATGGCGCAGCCCATTCCGATGAGCGTTATCAGGAGCATACGAAGACCGATTGCGTAGACTATCGACATGTCGCCCGCAGCGATGCCCGTGTCGATGATGTCGCCCAGCAGCGACGGCTGCAGAAGCTCGCATATCGCTTCGCCCGCTATGCAGGCGAATGAAAACGCCGCGAAGGGAACGTATTTCCCGAAGCTCTGTATCAGAGAGTTTCGCTGCTTGTGTTTCGCTGTCTCGCGCAATAGAATCACCTCGTATTATTGAAAGATTCTAGCACATGTCGAATGCAAAAAACAATAGCCCGTAGCGGATTGAGAATATCATACGAACACCATATTATGTAGTAACGAATTGTAACCTTGACAATAACGGTAATTTGATATATAGTTATATATATGAGGAAAGAACGCTTGCGCGTTCTCCTGATTCGCGCGGTCTCTGCCCGCGCGCCGGACTATTGAAAGGGCGTCTATTATGAAAACCGGCAGCAACTCCTCAAACTTATTCGGTATATGTCCGTATGTAACCACTCAGAAGCTGTTGTCCGGCAAATGGACAATCATGATTCTGTATTTCCTGAGCGAACATAAATGCCGCTTCAACGAGCTTTCCAAAAAGATAAACGGTGTCACCCAATCCGCGTTGACCAAGCAGCTTCGTTCGCTTGAGCTTGCGGGATTGATTGAGCGCACCGTTTTCCCCGAGATTCCGATAAGGGTTGAATATCAGCTTTCTGAGCTCGGACATGGGTTTTCAAAAGTACTGACCGAAATAGAGCAGTTCGGAAACACATACAACGCATGGCTGGCGGAGAGCAAACAGCGCGCCCATGAGGATAAAGCGGAAATGCCGGCTCGCGAAGTTGTGTGATTGTCTAGGTTATTATTTTTGTCCCCCCGCACGGTTCAACTTCGCACGTGTCGCACAGCGCGGTTATCGCGTTCTTCATCTTGCAGTTATTCACTTCTTCAAGGCTCGCTATACAGACGATTAGATCCGCAACGGATTTGTTGAACTCTATTATTTGTTCGGCCGACAAGCTGCGCCTGTCGCTATCCGCAGCTATGGACAGAAGCGTTTCGCTTTCAATTTCAATAAGACGCGCCATCGCGTTATCTTGCAGCGCTAACGAAACTATCATATTGTTTATTCCGACGCTCAGGGAAACGTCCTGCGGAGCCGCAAACTGCCCTCTGCCGCTTTCATTATGGCAGTCGTTCTCGCGCGGGCGCTTATGCTCGTGAACGCATTTATGTTCGTGAACGCATTTGCATTCGTGAGCGCAATTATGGATATGAGCGCAGTTACTGTCATTATTTTTTTCGGCGTGTTGAAACTGAACGTTAACCTCATGCGTGCATCCCGCCGAATCGCGAACGACTATGGACTCGATGCAGTTTGGTTTGGATTGTCCGCAGAAGCAATTGTTTTGCGGAAATTTGATTTCATTATTTCTATATAAGTTCATGCGGGCGACCACCTTATCGTTATGTACCGCAGGGGCGCGAAGCCCCCGCGAGTACTTGTTTTGTTACAAGCTGCGCTGCAATCTGCCGCTTGATTTTACTCCGTGATACCGAACAAGGCTTTTCTGAAAATATTCAGCGATTCAAGAAGCCGGGGTGATACCGCATCTTCCGAGAAAGCTCTTGTTGACGTTACTTCAAATCTGGCGCTAAAACATCTTTCGTCGGTTCCGATAAGGTTATCGGCTTTGACGCCTTTAACTATTCTCGGGTCGTCGACATATTCTTTTACGACAAGACAAAGAGCGATATCCGAAAATCCGTTTTGCTCGATATTTATTCCTGAGAACGTCCTTCCGAACAGATTCGCAAAAACTATAGCTATCAGGGTCGAAACGGTGTTGCATATTTGAGCGATTTCAGAGTCCATATCGCTTGCGAAGTTTGCGTATCCGCCGTTTATAAAGTTTACGATTTCGTCGTACGCATAATCCACCGCGAATCTTTTGAAATTCGGTTCGCCGGGAGCCGCTTCATAATATGAGTCCTGACCGTGCAGCAGATAGGATATTCCGTGATTTCCGCCGTCGCTCCAATAATTCCGCTCCCTGAGGATTCCGTCCGCGTAGATCAAGCCTGATTCTACGAGCTGATACATTGTAAACGCCCAATTTCCCTGACTGTCAGTCTGCGTGACAAAAATATCGTCAAGTTCGATGAAGCCGTTGAATATACCGGCGTTCTGCAACTTTATTTTTCCGCCGATAGATATCCATGTGTTTGGATCGGCTACCCCGGAAGCGATATATGCGCTCGGGTTAGTTGTTGAATCATAAAGGCTCGGATTGAATACTATATCAAGAATTTTGCTGCACGTCAGCACGGTGTTTGTCGGCCATTCGTTTATGGGCAGGCTGAGCTGTCCCGCGCAAGGCTTGCATGCCGGGCAGTTGCATCCGCCGGACGAGCCTGAGTCGGTGCTTCCGCCGGAAGGGGTGTTTCCGCCCGTTTTGTTGCCGTTGCAATCGTACTTGGCTGCCGTGCAGGTATCGGTGCAGGCGCAATCGCAGTCGCACGGCTTGCCGCCCGAAACGTCGCACAGGGCGGCTACGGCGCACGAGAGCTTCTTCGCGGTGGCTTCCTCGATACGCGCCGCGGCGTCCGTCAGGCTCTTCGCGCCTGCCAGCGCGCTGTTCATCTGCGCCGCCGTGGAAGCTGTATTACCCGCGATGCAAGTGAGCGTGCTCGCGCCGGACTCTACCAGGTTGTTCGCCGCTTCTTCGGTGTCCGCTATGGTGCTTATCATATTGCCCAGCATATCCTTCACTTCGTCGGTAAGATCGCATGCCGTGCCTTGTGTTCCGCAGCAAAGGGTGTTTACTGAAAGACAAAGCTTCTTGCCCATGCCGTCTTCGATGTCCGCTATAGCGCTCGCCAGGCCCGCGACGTCGTCGAACAGCAGGATGGTTTGCGCGTTGCACGCGTCCGCAGCGGTCATCTGCGAGAGCATTTCCGAACCCGTGATAACCAACGAGGTAGTCGCGGCTTCTTCATTGTCGATGGATTCCACTATTTTGGTTATAGCTTCTTTGCCTTCGTCGGACAAAGTGCAGCATTCTATTGGGAAGTTGGGGTCTTCGCCGCAGTGGCACAGCCCGTCAAGCGATACGCACAGCTTCTTTGACAATGCGCATTCCTGCCTTGAAATAGCTTCCGCCATCTCTTTGACGCTGCTGACTACGTTTCTTATATTGGCGACGTTTCCCGCCGTCGCCATGTTCGCTATCATTGTTTGGCTGGCGTTTATCATGCTTGTGCTGGCGTTTTCTCCGTTTGCGATTGACGCCAATACGCGCTCGAGCGCTTCGGCTACGGTTTCAGCGGCTCTGGGCGAAACTCTGCCCAGGCTTGAGCTGTTGTACCTTGCCGCGGCTCGATTGTTCAGTTGTGATTTATAACATGCCATAATATACTCTCTTTTCTGATGAATTTGATATGATTTAATAAGGCGAGGTATGAAATTGAAGATTCGGGTCTCCGCTTATAGTGTATGTATCGGAAAATAAAATGTGAAACGTCAAGTTGACTAAAATGGATAGAAGAATGAAACGCTGCAGTTATGTAACAAAGCCCATCGGTATTGTAAAGGGCGGGCGACCGAGTCGGTCGCACCTACAGGTTTTGGTTACATCCACGATTGAAAGAAAACAAACCCCTGTAGAGGCGAGGCCCACCCACCCCCCAAAACCGGGGGGGTGGGG
>JAITHB010000021.1 GCA_031280145.1 Oscillospiraceae bacterium | reverse complement strand
AGACCACGATTTTCCTTGCGCAGCTTGCTGTTTCCAGCTTCCAGCTTCTCGTTGCGCTCCATCGTCTCTGTTAACTGCCGAAATACATCCCGTTCTGGATTTCTCATCTCTCCCTTATTCTACCACTTCTTTCCACTCTTGTCTGCTTCTGCTGAGCTGTAACCTTTTACATTTTTTGGACATAAAAAACCGTAAATACCTATTGACACGCGACAGGCAATGTGGTTTAATATACAATGTTTAAAAGTTTAGTTTCGGTAAACTAGAACAAAGGCTAAAATTTTTTCTTACCGCTTTGTAAGCAATATACATACTAAAACAAGGAGGTGCTTTCAATAGAAATCGGCGACAAAATAAAGCGCTTGCGCCTGAAGCTCGGGCTTACACAAGAAGAGCTGGCCGACCGCAGCGAGCTTTCCAAAGGATTCATCTCCCAATTGGAGCGCGATTTAACGAGCCCCTCCATCGCGACGCTGGTCGATATTCTGCAATGCCTGGGAACTACGCCCGGCGAATTCTTCAAAGAAGATAAGCCCGTGACGCAGGTGGTTTTCACGCAAGCCGAAATGTTTGAGAAGGACGACACCGACGCGCTGACAGGCAAAATAACTTGGCTGGTGCCCAACGCGCAGGGCTGCCAGATGGAGCCTATAATGCTCTCGCTTGTACCGGGCGGCGCGACCGATACGGACGATCCGCACGAGGGCGAGGAATTCGGCTACGTTTTGCAAGGCTCGGTGGAGCTTCTGCTCGGCGGCGATTCCTACAAGGTTAAAACGGGCGAATCCTTCTATTACCAAACGAACCTCCCGCATTTGATAAGGAACACAGGCAGAGCGCAGGCGCGGCTCGTTTGGGTTTCAACGCCGCCCTCATTCTAATATCCGGAGGAGCACCTCGTGGTCGACGATTTTCACTTAATCGAGCTTCAGGGCGTGACAAAAGATTTCGGAGACACGCTCGCGCTCGACAACATAAACCTCTATGTCAGACGGCGCGAATTCGTGACGCTGCTGGGTCCGTCGGGCTGCGGAAAGTCCACGACGCTTCGCATTATCGGCGGGTTTGAGTATCCCACGGAAGGGCGCGTATTCTTCGACGGGCGCGACATAACGGACGAACCGCCGTACCGCCGCCGCGTTAACACCGTGTTCCAGAAGTACGCGCTGTTCCCGCACCTGAACGTGTTTGACAATATCGCGTTCGGTCTGCGCATAAAGAAAGTAAGCAAGACCGATATAAGCGCCCGCGTGAAAGCAATGCTCGACCTGGTCGGGCTGAAGGGCTACGAAAAACGCGGAGTAGACCAGCTTTCGGGCGGACAGCAGCAGCGCGTCGCCATCGCCCGCGCGCTGGTCAACGAACCCGAAGTGCTTCTGCTGGACGAACCGCTCGGCGCGCTGGATTTGCGTCTGCGCAAAGACATGCAGTTGGAACTCAAGAACATGCAGCAGCGGCTGGGCATTACGTTCCTGTACGTCACGCACGACCAGGAGGAAGCGCTCACGATGTCCGACACCATCGTCGTTATGAAGGACGGACGCATTCAACAGATAGGCACGCCGAAGAAAATCTACGACGAACCCAAGAACGCGTATGTCGCGGACTTCATCGGCGAGTCTAACATACTGCCCGGCGTGTTCATCCGTGACGAATTGGTGGAATTCTGCGGAAAACCGTTCCGCTGTGTCGACAAGGGCTTTGGAAGCGGAACGACGGTTGACGTGGTTCTGCGTCCCGAAGACGTTGCGGTAGGCGCGGTCGCGGAAGAATCGATGCTCACGGGAACGGTTCTTTCCACACTGTTCAAGGGCGTGCATTATGAAATGATGATAGACGTGGGGTGCGCGGTTCTGAAGGCCCACTCGACCGTCAAGCAGGAAGAAGGCTCGCGCGTCGGCATAACCGTCGTACCGTTCAATATCCACGTAATGAGCCGGGGCAATGCCCCGGACTCATAAATGCCTTAGGGCAAGCAAGATAATCCCCAATAACGATGTAATTTCTTCGGAGGATTCTTAATTAACGATGAAGCGAAGCTGGTTCGCGTTTCCGTATGGGTTGTGGATGCTGCTGTTCACAATCGTGCCGATTGTCATCATCGTATACTACGCCTTCACGATTGACGGAAGCTTCAGCTTGGATAACTTTCGGCTGTTCTTCTCGCCCGACATAATCGGCATACTGCTCTTTTCGCTTTGGCTGGCTTTCTTGTGTACGCTTATTTGTCTTGCCTTGGGTTATCCCGTCGCTCTGTTTCTCGCGAAGACCGCCATGAAGCGCTCCGCCATGCTGGTCGTTCTGTTCATCATTCCGATGTGGATGAACTTCCTGCTGCGCACATACGCGTGGATGAGCCTGCTCGAAGACACGGGGCTTATCAACCGCTTGCTGGAATGGGTCGGCGTCGGGCGTGTTAAGCTGATGTACACGGAGAACGCTGTGCTGTTCGGCTTGGTATACAACTTCCTGCCGTTCATGATCTTCCCGATATACTCCGTGCTCAAGCGTTCAGATATCCTTCTTGAGGAAGCCGCGTCCGACCTTGGCGCAAACACGCTGAACGTATTCACGCGCGTCACTCTTCCGCTGTCGCTGCCGGGCGTGGTATCGGGCATATCGATGGTGTTTATGCCCGCGGTGACGACGTTCGTCATACCGCGCTTGCTCGGCGGCGGAATGTTCATGATGTTCGGCGACCTCATCGAAAGCCAGTTCCTCACAACGGGCGACTGGAACTTCGGAAGCGCTCTCTCGCTGGTTATGATGGCGTTGATACTTGTGTCGCTCGGCATCCTCAATAAGACGGGAACAAGCGCGAACGGCGAGGAAGGGGCGCTCTGGTGAAGAAGCTCGGACTTATCTTTGTTATCCTCATGCTTGTGTTCCTCTACGCGCCGATAATCGTTCTGGTCGTATACTCGTTCAACGACAGCCCAACGCGCGCAGTCTGGGGCGGATTCTCCATCCGCTGGTATATCGAGCTGTTCCATGACAAGAGCATATTGGACGCGCTCTATGTAACCGTTTCAATCGCGCTTATCGCGACTGTCGCCTCCACAATCGTGGGTACGCTCGCGGCAATCGGAATGCACTCCATGAAGCCCGGTATGCAAAGCCTCTATGTGAACGTGACGAACCTGCCGATGCTCACGCCCGACATTGTGACGGGCATATCGCTGATGGTGCTGTTCATATTCGCGAAGTTCCCGCGCGGATACTGGACAATGCTGCTGGCGCACATTACGTTCGACGCGCCGTACGTGATATTCTCCGTTCTGCCGCGGCTGCGCCGAATGAACAAGCACCTCTACGAAGCCGCGCTCGACCTGGGCAGCACTCCCGGACGCGCGATGCGGCAGGTTATTCTGCCTGAGATAATGCCGGGCGTCGTGACGGGCGCTCTGCTGGCGTTCACGATGTCGCTGGACGATTTCGTTATCAGTTACTTTACTTCGGTGCGTTCCGCGAACCTGTCCATGCTCATCTACTCGATGACGCGGCGCAAGGTTCCGCCGACAATCAACGCGCTGTCCGCGATAATGTTCACCGTCGTCCTCGCGCTGCTGCTGATAATCAACAGGCGCGACGCGAGGCAAGCCGCATAATTCTGCTTTATAACAATAAATGGAAGGATATCAAAAAATGAAAAAGATTGTATCATTCGCGCTTGCCCTGACTCTCGTCCTCGCGCTGTTTGCGCCGTCCGCGTTCGCGGCGGAGGAAGTGAACGTCTACAACTGGGAGGACTACATCTCCGACGAAGTGCTTGAAATGTTTGAAGCGGAGACAGGCATCCGCGTAAACTACATGCGCTTCACCACGAACGAGGATATGCTGGTTCAGGTAACTGCCGACCCGTCGAACTACGACGTTATCTTTCCCTCGGACTACGCTATAGAGCGGCTTATCTCGCAGAATCTGCTTGAGACGCTCGACTATGCGCTTATGCCGAACTCGCAGTATGTTTTGGACTGGCTTCAAACTCCCGGCTACGACGAGGGCGGAGCGCACTCCGTTCCGTATATGTGGGGCACCGTCGGCATTCTTTACAACACCACGATGATAGAAGACGCGTCAAGCTGGCGGGTTCTGTTCGACGAAGCCAACAAAGACAACGTGTTCATGATGGATTCCATCCGCGACACCATCGGCGTTGCCCTTAAGTACCTGGGATACTCCGTTAACGAGCACAGCCAGTCCGCTCTCGACGAAGCGCGCGACCTTCTGATTGCGCAGAAGAAAGCGGGTATCGTGAAGGCGTACCAGGTTGACGAGACCAAGGATAAGATGATAGCGGGCGAAGCCGCTCTTGCCGTAATGTGGTCGGGCGACGCCGCTTACGCGATGGAATTTTCCGACGACTTGGCGTATGTCGTACCTGATGAAGGCAGCAACGTATGGGTCGACGGAATGTGCATACCCAAAGGCGCGCGCAACGTCGAGAACGCGCACAAGTTCATCGACTTCCTGTGCCGCCCCGACATCGCTAAACTGAACTTTGAGGAAATATGGTACTGCACGCCAAACAGCGGCGCAATCGAGCTAATCGCGGAAGAAGACGCGGAGCTGCTTTACGACGCGACGCTGTTCCCCACGCAAGACATAATCGACCGCTGCGAGTTCTTCGGCGACATCATCGCCGTGCAGAAGGCGTATGACACCGTGTGGCGCGCGATTAAGACCGCGAGGTAATATTAATTAGGAATGAGGAGTAAGGGTATGCAGCGGGCGGGAGTATTGTTGCCGACAATTTTGTAAACCGCGGGCGACCGAGGCGGTCGCCCCTACAGATGTTTGTTATATTCAATCCGG
>JAITHB010000185.1 GCA_031280145.1 Oscillospiraceae bacterium | reverse complement strand
CGCCCCTACATGGTGTTGGCTATCGATATGCATGAATACAACATGTTGTAGGGGCGACCGCCTCGGTCGCCCGCTGTTAAAAATATCGCCCCTGCAAAATTCGTTATTCCTTGTCTCCGTCTAATTCGTCACCATTGTCGTCATCATCATCATCGTCGTCATCATCGTCGAAGTCGTCGTCGTCGAGATCATCATCATCATCGTCATCGTCGTCGCCTTCGTCGGAATAACGCTGCTGCACGATTGGGATGAGCTTCTCCAGAAGATCGTCCTCGACAGGCAGGAATTCTTCCATCTCTTCACCTTCATCGTTGGTGGAGTTGACGACCTTCATGATGTACAAGTCCTGCTCAACTTCGCAGTCGCATTCATCTTCGTGATCGTCGCAATCGCATTCCGCGTCCGCGTCGATGAGGACCGCGAACTCGTCGCCGTTGTAGAAGAAGTAGTCCATCACTTCAAGCTGAAGCAGATTGCCCTCGTCGTCGTAGAAATCGACGATATCCTGCTCGTCTTCGCCCAGAAGTTCCTGTTCCTGATCCAAAACCTTTTCATCCATATTGTAAGTATATTCCTTCCTTAATGAACAGCAACGGCTGCCGTTTTGTTTCTGTCGAAGACATTATAATACATACGCGTTTGCGAATCAAGCGCGTTCAAGCAGGGAATAATGCTATAAAACGGAAAGGAGTGATATTCGATGAAACGACCGAGAAACAATAAGAAGCCGCTCGAATCCACCGACGCCCCTCTGTATGACATAGAGAACATAGCGCTGTTCACGGAGATGACCGGCATAATGCCCGCCATCGTGGACAGCGGGATCGACGCGGACGAGATGGCAAGGAAGAAGCAATAGGCAAGGTAAGGAATCCTTGTAGGGTCGATCTCCGATCGACCGCCTGTGTCGCATACGTCCCGTTTCACCGTAGACAAACATTGCATGTTCCCTACGGTGTGTATGGGATGTACGCGTAACAGGCGGGCGATTGGAAATCGCCCCTACAATATCACAGTATCAGCGATACGCCTTCCATCTCAGCGGGCTGCGGAACATCCATCAATTTCAGCAGCGTCGGCGCAAGGTCGCACAGCCTGCCGCCATCGCGTACCTGTTTGCCAATCCGGCTGTCGTCAACGATTATCACGGGAACAGGGTTTGTCGTGTGCGCCGTCCACGGTTCGTCGTTCTCAAAATCGTACATCTTCTCGGAATTGCCGTGGTCGGCCGTGATGATCGCGCGCCCGCCCGTCTTCCGCACCGCTTCGACAACGCGCCCCACGCATTCGTCGACAGTCTTTACGGCCTCAACCGCCGCGTCCATTATGCCTGTATGTCCGACCATATCGCAGTTCGCGAAGTTGAGTATCATAACGTCATATTCGCCGGAGAGGATCCGCTTCTCCGCTTCCGCCGCCACTTCGTACGCGCTCATCGAGGGCTTGAGGTCGAACGTCGCAATCTTCGGCGAATCGATGAGTACGCGCTCTTCGCCAGCATTCGGGGCTTCAACGCCGCCATTGAAGAAGAAGGTTACGTGCGCGTACTTCTGCGTCTCCGCTATGCGAAGCTGCGTCTTGCCGAGCGAAGACAGATACTCACCCAGCGTGTTCTCCATAGTCTGCGGCTTATTCGCGGTTTCGAGGTTTGTGAACGTCGCGTCATACTGCGTCATCGTGACGAAGCGCACGGGAATGTATCCGCTCGCGCGCGGAAACTTATCGAAGCTTGCGTCGTCGCAGATGAACGCGCGCGTGAGCTGCCTTGCGCGGTCGGGGCGGAAGTTGAAGAAGATAACGGCGTCGTTCGGCATGAGTACTGCGTTCGGCTTGCCGTCGGTCTGCACGACGGTTGGCTTCATGAACTCGTCCGTCTCGCCCTTCTCATATGACTGCGCGACAGCCTGAACTCCCGATTCCGCGGTGAGACCTTTGCCGAGCGCGATTGCGTCGTAGGCGAGCTGAACGCGCTCCCAAATGTTGTCGCGGTCCATGGACCAGTAACGCCCCATGACGGTTGCTATCTTGCCGACGCCGATTCTGTCCATCTCATCCTGAAGCTGCCGGACAAACTTGAGCCCGCTTGAAGGCGGCACGTCGCGTCCGTCCAGGAACGCGTGAACGAACACGTTTTGCAGCCCTTCGCGCTTCGCAAGTTCGAGCAAGGCGTACAGGTGCGTGTTGTGCGAATGAACGCCGCCGTCCGACACAAGCCCCATAAGGTGCAGCGCGGTTCCGTTGTCCTTCGCGCCGCGGACGGCCCAAAGCAGCGCTTCGTTCTTGAAGAAATCGCCGTCCAGAATGTCCTTCGTTATGCGCGTAAGCTCCTGATAGACGATTCGTCCCGCGCCGATGTTCAGGTGTCCGACTTCGCTGTTGCCCATCTGACCCTCGGGCAGACCAACGTCCATGCCCGACGCGCTTATCTCGCCATGGGGGTATTTCGCGCGAAGCTTATCCAGATTGGGCGTTCCCGCCGTATAGACCGCGTTTGCGCGCGTATCTTCCGATATGCCGAAGCCGTCCATTATGATGAGGGCGGATATAGGTTTCATAGGCTTGCCGCCTTCACGATAGCCGCGAACTTCTCCGCTGCAAGGCTCGCGCCGCCGATGAGTCCGCCGTCTATCTCGGGCTGTGCCAGCAGACCCGCCGCGTTCTTCTCGTTCATGCTGCCGCCGTAGAGTATGCGTATATCTTCCGCAGCGCCTGGGTAGATGCAGCGCAGCGCTTCGCGGATAACGCCGATCGTCTCGTTCGCTTCCTCGTCGGTCGCGGTCTTGCCTGTGCCGATGGCCCAGACGGGTTCGTACGCGACGACCGTATTCAACGCGTCTTTTTCAGATATACCGGCGTAAGCAATCTTGGTTTGATACGATACCAGCGCGTCGGTATAACCCGCTTCGCGCTGCGCCAAGGTTTCGCCGACGCAGATTATCGGAATCAACCCCGCCGCAATAGCTGCTTTCGTCTTCAAATTGACGGTTTCGTCCGTTTCGGCGAAGTATTGGCGGCGCTCGCTGTGTCCGATGATTACGGTATTCACGCCGACCGATTTCAACATGCCCGTCGAGATTTCGCCGGTATACGCGCCGCTTTCCTTATGGTGGCAGTTTTCCGCGCCGAGCCAAATTGCGCCGCCCTTGAGCGCGTCGCGCGCGGCGGGAATATCTATGTATGGAACGCAGACCGCGACGTCGCAGGTCGCGCCGCTTGTCTGATTGATTATTTCGCCGATAAGCGCGGCTGCTTCCGTTGGGGTCTTGTTCATTTTCCAGTTGCCCGCGATCAGTTTTTTGCGCATTGTTTTCCTCCGGTATGTGATAATCAGGAAATATAACGATAGAGTAAACCTGTAGGGGCGAGCCCCCGGCTCGCCC
>JAITHB010000145.1 GCA_031280145.1 Oscillospiraceae bacterium | reverse complement strand
TCTTTTCAAGCAGCTTGATTTGGTTATCGGGGATGCGCATGTGCGGGCGTTCCAGCCCCTCGGATTCAAACACTTCAGGCAGACCGAGGTAGAGCAAAACGACGTCAGCGCTCTTCGCTTTCGCGGCGGCTTCGTTCGCAAGCTCCTCATTAAGGTTGTCTTTGCGGGTAAAGCCGCGCGAGAATGATATTTTACCTTTGAAGATGGAATTTGCGGCGTCAATCGTGTTGGAAAGCTTGACAGCGTTGACTTGACTGCTGCCCGCGCCCTGATAACGCGGTACAGACGCAAAGTCTCCCATTATCGCGACATTGGCGGTTTTGCTCAGCGGAAGAACATTATCCTCATTCTTCAAAAGAACGATGGAAGCTTCCGCAGCTTCGCGCGCGATTTCGTTCTGCGCGTCAAAATCAACGATGGCCTTTTTTCTTCCGGACACCCACAAAACCATGTTCAGCAGTTCGTCAACCCTTTGGTCTACTTCCCGCTCGCTGATTCCGCCTGATTTCACAGCTTGGTACAGTTGGCATGTGCTGTCGTCCGCCGTACCCGGCATTTCCAGATTGCAGCCCGCGCGAACGCCTTCCGTGAAGTCGTTTCCTCCGCCCCAATCCGTTACCACAGTACCGTCGAAGCCCCATTCGCCGCGCAGAATATCGGTGAGCAGATGCGCGTTTTCGTTGGCATATGTGCCGTTTACTGCGTTGTAGCTTGTCATGATGGTTTTGGGGAGGCCTTCGCGAACCGCAATCTCGAAGTTTGCGAGATATATCTCGCGCAGCGTGCGTTCGTCAAGAACGCTGTCGCTCGCCATGCGGTGCAGTTCCTGACTGTTCACCGCAAAATGCTTCGGACACGCGGATACCTGCTCGCTTTGGATGCCCCTTACATATCCCGCCGCCATCTTGCCCGCAAGATACGGGTCTTCCGAGAAATACTCAAAGTTCCTTCCGCAGAGTGGACTGCGCTTCACGTTCAGCCCCGGTCCCAGCAGAACGTCAACGCCGAGCGCGGAAGCTTCGCGCCCCAACGCTTCGCCGACCCTTTGCGCGATAACTTCGTCCCAACTGTTCGCGACGGTGGAGGCGGAAGGAAAGCAGGTGGCTTTCTCGCTCTCGTTCAGCCCCAGTTGGTCGCCCGCGCCAAGCTGCCTTCGCACGCCGCTCGGACCGTCCGACAGTATAATAGAAGGAATGCCAAGCTCTGGGGCGGAGCGCGTACTCCACATATCTTTGCCCGACAGCAGACCGCACTTCTCGGCGAGAGTTAATTTTGATACGATGTCTTCATGCTTCATAATAAATACCTCTGCCCAACCTGCACAAATTATAGCATGAAAAAAGACAGATTGAACAAATCTGTCCTGAATTGTCGCGAAATCAGCGCAGATTGTTACGGCGTTTGCGGCATGGGAAGCAGCACGGTCAGCGTGAACCATCCGCCCGCCTGTTCCAAATTGATATGCCCCTGATACTTCTCGACGGAGCGGCGTATGCTTCGCAAACCGAAGCCGTGCAGATGCTTGTCTTCCTTGGTGGTGACAGGCGTGTCGCCGTCGAAGTCAATACGGGCGTCGCAGAAGTTTTCGATTTTAATAAGAAGGAACGAGCCGCGCGCGCCGATATAAACCCTTATCAGCCTGTCGTCCGCAACCGCAAGCTTTCGCTCATATTCTATCGCGTTGTCAATCGCGTTGCCGAATATACAGCAGATGTCCATCGCGTCAATGAAGCCTATTCTGCTTGCGTCCGCAAAACAGCTCATCTGAATGCCTTCTTCCGCGCAGATGAGGTTCTTGGCGGTAAGCAATGTATCCAGAACGGAATTGCCCGTGCTCACCTTAGACTCGTTCGTGCGGATTATTTCCTTCATTTCGGAGAGGCTTTCCAAGCGTTTATCGAGGTTTGTTTCCGATTCAAGGTAGGCGATCTGATGTTTCAGGTCGTGATATACGCGGCGCATCGCTTCGTTGTTGGCCTCAAACTGTTGGTATTGCTCATACTGCCTTTGAAGAAGGTTGCTTATCGCGTCAAGCTCATACCGCAGATACATCTCGCGCCGCTGTTCGCCGTTTGCGTACAGCATTATAACTCCGCTTATATCAACCAGCGTTCGCGCGTATAACACTCCGTCGCCCAGCGAAGCCGAAAAAACGCTGCCCGATACCGCAAACTGAAGGTTGCTGATTACGAACGCGCCAATAGCGATGCCTGCCGCGCTCAAAGCTTCGCTCATGGATATTTTCTCTGCGGAACGCTTCTTGTTCTTTACGCGGTACAGAAGGACGGCGCAGAAGAACAGCGCGTACACAACAGTCATGCATATATAAGTTTCGTTTATGGAAGATACGACCCCTCCCTTTATCAGGTAATAGTTGATTTGCCATTCCAGCGACGCCGCCGTTTCCGCGAACAGGAACGCTCTCGCCCAGCAATATATCGTTTGCGCTATGCTCGGGCGGAAACGCAGGTATATGAACAAAAGCATTTGCGCGCTTGCGAGCAGCATGAACGCCATCCATAAAAACCCAACCGCCGCCGCGCGTTCCATTGCGTGGAAAGTGACGATCATAAGAACAAGAAACAGAGCGATGGACGCCCACTGTTTCTCCTTCCAATCTTGCTTTCGCAGCGGAACAATGAACGCCGCGCACGCCAGCCATTCCGCCAATGCGGTGTGCAGACGCGGGAAATACGCGGTGGTGAATTCGTTCATAGCCTGCTCCCGGCGATGTAATCAGTCAGCGCTTCCATGAAAGCCTTCCGCCTTGGCCGCGAAATCGCCAATTCGTGTCCGCCGACCGCAACGGTGTTGTTCTCGATACGGCTGACCTGCGACAGATTCACCAGATAGCAGTTGTTGCAGCGGAAGAACGGATAATCCGCAAGATGTTCCTCGACGGCAGATATTGTGCCGCGCAAAGTGTGTACGCCTTGCGCGGTCACGACCGACAGCGTATGGCTTTCTACTTCTATGTAATAAACGTCCGACACGCTGAAGTGCAGAATTCCCTTCGGTGTGGGCAGCGTTAAGAACCGTCTTTTCTTTTCCCGCAGCAGCCGTTCCGCTCTTGTCAGGAGCTGGCTTAACACGCGGTAGTTGATGGGCTTAAGCAGAAAATCAAGCGCCATAACGCTGTAGCCCTTTATGGCGCAGTGTTCCATGTTTGTGATGAATACGATGAAAACATCAGGGTCGAGCTTGCGGATTCGCTCCGCCGCAGCTATTCCGTTAAGGCGCGCCATCTGAATATCCAGAAAGATGAGGTCGTAATCCGCTGTGTAGTTTTCCAGCAGCTCGTCGCCGTCCGTGAATTGGCGGATATCGCACGCTCGCTCGTTCTCGTTAAAGTATTGCCGAACAAAGGCGGATACGCGCTCGCGCGCCTGACTGTCGTCTTCAACGATTGCAATTCTCATGGCGCTCCCTCCAATTCAGATAAACGACAGCGCGGCAAACACAACCCCGCACACAATATCCGCAGCCAATCGGCAGAAATCCTTCTCGTCGTCCTCCAGCTCGTCGAAGCTTATGACGCTTTCGTCTACGCGGTCAATCATGTCGCCGTACGTACGCTTCGGCTTGCGCTTCCATTCAAACAGACGCTTGTCAAATGTCGGCAGCTTGATTCCGTCTAAGCGCAGATACGCCATCCATCCGCACGCGAGGAAGAATATCCCAAGGAAAATGAACGCGTAAGCGCGCATAGGCAGCGCTGTCGCGGTTTTGGTGAATTCGCCGAGCAGAAGCGCGGCGGTCAAAGCGAGAATGATTCGCGTGAAAACCATATATACAATCGGGCGGACGAGATCCCGCTTAAATAATCTCTTCATATATATTATCATAGCTCATTGCAGACCAATAATCAATCCGTTAAAAAATGACATTGCGCCTAAAACAAATTGCAAATTCGACACGGAAAACCTGAAACTTGGTTGACATTATGCATTATGTTATGCTACAATCCACTCTATAGATGTAAATACTCCTCTTGGATTCACACTTTCCTTGAATTCTCGGAAGAGTATAATTTTATCTATGACACCATAACCATTTAGGAGGAATTGCATGAAGAAGCTTTTAACCCTTGCGCTCGCTCTTTGCATGCTGCTGAGTATCGTGGGGGGGGGGGCAGCCGCCGACGAACTTAAGGAGCTGCACACCTACGAAGTCGGCGCGACGCGCGAAGTTGAGTCGTGGAACGTTCAACTGTCACAGATGGCGGTCGACTCAAACGTTACGACCAACCTTATCGACGGTCTGCTGACGAACGACCCGAAGGGCGCGCTTATCGGCGCAGCCGCAAAGGAATGGTCGTCCGAAGACGGCGGACAAACATGGACGTTCATCCTCAACGACGGCATGACTTGGGTTGACTATGAGGGCAACATCAAGGCCGACGTCAAAGCGGAAGACTGGCTCTACGGTCTTGAGTGGGTTCTTAACTTCGCGAAGAACGACTCCGCCAACACGTCCATGCCTATTGAAATGATTAAAGGCGCGGGCGAATACTACGACTACACCAAGGCTCTGACGGAATCAGAAGGCGCCGAAGTCGTCAAGGCTTTAGGGCTTGAAAAGTTCCTCGAACTCGTCGGCGTATCCGCTCCAGACGACAAGACGCTCATCTACACCTGCACGGACAAGCTCTCCTATTTCCCGACGCTCGCCACATACAACGGACTGTATCCCGTGTCGGGCAAGCTTATCGAAGAAATAGGCGTCGACGGCTACCGCGCGGTGTCGTGGGACACGATGTGGTATTCGGGACCATACACCGTCACTTCCTACATCCACACGAACGAGAAGGTTCTCACGCCTAACCCGCATTACTACGCGGCGGACACGACAAAGAGATTCGACTCCGTCACAATCAAGATTGTCGACTCGACAGACGTCGCGTTCTCGCTGTTCCAGACGGGCGAACTCGACCATGTAACCCTTTCGCAGAGTAACCTTAACACCATCTACGGCAATCCCTCAAACGAATGGTATCCATACCTTACGGAAACCCGTCCGACCAAGTTCTCATACCAGATTCACTTCTCGTATGACAAGAAGCTTGCCTCGGGCGAACCGGATGTGAACTGGAACACCGCCATTGCCAACGAAGCGTTCCGCCTCAGCTGGTACTACGGCTTGGACGCCGTTCCTTATCTTAAGCGCCAAAACGCAATCAATCCGCTTTCGGGTACGAACTATGTTTACACCGGCAACAACGTTTCGGTTAACTCCGAAGGCGTTGATTACACGCAGCTTGTCCGCGACGAAATCGGGCTCCAGTACTCGAATGAAGAATACGCCCGCACAGACCCGGAAAAGGCCGCGGAATACAAAGCGCAGGCTATTGAAGAGCTTACCGCGCTTGGCGTGACCTTCCCGGTCTATGTTGACTATTGGTTCCAGGGAAGCAACCAGACGGCGAAAGACACCGCCGACGTTTTGACGCAGATGTTCTCGGACACATTGGGCGACGACTATGTCGTTCTCAGACAGAATACCTACGTAACGTCCATCACTCAGGAAGTCAGAAACCCGCAGCTCGCCTCCTTCTTAATCAACGGCTGGGGCGCGGACTTCGGCGATCCGATTAACTTCTTGGGACAGGAAACCTACGGAGAAGACAACGCTTACTATTCACAGGTCATAAGCAATATCAACAAGGCGACCGACGAAACGCTTATCGCGACTTACAAGGAATTCACGAGGCTTGTAAACGAAGCGAAGGCTATAACGGACGATCAGGACGCGCGCCTTAACGCGTTCGCGAAGGCTGAAGCGTATATGCTGCAGCACGTGCTGGTTCTGCCGTGGAGTTATGAAACGGTGTGGCAGCTCACGGCAATCAACGACTATTCCAAGATATACAGCGCGTACGGCATCCAGAATTACCGTTACGTGAACTGGGAGACCAACTCCGACATATATACTACAGAGGATTATGCGGAGCTGAAGGCGAAGTAATCCCATCGTAAAATTGTAGGGGCGACCGCCTCCCGGGGTCCTCGACAAAACCGAAGTTTTGGCGGGGTGGGTCGGTCGCCCGAATATTTCAAAACTGCGGGCGAGCCGGGGGCTCGCCCCTACATGGGAAAAATTGATATTGCAACCCATGAGATAAACATCAGAAAGCCGGGTGGATATTAGATGACCAAATACACAATAAAGCGGCTGCTGCAATCCGTCTTCACAGTTTTACTGGTGGTGACGATTGTTTTTTTGCTGCTGCGTCTGATGCCCACCGATTACTTCTTTACGGAAGACGAACTGATCAAGCTGAGCGACGCGCAGAAGCAAGACAGACTGCTTGCCGCGGGTCTACTCGACCATCCGCTCGTACAGCTCGGACGCTTCTACACGAAACTGTTCACAAAGCTTGATTTGGGTCTGTCGCGCCGCGTTCAGACAAACAAACCCGTCGTCGACTTGATAGCAAGCAAGTTTGCGATTTCAATGCGTCTGGGTCTCTTTGCTCTTGGCATATCTCTCGTGATAGGCGTAATATTCGGCGTACTTCAGGCGCGCAACAAGGACGGAATATTGGACCACATCGGAACGGCATATACGGTGTTCGTCAACGCGGTGCCGAGCCTTGTATCATATTCGTTGATATTGGTGTTCGGCGCGCGATTATTGGGGCTGCCATCGTTATATTCCGTGCGAAAGCCCGGTCCTTCCGCGGTGCTGCCGATCATCTGTTTATCCATCGGGTCGATAGCGGGCTACATGCTGTGGACGCGCCGCTATATGGTAGACGAACTCAACAAGGATTATATCCGTCTGGCGAAGCTCAAGGGCTTATCCACGCGCAGCGTAATGTTCCGCCATGTTCTGCGCAACGCGTTCGTTCCGCTGGCGCAGTATCTGCCGTATTCTATTCTGCTGACAGTCGGCGGTTCGCTGTTGGTGGAACGCTTCTTCTCCGTACCCGGCATGGGGCCTCTTCTGACGGACGCGATAAACCGCTACGACACAAACGTAGTGCAGGGCATAGTGATGCTTTACGCTTCGCTCGGCATAGTCGGCGTGTTCCTCGGCGACATACTTATGACTTTGATTGACCCGCGAATTCGCCTTATAAACAAGGGGGAGACGCGTTAAATATGCAAGACTTAGGTTTTGCTTTAGAGAGTATAAAAGATGAACGGTGAAATTGAAATGAATGTCCATAAAAAGACTAAACATATAGAGACGGTTCGGGCGGCGGATGCGGACACGATAGCTCATCTGTCCGAAAAGGAATTGTTCGAGTACGCGGAGTTCCGCGCGCAGGACGCGGAGCGCACGGGTTATTCGCAGTATTCTTATTGGAAAAGCGTATGGCACAACTTCTTCAGGAAGAAGGCGGCGGTGGTTATGCTGTGCGTGTTTGCCCTGCTGTTCGTCTTCACTTTTATAGCCGCGATGATTGGCAAGTATAACGTTCACAGCCTGCGCATAGACAACGCGCTCGCGTTCACCTCGCCCGATTCGCAGTTTTGGTTTGGCACGGATAACCTTGGCCGCGACTACTGGTCGCAGGTTTGGTACGCTACAAGAACCTCAATTATACTCGCGGTATCGGTTTCGTTCGGGCAGATATTCCTCGGCGTTATTATCGGTTTGGTATGGGGATATGTCCGCAAGCTCGACCGCTTCTTCACGGAATTGTATAACTTGATAGACAACATCCCGACCATTATATACATGACGCTGATCGCCCTCATGGTAGGCAAAAGCTATATGATAATAGCGCTGGGCATCATCGCGTTCGGCTGGCTGGCGACGGCCAGAAACGTGCGCAACCTTGTGTTCATGTACCGCGACCGCGAGTATAACTTGGCTTCGCGCTGCTTGGGTACAGGGCTGTGGCGCATCTTAACGAAGAACATCCTGCCGTACCTTGTCAGCGTCATCATTCTGCGCCTCGCGCTTGCGATACCCAGCACCATCGCGTACGAGACGACGCTTGCGTATCTTGGGCTTATGGACATATCGACGCCGTCGCTCGGCATACTGCTTCGCAACGCGCGGAGCTTCTTCCTCGATTATCCGTATTTGCTTATCATCCCGGCTTCGATTGTCTCCGTGATAACGATCACCTTCTATCTTGCGGGCAACGCGTTATCCGACGCTTGCGATCCGCGCAACCATGTTTGATGGGAGGTTCAACGTGACAGATAATACGAGCGGCGCGAAGCATATAGAGCAAACGGAGGAAGCCGCGCTGGAGAAGCGCGTAAAGAAGCTTCTTTCAAGCGAGCCGATTCTTTCCGCCAAGAATGTTGAAGTTGAGTTTACGCTTCGCGGGCAGCGGTTAAAGGCGATACGCGGTATCTCGTTGGATCTATACGACGGCGAGACGCTGGCGATTGTCGGCGAATCGGGTTCGGGCAAATCCGTGTTCGCGAAATGCTTTGTCGGTATGCTGGATAACAACGGCAGAATAACCGCGGGCACAATCAAATACGACGGACACGACTTGGTGAAATACTCGACGGAGCGCGAGTGGCGAACAATTCGCGGCAAGAAGATTGCGATGGTCACGCAAGACCCGATGACGAGCCTGAATCCTCTAAAGAAGATAGGCGTTCAGATTCAGGAGGCGATCGAGCTACACCAAGGTTTGCGCGGCGCGGAAGCGAAAAAAGAGGCTGTCCGTATGCTTACGATGGTCGGCATTCCGAACGCTGAACGCCGTTATAACCAGTATCCGCATGAGTTTTCGGGCGGAATGCGCCAGCGCGTCGTAATCGCGATCGCAGTAGCCTGTAAGCCGCAGATACTCGTCTGCGACGAACCCACAACCGCGCTCGACGTGACTATCCAGGCGCAGATAATCGACCTCATCCGCAGACTCCAGCAAGATCAAGGCATGACGATAATCTATATTACGCACGACTTAGGCGTTGTGGCGAAGGTTGCGGATCGCGTCGCCGTTATGTACGCGGGGCAGATTGTCGAAATCGGCATGGTTAGCGAGATATTCTTCAATTCGCGCCATCCGTACAGCTGGGCGCTGCTCGGCGCGCTTCCGCAGCTCGGCACGAAAGGCGAAAACCTTCCGATAATAGACGGAACGCCGCCGAACCTGTTCAACAAGATAATCGGCGATTCGTTCGCTCCGCGAAACCGCAAGGCGCTCAACATCGACTTTTTAGCGGAACCTCCTATGTTCGACGTGACGCAAACCCATCAGGCGCGAACGTGGATGCTGGATTCCCGCGCGCCGAAGGCAGAGCCGCCCGATTCCATCCGCAAGCTCAGCGCGCGGAAGTCGGCGGCGGATTTGGTTGTTTCTTACACACCGCAGCCTATAGAGAACCTTAATCAAGAACCCTTGGTAGAAGTTAAAAACTTGAGGGTGACGTTCGGCAGCGGCAAGAAAAAGTTTGTAGCGGTCGACGACGTCAGCTTCACAATATATAAAGGCGAAACGTTCTCGCTGGTCGGTGAGTCGGGTTCGGGCAAGACGACTATCGGACGCGCGATTGTGCGCATCAACCCGATAGCCGAAGGCGAGGTATTCTTCGGTAAGCAGAAAATCAGCGGCAAGATTTCCAAAGAGATGGATCTTGAAGTTATCCGCAAAATGCAGATGATATTCCAAGACCCGATGGCGTCGCTCAACGAGCGCGCTAAGGTAGATTACATAATATCGGAAGGTATTCTGAACCATCACCTCTACAAGGATAACGCCGACCGCGAAGCGAAAGTGCGCAAGGCGCTCGACGAGGTCGGGCTGCTTCCCGAGTTCTCAAGCCGTTTCCCGCACGAGTTCTCGGGCGGACAGCGTCAGCGCATAGGCATAGCCCGCTCGCTCATCATGGAGCCTGAATTCATCGTCGCGGACGAACCGATATCCGCGCTGGACGTATCCATCCGCGCGCAGGTTCTGAATCTGCTGAACGAGCTGAAGAAGAAGCACGGTCTCACTTATCTGTTTATCGCGCACGATCTGTCCGTCGTAAGGTTCATCTCCGACCGCATAGCGGTCATCAATAAGGGTCGTATCGTCGAGCTTGCGGAAACGGAGGAGCTGTTCCGCCATCCGCTTCATCCGTATACGAAGGCGCTGTTCTCCGCCGTACCGAACCCCAATCCATATCAGGAGCGCAGCAAGAACCTGTTGGTGTACGACCCGTCGGTTCACGATTACTCGACAGACAAACCCATATGGAACGAGATAGCACTCGGACACTTTATCTACGGTAATCGGCGCGAGCTTGATTCTTATCGGGCGGAATTGATTAAAGCATAACATGAGAGCCGCGATGTTAATTGTTTTCATGCGGGTGGGCGAGCCGGGGGCTCGCCCCTACATATTGTCGGCTATCGGTATGCAAGAAT
>JAITHB010000181.1 GCA_031280145.1 Oscillospiraceae bacterium | reverse complement strand
CGGGCGATGTATAGATAACCGCGGGCGAGCCGGGGGCTCGCCCCTACATGGGATTGTTTTCGTTCAATCAGGAATATAACCAAACCTGTAGGGGCGAGCCCCCGGCTCGCCCGCCCTATGCAACGCCCGCGCGATTGCCGATAAGGTAGGGGCGATTTCCCCGGGGTCCCCGACAAACCCGCAGATTTGTCGGGGTGGTTTACAACACCAAACCCCAACCAATAATTGTTCATTTTTAGTTTTTCATTCGTAAACCCTCGTCCTTCTGTATCCGCGCGCGAACGACCAAAAGGAGAGCCAAATGACCGCCGGCCGCATACGCTTCGACGTGAAATGGGCGCTGATATTCCTGATTGCGGCATTCATGCTTGTGTTTCAGGTGTTTCCGCTGCTGTATATGGTATACCGCGCGCTGTTCGCGTCGGGCGAATTCTCGCTTGAGGCGCTGAAGCGCATCTACACGTATGACCTGAATTGGATGGCGCTCAAGAACACCTTGATAGGCGCGACGTTCGCCATGCTGTTCGGTACGCTCATCGCGTTCCCGCTCGCGTGGCTGGTAGGGCGCACGAATATGTACGGGCGCAAGTTCTTCCGCAGTCTGTTTGTTCTCACTTATATGGTGCCGCCGTACCTCGGCGCGATGGCGTGGCTGCGTCTGCTCAACCCCAAGGTGGGAAACCTGAACGTGTTCATTCGGGATTTGCTGGGTCTTGCGGAAAATCCCTTCAACATATATACGCTCGGCGGGCTGATATGGGTGCTGACCTCGTTCTACTACCCATACGCGTTCATAACAATCTCGCGCGCGATGGAGAAGATGGACCCCTCGCTTGAAGAAGCCTCGCGCGTATCCGGCGCGTCGCCGCTTCGCACGCTGTTCACGGTAACGCTGCCGATGACGACGCCTTCCATCGTGTCGGGGGCAATGCTGGTGTTCGTATCCGCCGCGTCATGCTTCGGCATACCCTCGATTGTCGGAATGCCGGGTCAGATATATACCGTGACTACGCGCATAGTGGACTACGTTTCAATCGGAAACGCGCAGGGTCTCACCGACGCTACGTGCCTTGCGCTGTTTCTTATGATTCTCGCTGCGCTCATTCTGTATTCCTCCGACTTCGTCGTTGGCAGACGGCAATACATAACCGTGTCGGGCAAATCCACAAGGCCTGCCATCGTAGACTTGCGCAAGTGGCGCGTTCCCGTGACGCTTGCAGTCGCCGCGTTCGCGTTCGTCGTCGTCATTCTGCCGTTCGCGACAGTCGCGTTCACGAGTATTACGAAGAACCTGGGCAAGTCGCTTCTCGCGGACGGAAACATTACGTTCAAGCATTGGCAGACGGTGCTGACGCGCGACCGCATACTGAACGGTATGCGCAACAGCCTGTCGTATGCCGCCATCGCGGCGACCGTGGGAATCGTGATTGCCTGCGTTATGGCGTACCTTCTTCAGCGCACGCAGGTGAAGGGCAAGCGCATACCCGACTTCCTTATCACGTTGGGTTCGGGTTCGCCGAGCGTGGTTATCGCGCTCGGTCTCATCATGACGATGACGGGCAAATTCGGTATAAACATATACAACACTATATATATAATGATTATAGCGTACTTGATAAAGTATCAGATGATGGGAATGCGGACCGTGGTTTCCGCAATATCGCAGATACACGTCTCGCTGGAGGAATCCTCGCAGATTTCGGGCGCGAGCTGGCTTTCCACGATGAAGAACGTGACGCTTCCGCTTATTCTGCCGTCAATCGCTGCGGGATGGTTCCTCATCTTCATTCCGAGTTTCTACGAGCTGTCGATGTCCACGCTTTTGTATTCCTCTAACACGGTTGTGATTGGCGTTCAGCTTCACGAATATTGGACGTTCACCAGCCAGCAGCAGGCGAGCGCGATGGCGTTCGGCATACTGATGGTCGTCGTGCTGCTGAATTTCATTCTGAATAAACTGACTAAAGGGAATTTTTCGATATAGAAGTATGTTTAGTAAAGAGTTAAGAGTGTAGAGTGAAAAGTTAACAGTGAAGAGTTAAGAGTGGGGCGATGTATTGTATACCGCGGGCGAGGTATTGTATACTACGGGCGAGCCGGGGGCTCGCCCCTACAACGTTTGCTTTCTTTCAATCGTGAAGGTATCGTAAAACCTGTAGGGGCGACCGCCTCGGTCGCCCGCGGTATTCAATCCATCGCCCGACGGTTTGCAGCCATTAATTGTTCATTTTTCATTGTTCATTTTTCATTTCCTTAAGGGAGGAAACCATGTCTACGGTAAGAATAACCAACGTAACGAAGGCGTTCGGCGATAACGTAGTCCTCAAGGCGTTCAGCGACGAATTCGAGGACGGCAAGTTCTACACCCTGCTGGGTCCGTCGGGCTGCGGCAAGACCACCATGCTGCGCATAATCGCGGGTTTTGAAACGCCGACAAGCGGAGAAGTTTATATCGGTGACAAGCTTGTGTCGGGCGGGAAGACGTTCCTCCCGCCGGAGAAGCGCGATATCGGCATGGTGTTTCAATCGTACGCCGTATGGCCGCACATGAACGTGTTTGACAACGTCGCGTATCCTCTTAAGATAAAGCGCGCCGCTTCCGCGGATGTAAAGACGCGCACAGACAGGGTTCTGTCTATCGTTCATTTGGCGCAGTACGCCGCAAGGTTCCCGAACCAACTCTCGGGCGGACAGCAGCAGCGCGTCGCGCTTGCCCGCGCGCTCGTCGCGCAGCCTAAGCTTCTTTTGTTGGACGAACCGCTGTCCAATCTCGACGCCAAGCTGCGCGAGAGCATGCGCTTTGAGATTAAGGATATTCAGACACAGCTCGGCATAACTGTCGTATATGTCACGCACGACCAAACGGAAGCCATGGCGATGAGCGACAGAATTCTTGTAATCAACAGGGGAGTGGTTCAGCAGACAGGCACGCCCGAATATATATATAATAATCCCGCGAATCCCTTTGTCGCGGACTTCGTCGGCAAGGTTGAGTTCCTGCGCGGCGCCGCTTCGGGCGGCGTTGTCACGCTCGACAATACCGATCAGAAGCTGCGCTGCGGCGATTCCCGCAAGGGAAAGGTTATAGTCGCGATACGTCCCGAAACGGTGAAGTTTACAGCGCCCGACAAGGGAGACCTGCGCGGAACGCTGACGAATCGTTTCTTCCTCGGCGACATATGCGACTGCCGCGTGAAGCTGTCTGACAAAGTGTTGCTGCGAGTTATTGCGGACCCCGTTCTTGCGGAACACATTGCGGCGGGCGATTCGGTCGGGCTTGCCGTGCGGTCGCTTATGGTGTTTGAGGACGACGGGGAAGACAGGCTGGAGATACTTACGTGAATCGCCCCCTACGGGGATTCCCTATCGTCAGTCGCGCGTGTGTTGCATAGGGCGGGCGACCTGGACGGTCGCCCCTACAGGGGATTGTTTATTTCAATCGTGCAGGTAATGTAAAATCTGTAGGGGCGGCCGCCTCGGCCGCCCGCCCTTTACAGCATTCGCCCGCCGCGCCTCCACACCCGCCCGCCCTGCACAGCACCCGCATGACTATCGACAGCAGCCGTAAATCGTTCGTTTTTCATTGTTAATT
>JAITHB010000176.1 GCA_031280145.1 Oscillospiraceae bacterium | reverse complement strand
AGGGGCGAGCCCCCGGCTCGCCCGCGGTTCGCAGCGCAAAGAGCTTTTGTCGACAGTCTCGGTCGCCCGCCCTTTACTTTTCAGACCACTGCGCAAGCTTGCCGCGCAGTCTGCTGAAGAACATGAAGGGCTTCACGCGGATGAAGCGAAGCCTTTGCGAGCTTGCGGACACCGTAAGCGACACGCAGTCCGTGTGCGCGACGGGCGCGCGTCCGTCCAGCGTGAGAAGTATTCCGCCGCCTTCGCCGTGGCTGCTCACGTCTATGTCTATCACCGCGCTGTCGGGCAGGATTATCGGACGCGCGGGCGGAGAGTGCGGGCAGATGGGCGTGAGCAGTATGCACCTCGCGTTCGGCGCGGCAATGGAGCCGCCGCTCGAAAGCGAGTACGCGGTCGAGCCTGTAGGCGTTGAAACGACGACGCCGTCGCCGAAGAACCCGCCGACATATTCGCCGTCCGCGTGAACGTCTATGTGAACCATGCGCGAATAGCTTCCGCGCGACGCCACTACGTCGTTCAGCGCGAGGGTGTTCGCTTCTTCGGAGTCGCAGCACTCCGCCTTGCATTGAAGAAGCATCCGCTCCTCGTGATAGTATGAACCTTGCGCCAGCATAGCCGCGAGCGATTCTATCTCGTCCTCCTGCGCTTCCGACAGAAACCCCATCGTTCCCGCGTTGAAGCTGATTATCGGAACGCCGCGCAGCGCGGCCGCCCACGCGAAATGCAGAACCGTTCCGTCGCCGCCCGCCACAAACAGCGCGTCAATGGAGGACGGAACGAAGTCCGCCCGCGTTATATCGGTCTCAAGCAAGCTTATGCCGTTTTGCGCGCAAGCGTCGGAAAGGATTGAGAGTGCGCGCTCGGCTTCCGCGAACTTGTGCGGATTCACTGCGAATCCCAGCGTATGAATAGGCGCTGCTGTTTGCCGATGTTCTTTGCGCATCACTGTCCAACCTTTTTATGCAAACGCATTGTGGGCTTCCGCGACCAGTCGTATTATCGCGTCTTTACCGTCAGATGCAATTATTGGGTCAATTTTACCACAAAGATTTCCGTTTGTCATATCTTTTTCAATATGGTTTTTATGAGAAATGTCAAACAGGAACTCAATGTTGCCCGTCTGCCCCCGCACGGGCGAGAACGTCGTTCCGTTAATATGAAAGCCCAAATCGGAAACGGAAGACGCTGCGTCCTCCAGTATGCGAATATGGTCTTCCTGCTTGCGCACGATTCCGCCCTTGCCGACCTGACCGCGCCCCGCCTCAAACTGCGGCTTGACCAAAGTCAGCAGTCTGCCATGTTCGCCGATAATATTGAATATCGTCGGAATCAGAAGTCGTATGGAGATGAACGAAACGTCCATCACGGCGAGCGTTGGCGAGAGCGGGAACATCTCGCGCGTCATGTATCTCGCGTTCGTGCGTTCCATGACGCACACGCGGCTGTCGCTCCGCAGCTTGTCCGCAATCTGACCGTAGCCCACGTCCACCGCGTAAACATACGCCGCGCCGCGCGAAAGGAGCGCGTCGGTGAAGCCGCCCGTCGACGCGCCTACGTCAAGGCAAACCGCGCCTGAAACGTCCGCGACGAACACGTCCAGCGCTTTGAGTATCTTAAGCGCTCCTCGGCTGACATAGGGGAACGGCTCGTCTACGGAAACCGCGGCGGCGCGCTCTATCATCTGCGACGGCTTGCCTATGCGGTCCTGACCTATACGCGCCTGACCCGCCAGAATAATCCGCTGCGCCTTCTCGCGGCTCTCCGCGAGACCCGTCTCGACCAGCAGAACGTCCGCGCGAAGTTTATCTCGCGCCATGCTCAACCGCCTCCGCTATCGCTTCGGGCGTAAGCCCCGCCGCTTCCTCGAACGCGCGTCTCGTATACTGCTCGGGGAAGCCGTCTATCGCGCCGAGCGTGGTTGGCGCACCTGCGCCGCGCGCCGCGAACTCATGCGCGAGAATGGCGGAAAGCCCCGCGAGCCTCGGCGTTTCTTCCACTATATACACGCTTTTCTTTGACTTGATAATTCTG
Source organism: Oscillospiraceae bacterium (assembly GCA_031280145.1). Lineage (GTDB taxonomy): Bacteria > Bacillota > Clostridia > Christensenellales > Aristaeellaceae > JAITHB01. The sequence goes on along the minus strand of JAITHB010000176.1, from coordinate 4,987 downwards.
TTCACCGCGTCCGCGTCGATCGGCTTAATCGACGACGCGCGGACGACCTCCGCCTGTATGCCGCGCGCGTCAAGGATACGCGCGGCAATCAGAGCGTTAACCATCGCCGCGCCGTGCGAGATAACGCAAAGGTTCCCGCCTTCGCGCAGCGTCTTCCACGCGAACGGGTCTGCGGAATCGTCGTCAAGCTTCATCGGAAGGGCTTTTGGATAGCGGATTACGACGGGCGCGTTGATATTATGGGATTCCTCAATCACGCGCGTCAGCTCCGAGATATCCGACGGCGCGAGAATAATCAGTTCGGGGATTGACTGAAGCAGCGCTATGTCGAATATGCCCTGATGCGTCGCGCCGTCATGCTCCACGAAGCCCGCGTGGTCCAGCAGAAAAGTGACGGGCAGCTTCTGCAGCGCGACGTCGTGTATCACAAAGTCGACGGCTCGCTGGAAGAACGTGGAGTACACCGCGACATACGGCCGCACACCCGCAGCCGCCATACCCGCAGCCATCGTGACCGCGTGCGCCTCCGCGATTCCCGCGTCGAAGAAACGTTCGGGATACTTTTCGCGGAACACGGACAGCCCCGTGCCGATCGGCATCGCGGCGGTAATCGCGGCGACGTTTTTATGTTTGTCCGCAAGCTTTACCAAAGCTTCGCCGACGTACCGTTTGCAGTCGGCGCAGTCGAACTCTTGTTCCGCGGAACCGCAGACGCTGCCGCCGCGACTATCGTTCTTTGGTTCCGACGCGGGCGACTCGTCCGACTTCGCGGGGTGAAGCGATACGCCGTGATACTTTTCGGGTTCGCGTTCCGCGTCGGGGTCGCCCTTGCCCTTGCGCGTGAGAACGTGAAGCACGGTGGGATACTGCGAGGTCAGCGCGCCGCGCATAACGCGGGTGAGGTTTGGCAGGTCGTGACCGTCAATCGGCCCCAGATAGCGGAAGCCGAGCGACTCGAAGAACGAGCCGTTCACGATAAACTGGCGGACCTTCCTCTTTATCAGTTCCAGAAAGTCGGCAAGGTGGCTGCCGACCACGGGAATTCTGTCCAGCCCGCCCTTCACCCTGCGCTTGGCGCTGTGCCAGCGGCGCGAGGCGCGCAGGCGCGTCAGATGTTTGTCCAAGCCGCCGACGTTCCTGTCTATCGACATCTGGTTGTCGTTCAGAATCACAAGAAGCTGCGACTTCATGCGCCCCGCGTCGTTGAGCGCCTCATAAGAAAGCCCGCCCGTCAGCGCGCCGTCGCCGATTATCGCCGCGACCTTGTATTTGCCGCCCGTCATATCGCGCGCCTTGGCGAACCCGACCGCCGCCGAAATGGAAGTGGAAGCGTGACCTGTGCCGAAGCAATCGTATTCGCTCTCGCTCATCTTGGGGAAGCCCGAGATTCCGCCGTCGCCGCGCAGCTTCGCGAAGCCTTCCTGTCTGCCCGTCAGAAGCTTGTGCGTGTAGCACTGGTGACCCACGTCGAATATGAGTTTGTCATGAGGGAGATTCAGAGCGAGATGCGCCGCGAGGGTCAGCTCGACCGCGCCTAGGTTGCTCGCGAGATGTCCGCCCGTATGGCGAACGGTTGTGATGATTCTTTGGCGAAGCTCTTCCGCAAGGCGTTCCGGTTGTTCCGCGGAAAGCTTTGCGAGGTCTTTTGGGGATTGTATGGTGTGCAATAATTCAGGCTCGTTCATCGGGCTGTCTCCGATTTTCTGCTTGTATTTATGAGGGCGGGCGAGCCGGGGGCTCGCCCCTACAGGTTTAAGTTACCCATACGATTGAATGCAGATAAACTCATGTAGGGGCGACCGCCTCGGTCGCCCGCGGTTTACCCAATTCGCCCCTATAAGGATTGCTTATTGTTCGCGTACGCGCACTCCGCGGCAAGCGGACACGCGGCGCAGCTCGGCTTGATTGCGCGGCAGACGCGCCGTCCCAAATAAATCAGGCGAAGATGCGTCTCGTTCCACAATTCGGGCGGAATCTTTTCGCATAGCTGCCGTTCCGTCTGAAGCGGGTTCTTCGACGACGCAAGCCCTATCCTGCCCGACACCCTATGCACGTGCGTATCCACCGCGAATGCGGGAACGCCGTACGCGTTCGCGAGAACTACGTTCGCCACCTTGCGCCCCACGCCGGGAAGCCGCGTCAGCTCGTCTATCGTTTGCGGAACCTCTCCGTTATGTTTCGTCATAAGTATCTGACACGCGGCGACCGCGTTCCTCGCCTTATTGTGATACAGACCTATCGAGCGGATCATCTCTTCCACGTCGGCGACGTCCGCAGCCGCAAGCGCCCGCGCGTTCGGATACGCCGCGAACAGCTTCTCCGTAACGACGTTCACCTGTCTGTCAGTCGCCTGCGCGGAAAGAAGCGCGGCGATAAGCGTTTCATACGGGTTGGTGAAATTGAGCTCGGGCTTGGCTTCGGGGTACATTTCCGCAAGCTTGTCAAGAACCCATGCCGTGTTTTCCATTATGTCTCCAAATAAAGAAGGGACTGCGAGGATACTGAATCCCGCGTGTCCCCAATAGAGTTAAGGGTTGCCTGCGTTGTGGGTGGGGCGTACGCGCAACATGCGGGCGCGCGAGGCGCGCGCCCCTACAACGTTTGTTTTCTTTCAACCGGGAATATAATCAAGACCTGTAGGGGCGAGCCCCCGGCTCGCCCGTGGTATACAATGCATCGCCCGCCCTTTACAAAAAACCGCCCGCGTATCTCCTAACTGCCGGCTCTTCATTTACTTCGCGTAATCGACCGAGCGCGTCTCGCGAATCACCGATACCTTTATCTGACCGGGATATTCCATCTCATGCTCAATCTTCTTCGCAATCTCTTTCGCCAGAATGATTGTGCCTGAATCGTTTATGTCTTCGGGGCGCACCATTATGCGCACCTCTCGTCCGCTCTGAATGGCGAAGCACTTCTCGACGCCCGTGAACGAGTTGGAAATCTCTTCCAGCTTCTCAAGGCGTTTTATGTAATTCTCCAGCGATTCGCGCCTTGCGCCCGGCCGTGCCGCGGAAACCGCATCCGCCGCCTGAACCAGAACCGCCTCTACGGTGGTCGGCTCGATATCGTTGTGGTGCGCTAGAATGGCGTGGATTACTTCCGCGTTCTCCTTGAACTTGCGCGCGAGGTCGCCGCCCAATTGAACGTGCGTGCCCTCCTGATCGTGGTCCACCGCCTTGCCTATGTCGTGCAGAAGACCCGCGCGCTTTGCGAGGTGAACGTCAGCGCCAAGCTCCGACGCCATAAGACCCGCCAAGTGCGACACTTCTATCGAATGCTTGAGTACGTTCTGACCGTAGCTTGTGCGGTACTTCATGCGCCCTAACAGCTTGACCAGCTCGGGGTGCAGATTGTGTATGCCCGTCTCGAAGACCGCCTGCTCGCCCGCTTCGCGGATTTGGTTGTCCACTTCGCGGCGCGCCTTCTCGACCATCTCCTCGATACGCGCGGGGTGGATGCGTCCGTCCTGAATGAGCTTCTCAAGCGCGATACGCGCGACCTCGCGCCTTACGGGGTCGAACGCGGATATGATGACCGCTTCCGGCGTGTCGTCTATGATAAGGTCGACGCCCGTCGCGGTTTCGAGCGCGCGTATGTTGCGCCCCTCGCGTCCGATTATGCGCCCCTTCATGTCGTCGCTCGGCAGCGTTACGACGGAGACTGTGGTTTCCGCGACGTGATCCGCCGCGCACTTCTGAATTGCCAGCGCGATTATGTTCCGCGCCTTCTTCTCCGCGTCCTCCTTCGCCTTGGATTCTATTTCGCGCACCAACACAGCCGCGTCGTGATACGCGTCTCGCTGAATGCGCCCGACGAGAACCTGACGCGTTTCGTCCTGCGTCATTCCCGCTATGCGTTCCAGTTCGCCCTGCTGCTTTGCGACCATTCCCGTGGCTTCCGCGTGCAGCCTTCCGATTTCCTCTTGCTTCCTCTGAAGCTGATTCTCTCGCGAGTCGAGGCTGTCCAGTTTCTTTTCGTAGGCCTCCTCGCGCTGCGTGGCGCGGCGTTCAAGGCGGGTCAGCTCGCTTCTGCGCTCTCTCGTTTCGCTGTCCAGTTCCGTTTTAAGCTTGAGCACTTCCTCTTTCGCCTGGAGGATCATTTCCTTCTTTTTCTCTTCGGCGCGCCTTTGCGCGTCGTCGAGCATCTGTTTTGTGTAGGACTCGGTGTTTCCGATCTTCTTTTCAGTAACATCTTGACGGTACCGATATCCGACAACGCCGCCGGCCGCGCCCGCGACCAGCGCCGCAATTACTATCCAAAGCCATGTCAATCGATATTACACTTCCTTTCCCTGTTTCGTTTCATATTTCTTTATATTCAACTAAATATGCACACCGACTTATAGTATCTTAAAGACAGGTGAAAGTCAACATCATTTTTTGAATACGGAACATAAACAAGCATATCGCCGCATATTCTGATTTGAGGAATCTGATAAGAAAATTTTGGATATGCTTAATTTGGGAGGATGAAATATGGCGGCTGCACACGCGCGCAGGTCAATCAAATCAAGGTCGCGGGGAAACGCTGAGTCGGGCGGATTGTTAAGCTTCATCGGAAGCGTCGTCAAGGGCGTCATTATCGCGCTGATTGTGACGATTATCTTAGTTGCGGCGTTCGCGCTCATCATTCGCTGGCTGTCGCCCGGCGCGACCGTCGTGTCCGTTGTGAATCAGGCGTTGAAGCTTATCTCGATCGCGGCGGGCGTATGGTTCGTGACGCGCAAGAACGCCGACGGCGCGCTGCTTAAGGGAATCTTTATCGGGTTGGTTTACATGCTGCTGGGCATCGTCGCGATATCGCTGCTGTCCAGCGTTCCTATCGCGTTCAATTCGTATCTTGCCGACTTGGGAATGGGTATCGCGGGCGGCGGCTTGTGCGGAATGATTCTGCCGGGTATCGGGAAGAAATAATCGCGGGAATTCCAAACGGCGGCGTCGAAGGACGCCGCCGTTTCAGGCTGCCGACAAACGATTGTTTTGTA